>NZ_CP122979.1:648815-973223 GCF_029854295.1 Mesomycoplasma lagogenitalium
AAAACAGTGCAATTTATTCCTCATGTTACTGATGAAATTATTTCTATTATAAAAAACATTGAACAAAAATATCAAAGTGATTTTGTAATTGTTGAAATAGGTGGAACTGTAGGAGATATTGAATCTAATCCTTTTATCTATGCTATTGCTCAAATGGGTAGTGAATTTAATGGACAAAATACATTTTTTGTTCATGTTACTTATGTACCATTTTTAGAAACATCAAAAGATTTTAAAACCAAACCCACACAAGATTCGGTTAATAAATTAAAGGGAATGGGTATTAAACCTAATATGATTTTATTAAGAGCAAATCATTTTCTGCCAGATTCGATTTTAATTAAAGTGGCAAATGCAACTTTTATCAATAAAGAAAATGTTATTTCTGCTCCGGATTTAGAAAATGTTTATCAGATGCCTTTATATTTAGAAAATGAAAACACCGCTAGTATTATTTTAAATTATTTTAAAATGAAAAAAAGAAAACCTAAATTAAATAAGTGAATTAAATTTGTTAATAAAGTAGAAAAGGATAAGAAAAAAACCTTAAATATTAAGATGTTGGGTAAATATACAGCTTTTTCTGATGCATATAAATCAATTAATGAAGCTTTAAAAATATCTGCCATTGATTTAAATTATCATATTAAATTAGATTATATTGATGCTGAATTATTAAATGAAAATAATATTAAACAAATGCTAAATGGTGCCCACGGAGTTGTTATTTTACCCGGCTTTGGAGCTAGAGGATTTGAAGGAAAAGTTTTAGGCGCTCTATATACTAGAGAAAAAAATATTCCCACTTTAGGAATATGTTTAGGAATGCAAGCGATGACTGTAGCTCAAGCCAGATTAAAGGGAATTAAAAATGCTACAAGTAAAGAGTTTGCAAATAAAAATAAACAAGAAACTTATATTTTGGATCTTATTAAAGGTAAAAAGGCGGATGATCAAATCGGAGGAACATTAAGATTAGGAGAATCTGAAACTGTTTTTAAAAAAGATTCATTAATTGCAAAATATTATCAAACAACAAATGTTTTTGAAAGACATAGACATCGTTATGAAGTGCAAGAAAAATATATTCCAATTTTGGAAGATGAAGATTTTAGTTTTTCTGGATACCATCCTGAACTTAAATTAGTTGAATCTTGCGAAGATAAAAGTAAGGACTTTTATATTGGTGTGCAATATCATCCAGAATTTACAGCTCGTCCTTTAGCTCCGCATAAATTATTTAATGCATTTATTAAAAAATCTGCTAATAAAAAATAAAAATAGACCATTATAATTTTAAATAAATGGTCTATTTTTTATAATAATTTTTAAATAAAATTACTTTGTTAATTATTTTCTTCCACAACCAATTCTTTAGCTTTTGCTAATTCAACACTAAAGAATGATGTAACTCCTCTTTTTTGCATAGTTGCACCAAATAAATGATCAACTTTTGTCATTGTTCCGTGACGGTGAGTAATTACTATAAATTGTGTTTTGTCTTTTAATGACTGTAAAAATTCTGCATAACGAATAACATTTGCCTCATCAAGTGCAGCTTCTACCTCGTCTAAAATACATAGTGGAATTGGTTTAGCTTTAATAATTGCAAATAATAGTGAAATAGCAATAATAGCTTTTTCTCCACCGGAAAATAATTTTAAATTCTTAACAGATTTTCCCGGTGGTTGAGCAATAATATCAATTCCCGTTTCTAAAATATTTTGTGGATCGGTATATTGAATTTGTGCATCTCCTCCACCAAACATAGTTTGAAAGACATATCTAAATTCTTTATTAACAATATCCACAGTTTCTTGAATTTTATTAACAATGATTTTATCCATTTCAGCAATAGCATCTAAAATAGTATTTTTTGCTTCGCTTAATTCGTTTTCATTTTCTTTTAATTTATTGTATCTTTCTTCAACTTCTTCGCATTCTTGAATTGAATCTAGATTAACATTTCCAAGTGCTTTAATATCTTGTTTTAAATTTTTAACAATAACTCTTGCTTCTTCTAAATCTATCTCTAATTTTTGATATGATTGAGCCATTTCTAAAGTCATTTGATAATGTTCGGTTAATCTTTTTTGATTCTCTTGTAAAATAAATTCCACTTTATTTTTTTCATTAATAAACTGAGAATGATTTTTACTTAATTCATATAAACTATTTTCAACTTCAGTTTTTTGACTAACAAAGGGAGCAATTTCACTAGCTAAAGAAGAGATTCTTGTTCTTTTAATTCTTAAATTAGCTGATATTTCATTTCTCTTTTCAGTTAGTTTAGAAATTTCATCAGTAATTTCATCAGTTTTTGAAAATTCCAGTGCTTGCGAACTAACTGCATCATATTGAACTTTTAAAGCATCATTACGGTCAGTTAAATCAAGTCTTTTAGATTTTGTATTACTTAATTCCATTGATCATTCATTGATTGTAGAAATTGATTCTTGCTTTTTGTTTTTTAATTCAACTTCTTTTAATTCTAGTTGTGATTTTTCTTCCATTAATTTTGGAATAGCTTTTTCAAATTCACTAATATTTCTATCAATTTCAAGTAAGTTATTCTGATTATCTTCTTTCGCTCCACCAGACATAACTCCACCAACTCTAACAATATCACCATCTAGTGATACTACCATATATTTTAATTGTAATAATTTAGAAATTCTATTAGCATCTTCGATTGTTTGTGTAACAACAATATTACCAAGTAAAAATCTTTTTAAAACTGAAAATTCTTCTTTTGTATCAACTAATTCAGATGCAAGTGCAACAAATCCCTTTTGCCCTTGGAGAGCCATTAAATGATCTTGACGCATATCTTTTGGTTGAATAGAAGTTAAAGGGATGAAAGTGGCTCATCCACCACGGTTTTCTTTTAAAAAGTTAACAGCTTTAACTGCAGTTTCTGATGTATCTACAACTATATGTTGTAAAGCACTTGCTAATATTGATTCAATCGCTTTAGCAAACTCTTTTTCCACTTGAATTAAATCTGCAACTGTACCTTTATATCCTTTAAACAATGATGAATGTTCAACGATAGTTTTAGTACCTTTATATAAATTGGTTTTATTATTTTTATGATCTTGTAAAACTTGTAATTTGGTTTTATATGTTTCTAAACGATTAGAAACTGTTGTTTTAGTAGAAGCTAATGAAAAAAGTTCTTTATCTAAATTTAATGATAATTCTTTTGCTTTAGCAATTTCAGCTTCAGCTTTTTCCTCATATGCTTTATAATGGTTAATTCTAGCGAAATTCTCTGATAACTCCTGTTTTAAAGTTTCAATTTTTTCTTCTGGAGTAACTTTTATATCACCATTAAGAATATCTTGTCTTCTTTGATTAATTCTTGTTTGTCTTAATTCTAATTGATGCAACGATTCTTCAATTTTAGATAAATCACTTTGTAATTTATCAGCATCTAATTCTAATTTTAATTTGCTATTACTATTTTCTTTTATCGAAGCTGAATAAAGAGATAATTTAGCTTCTAATTCATCTTTTTTTTCATTAACAGATGAAAGCTCGTTATTTAAAAAAGTCATTTTATCACTAAAGAATTTTAAATCCTCTACTAATAATCCGATTTCAACCGATTTTAATTCGTTTGATTTTTCAATAAATATTTTTGCTTTTTCTGCTTGTTTTCTTAATGGCACCAATCTTTTTTCTAACTCAGAAATAATTGTTCTAACTTTATCTAAAGCTTCTTCGGTTGTTTCTAATTTTCTTAATGCTTCAATTTTTCTTGCTTTATATTTTGATGTTCCAGCAGCTTCTTCAATTATTCCCCTTCTTTGCTCAGGAGATGCTTCTGCAATATCACTAATTGTTCCTTGAGAGATGATCGCTAGTGAAGATTTAGAAATTCCTGATTCCATCGCAATTTCTTTTATATCTCTAAATCTAGCAATTTCGCCATTGATGTAGTATTCGTTTCCACCTTTTCCCCGATATAATACTCTAGAAATAGTAAAAACATCATGCGGAACTGAAACTGCATGATCTGAATTATCAAATGTTAAAATAACTTCGGCTTTGTCTAATTCCTTAACGGTTTTTGAACCAGCAAAAATAACATCTTCCATGCTATTTCCTCGCAAAGCTTTGGATGATTGTTCACCTAAAACTCATCTAATAGCATCATTGATATTTGATTTACCTGAACCATTAGGACCAACAATTCCAACAACACCACCATCAAAGTTTAGTACTACTTTATCGGCAAATGATTTAAAACCCTGTGCTTCTACCTTAATTAACTTCATAACTACCTTTCTTAAATATTTTTAATGCATTTTTTGCCGCTTCTGTTTCGGCATTTTTTTTGTTTGTTCCTTTTCCTCTACCATAAATCTGTCCATCAAAATGCAATTCAGCAAAAAATAAATCATTTTCTTTTCAAACTTTATATGTACCAGTTTGTTTTGTTAATGACTGAACAATTTCTTGAAATTCAGATTTTGGATCTTTTTGTGTTTTTTTTGAATTATTATCAATTAAATTATAAAGAGTTTTTTCTAAAAAAATATCTAATTCTTTTTCTCCCTTATCTAAATAGATAGCTGCCACAAGCGCTTCATATAGATCGGCATTAAATTTTTTATTGTTAATAATTTCATTTGCGCCTTTAGATATTCTTACAATTTTATTTAAATTTAATTTTAATGCAATACTTGCTAATGTATTTGTATCAACTATTTGCGAACGTTTAATAGTTGCTTGTCCTTCATCAAAATTTTTATATTTTTTATATAGTTGTAATGAAGTTTTAAAATTAATTAATGAATCGCCTAAATATTCAAGAATTTCATAGTGGCTTTCATTTCTATTTTCATTACTATAACTTTTATGAGTAAATGCTTGAATATATAAATCTAAATTTTTATAATTAATATTATTTTTTTGTAAAAACTCAATTATTTTAGTCATTATTCTAGTGCCTTTATAATTTTAGTAAGAACTTGGGATTCAATTGCGATTTTAATTTGATTTAATGCTCCTAAATAAGCTTTAGCATCTGAAGAACCATGTGATTTTATAACTATTCCATTTACTCCAATAACTCAAGCTGCTCCAACATTTCGATAATCAAAACGTTCTTTCACTTCTTTAAAAGCTGATTTTAAAATTAATGCTCCTATTTTTCTAAAAAAGTTTTTCATTAATTTTTCTTTCATTAATTTAGAAAAATTTAAAACAGTTCCTTCCATTGTTTTTAAAGTTATATTTCCAGCATATCCATCAGCTAGTGCTATATCGATATTTCCTTGCAATAAATCTCTTGTTTCAATAAATCCTTTATAATTAACATTTAAATTATTTTTTAATAGTTCATTTGCTTGTTTATGATATTCAAATCCTTTGTATTCTTCAGTTCCAATGTTGATAATTCCCACAGAAGGATTTTCTTTTTTAAATAAAAACTTATAAAAAATTGAAGAAATTAATGCTCATTGCTCAAAATACTCTGGTTTAACTTCTAAATTTGCTCCTGCATCTAAAAGTAAAAAATATTTATTTTCAATTAATGTAGGTATCATAGGCATAAATGCCGCTCTTGAAACATTATTAATTCTTTTTAATTTTAATGTTGCTAGAGCCAAATATGTACCAGAATCACCAGCAGATAAAACGCTGCTTGCTTTATTTTCGGCTATTAAATTTAAAGCACTCATCATAGAAGAATTTTCTTTCAATAATGTTCTAGCATTATTATCTTTCATTTTAGCAACATTTTTTTCATTAATTATTTCAATTTGTTTTTTATTAAAATCAGCAGGTAAGTTTTTTTTAATTTCAACTTCATCACCAATTAAAACGATTTTATAATCGGGATTTTGTTTTAAAAATGTTAAAGTAGCATCAATTCCAGGTTTAACACCACCATCTGTTCCCATTAAATCAAAAGCAATTATTTTTTGTTCCATTATTCAACTCCTATTAAAAAGTGATAAATTTTTTGCTCACCGTTTTTAATTTCAACTTCTGTATCGTAATTTGATTCAATGTAATTTGCAACATCACTAGCATCCACTTCGGTTGATTCGGTTCCATAATAAATGGTGACTAATTCTGAATTATCTTTAATTAAATAATCTACTGTTTTTTTAGCTGCATCCACATATGTATGTGCCGTTGCTACAATTTTATTATTAGCAATTGCTAAATAATCGCCTTGATTAATTTTTATACCATTCATTTCTGTAGTTCTACTTGCAACTGTTACTTCTCCGGTTCCTACAGATTTAATTGCATCTTCCATTAATTCTTTATTATCTTCTCAATCTGAATCTTCATTAAAATTCATAATAGCACTAATTCCTTGAATTTGGGTTTTTGTCGGAATAATAATAACTTTTTTATTAGTTATTGTTTGTACTGCTTGCTGAGCGCTTAAAATAATATTAGAATTATTAGGTAAAATAAACACAGTATCGGAATTAACTTTTTCAACCGCTTTAATAATATCGCTTGTTGAAGGGTTGTTTGTTTGTCCTCCTTCGATTATAAAGTGAGTCCCATTTTCTTTCATTGTGTTAATAATTCCTTGACCTGTATTACATGAAACAATTCCTGAATTAATTTTTTTTGCGTCTTTTGAGCTATTTGCTAAATTTTTAGATTCATTTGCTTGAATTGTCATATTTTCAGATTTGATCTTAATAAATTCACCATATTTTTGAGCCGCATTTAATAAATTACCCGGTTTTAATACATGTCCATGAATTTTAACTCAATCCTCATCTTGTACAACAACTAATGAATTAGCAATTGAAGAAATTTGATTAATTAATTTTTCTTTTGAAAATTTTTTAGGATCACTTAATTCTAAAATAAATTCAGTACAATATCCGAATTCACCATCATATACCTCTGTATCACTTACAAAATCAGAAATATTAATTTGTTCATTGCTTAGTTCAACTGGTTCACCAATTAAAAAACGATGCATTCCTTGAAAAATTAAAAATAAACCTTCTCCACCAGAATCGTTTACTCCCACTTCTTTTAAAACTGGTAATAAATTTCTGGTGTTATCACAACTTATTCTAGCTCTATCGATTGCAATTTCAAAAATTTGTTCCATTGTTGTTGAAGGTGTAATAGTTTTTTCTAGTTTTTCAGTAACTTCACGAATAACTGTTAAAATAGTACCTTCAATCGGTTTTAAAACTGATAAATATGCTTTATTTGTAGCGCTTCTAAAACCTTCAACTAATTCAAATCCGTTAATTTCATTTTTATTGGAAAAAGAATCAGCAAATCCTCTAAAAATTTGCGATAAAATAACTCCAGAATTTCCTCTTGCTCCAAGTAACATATTTCTTGAAATTTTGTGGGAAACATTTGCTAAATTTTTATCATTTAACTCTAATACTCCCTTAATTCCAGAAGTAACAGTTGTTGCCATATTACTTCCTGTATCTCCATCTGGCACAGGAAAAACATTTAATGCATTGATCTTCTCTTTATAGTTAGATAAATTATTAGCTCCTGAAATAAGCATTTTTGCATATAGTTCACCATTTAAAATCTTCATTATAATTTAACCCCCTTTACATGAATGTTTAAACTTTCTAATTTTAAATTATTACTTGTTAAAAAATATTCGACAAGAGAGCTAACTTCCTTAATAGTTGCTTTTGTATTGATTGAAAATAGAATTATAACAGCTAAATTAATTTTCAAACCATTATTTCCTTTTATGATAATAATAGATTTATCTCATTCACTTTTTCCTAATAATTCTGATTCATCTGAATTTATCGAAGTAAAACCATAAATACCTGGAATAAGAGATATTTTTTCTAAAAGGGAATTTCTTAATTCTTCTATCATTTCTCGCTCCTTGATATAAATATTACAAATTATAACACTTTCTTAAATTTTCCGTTATTTTATTAAAAAAACTTATTTTTTTAGTTGTTTTAATAATTATAATTAAATAATTTATGTGCTATAATTTTTAATAATTATGAAAGAAAGATTAGTAAGCGGAATACAAGCAACAGGCAAATTAACTTTGGGTAATTATATTGGTGCAATAAAAAATTCATTAGAGTTACAAGAAAAATATCAAATGATGATTTTCATCGCTGATTTGCACACCATAACTTTACCTATTAGCAAAGAAGAATTGGCTAAAAATCGCGAAGAAGTTTTTGCCCTTTATTTAGCGAGTGGAATTGATCCAGAAAAAAGTATAATTTTTTACCAATCAGATGTGCAAGAACATACTACTATGAACTGATATGTTTTAGTTAATACAACGATGGGTGAACTTTCAAGAATGACACAATTTAAAGATAAATCTAATAAAGTAAAACTAGAAAATGGAACATATTCAATTCCTACAGGATTATTAATTTATCCAACTTTAATGGCTGCTGATATTTTGCTATATAATCCAAAAGTAGTAACCGTTGGTATTGACCAAACACAACATGTTGAATTAACAAGAAATATCGCACTAAGACTAAATAAAAAATATAAGATGAATTTTAATAATGTTGAAACACATATACCTAAAATTGGAGCAAAAATAATGGGATTAGTTGATCCGACTAAAAAAATGTCAAAATCAAATTCTAATTTAAACGATTCAATTTTTTTATTAGACGATCCTAATGTTGCTTATAAAAAAATATTAAAAGCAGTAACTGATTCGGAAAATAAAGTATATATTTCCGAAAGTAAACCAGGGATTTTAAATTTACTAACTATTTATAGTTGCCTAACTGACACCACATTGGAAGAGACTGAGATTTTATTTAAAGATAAAAATTATAAAGAATTTAAAGAAGCAGTAGCATTAAAGGTTAAAGAGTTTTTAACCGATTTACAATCAAAATATCAAGAAGCAAGAAAAAAAGTAAATTATTGAGCAAAAATCGGACAAAACAAAGCTCAAAAAATTGCACAAAACACTATTATCGAAATTAAAAAGGGAATGGGATTATAAAATGAAATTTAACAAAGAATTAAATCATACAACAAGTCATTTATTAGCAGCAGCGGTTATAAAATTATATCCAAATGTTAAATTAGGATTTGGTCCTGCTACTCAAGAAGGTTTTTATTATGATTTTAAATTTGAAAAACCATTAAGCGATGAAGAATTAATTAAAATCGAAAAAACAATGAAAAACCTCGCTAGCGGAGGGTATAAAATGGTTAAAACAGCTGGTGAAAATTATGATTTTTCTGATAAACCATTTAAAAAAGAATTGTACGATGAAATTGTTGAAAAAAATCAAGAAGCAACTTTTTATTCGCTAGTAAATCCTTCAAATAATCAAATTTTATTTGAAGATCTTTGTTCTGGAGGACATGAAGAATCAACTTCAAAAATCAAACATTTTAAATTACTTTCAATTGCCGGAGCATATTGAAGAGGAAATAGCGATAATGAGCAATTAACTAGAATTTATGGAACAGCATGAGAAACTAAAGAAGAGTTAAATGAATATCTAGAATTATTGAAAGAAAGAAAAGAAAGAGATCATCGAAAAATCGGTAAAGAATTAAATATTTTTACATTTTCGCATTTATCAGGACAAGGATTTCCTATCTGATTAGAAGATGGAATGAAAATTAGAAATGCAATTAGAGAAAGAATTTTATATTTTGATAAAAAATATGGATTTAAAGAAGTTTTAACACCGCATTTTGGAGCACAAGAATTATATGAAATTTCTGGTCATTTAGAACATTATAAAGATGATATGTTTAAACCGCTAGAAGTTGAAAATGAAAAACTGATTGCTAGACCGATGACGTGCCCTCATCATATTATTTTATTTGACAGAGAAAAAAGAAGTTATCGTGAATTGCCAATTAGATATTCCGAACAATCAAGATTGTATCGTTATGAAAAATCTGGTGCTTTAACTGGTTTAGAAAGAGTTAGAGCGATGGACTTAACAGAAGGGCATGTTTTTGCTAGAAAAAATCAAATTGTTTCTGAATTTAAACATTTATATAAAATGATTTTAGAAACTTTATCACTTTTTGATATTAAACTAGATTACGTTTCATTTTCTAAAAGAGATCCTGAAAATAAGGAAAAATTTTTTAATGATGATCAAATGTGAAATCAAGCAGAACGGGATTTGGAAACCGTTTTAAAAGAACTTAATATTGACTATGAAGAAAAAATTGGTGAAGCAGCATTTTATGGACCAAAAATTGATTTTCAAGTAAAAACCGTTTTAAATCACGAAATAACAATGTCAACTTTACAGTTAGATTTTTTACTTCCACAAAAATTTAACATTAGTTTTATTAATGAAAATAATGAAAAAGAAACTCCCGTTTTAATTCATAGAGGATTAATTGGAACATATGAAAGATTTATTTCTATACTTTTAGAACAAACAAAAGGTAATTTACCATTTTGAGCTAGTCCAAGACAATTTACAATTATTCCAATTGAAAATGCTAAGCATTTAGAATATGCTAAAAAAATTAAAAACAAATTAGATTTTTTAAATTTTAATGTCGATCTAGATGATAGAGATGAAAGAATTAACCGTAAAATTCGCGAATCACAAATTATGAAAACTAAATATCAAATAATCATCGGTGATGAAGAGGTTAAAAATCAAAATATTACTTACAGAAGATATGGAGAAAATAATTCTTACACTGTTGAATTTAACGAGTTTTTATTAGAAATGATTCATAAATTACACTATAAAAAATAATGAAAAATACTAAAATACCAAATTTTATTTTCACTATTTTTATAGTATTATTTCCAGCAATAGCAATTTTTATTTCTTTTTCTCCTGAAATTTATAAAAAAGAAATTATTGAATATAAATATTTAATTTTAATATCAATAGGTTATTTAATTTTAATTTTTTTAATTTTATTTATATTAATTTATTTAAAAGTTTTACCCATAACTTTTTTTAATTATAATTTGCCATTTATGATTTGTTTATTTATCATAATTATTTCTTATCCGCTAGATGGTAAATGAATTATTTTAAGAATATTTTTAATTATTTTAGGAACATTTATCGCCGTTCCAACAATGCTTATAACTAATATTATTCAAAATAGAAAAATTAGCAATTTACCATTTAAAAAAAATAATTCCAAAAATATATAAAAGACACAGAAAATTATAATAAAAGTGTCTTTTTTTTTTTTTTTTTGCTCACTGTATTTTATTTTTATAATTAAATTATGAAAGATATTATGAAAGATAAAATAAAATTAAAGAAAATTATTTTAAACGGATTAATAATTTCTGCAATTAGTCCAATTATTTATATAACAACTTCTGTAATACTATTTCTTCTAATGGAAAAGAAGATAAAAATGAAGATTTAAAACTCGCTGATAATAACAACGGCGGTAGCGGTAATAATAAATCGAATAAAACTTTGGAAAATCCAAACAATCAAACAATAGATGATAAAAATGCTAATAAAAATAATCAGTTGGATAAATCTGAAAATAACCTCAATAATAAAAAAATGACAATCCAAAAGATGTCTTATGAAATTTTATTTTAAAACAAGGCGATAAAACTAGATACCCAACTAGAGAAGAGATTCTTAACATTAAAAGTAATCAATTGAATGATTTAGGTAAAAAAATGAATTTATTAAATCGCATTTAAAGACAGAATGATAAAACTAACTTGTCAATTTGAAAACAGATTTTTAGTATGAATAGATATTAATTGGATAATTAAAATGAAAAAATGAATTTATTAGATCGCATTTTAGAACAGAATGATAAAACTGGATTACCTAGCAGAGAAGAGATTCTTAATATGAATAGCGATCAATTGGATAATTGAAAGGAAAAAATGAGTCGATGAATTTGCACGTTTTTACAGGAATATAAAACTTGATTGCCTAGTAGAGAAGAGATTCTTAATATGAATAGCGATCAATTGGATAATTGAGATAAAAAAATGAATTTATTAATTTTCATATTGAAACAGAATGATAAAACTGGATTACCTAGTAGAGAAGAGATTCTTAATATGAATAGAGATCAATTGGGTAATTGATATGAAAAAAAGAATTTATTAGATCGCATTTTAGAACAGAGTTATAAAACCGGATTACCTAGTAGAGAAGAGATTCTTAATATGAATAGAGATCAATTGGGTAATTGAGATAAAAAAATGAATTTATTAGATCGCATTTTAGAACAGAGTTATAAAACCGGATTACCTAGTAGAGAAGAGATTCTTAATATGAATAGAGATCAATTGGGTAATTGAGATAAAAAAATGGATTTATTAGATCACATTTTAGAACAGAGTTATAAAACCGGATTACCTAGTAGAGAAGAGATTCTTAATATGAATAGCGATCAATTGGATAATTGATATGAAAAAATGAATTTATTAAATCGCATTTTAGAACAGAATGATAAAACCGGATTACCTAGTAGAGAAGAGATTCTTAATATGAATAGCGATCAATTGGATAATTGATATGAAAAAATGAATTTATTAAATCGCATTTTAGAACAGAATGATAAAACTAACTTTCCAACTTGAAAAGAAATTTTTAATATGAATAGCGATCAATTGGATAATTGATATGAAAAAATGAATTTATTAAATCACATTTTAGAACAGAATGATAAAACTGGATTACCTAGCAGAGAAGAGATTCTTAATATGAATAGCGATCAATTGGATAATTGATATAAAAAAATGAATTTATTAAATCGCATTTTATGACAGAATGATAAAACTAACTTGCCAACTTGAAAAGAAATTTTTAGTATGAATAGCGATCAATTGGGTAATTTATATGAAAAAGAGGATTTATTAAATCGCATTTTAGAACAGAATGATAAAACTAACTTTCCAACTTGAAAAGAAATTTTTAGTATGAATAGCGATCAATTGGATAATTTATATAAAAAAAAGAATTTATTAAATCGCATTTTAGAACAGAATGATAAAACCGGATTACCTAGTAGAGAAGAGATTCTTAATATGAATAGCGATCAATTGGATAATTGAGATAAAAAAATGGATTTATTAGATCACATTTTATGACAAAGTTATGAAACTGGATTACCTAGTAGAGATGAAATTCTTAATATGAATTGAGATCAATTGGGTAATTTATATGAAAAAAAGAATTTATTAAATCTCATTTTAAGACAGAATGATAAAACTAACTTTCCAACTTGAAAAGAAATTTTTAGTATGAATTGAGATCAATTGGATAATTGAGATAAAAAAATGAATTTATTAAATCGCATTTTAGAACAGAATGATAAAACTAACTTTCCAACTTGAAAAGAAATTTTTAGTATGAATTGAGATCAATTGGATAATTGAGATAAAAAAATGAATTTATTAGATCGCATTTTAAGACAGAATGATAAAACCGGATTACCTAGTAGAGAAGAGATTCTTAATATGAATTGAGATCAATTGGATAATTGATATGAAAAAATGAATTTATTAGATCGCATTTTATGACAAAGTTATGAAACTGGATTACCTAGTAGAGAAGAGATTCTTAATATGAATAGCAATCAATTGGATAATTGATATGAAAAAGAGGATTTATTAAATCGCATTTTAGAACAGAATGATAAAACTAACTTTCCAACTTGAAAAGAAATTTTTAATATGAATAGCGATCAATTGGATAATTGAGATAAAAAAATGAATTTATTAAATCGCATTTTAAGACAGAATGATAAAACCGGATTACCTAGTAGAGAAGAGATTCTTAATATGAATTGAGATCAATCGTATAATTGAGATAAAAAAATGAATTTATTAGATCGCATTTTATGACAAAGTTATGAAACTGGATTACCTAGTAGAGAAGAGATTCTTAATATGAATAGCGATCAATTGGATAATTGAGATAAAAAAATGAATTTATTAAATCGCATTTTAGAACAGAATGATAAAACTAACTTTCCAACTTGAAAAGAAATTTTTAGTATGAATTGAGATCAATTGGATAATTGAGATAAAAAAATGAATTTATTAGATCGCATTTTAAGACAGAATGATAAAACCGGATTACCTAGTAGAGAAGAGATTCTTAATATGAATTGAGATCAATTGGATAATTGAGATAAAAAAATGAATTTATTAGATCGCATTTTATGACAAAGTTATGAAACTGGATTACCTAGTAGAGAAGAGATTCTTAATATGAATAGCGATCAATTGGATAATTGATATGAAAAAATGAATTTATTAAATCGCATTTTAGAACAGAATGATAAAACCGGATTACCTAGTAGAGAAGAGATTCTAATATGAATAGCGATCAATTGGATAATTGATATAAAAAATGAATTTATTAAATCGCATTTTAGAACAGAATGATAAAACTAACTTTCCAACTTGAAAAGAAATTTTTAGTATGAATTGAGATCAATTGGATAATTGAGATAAAAAATGAATTTATTAGATCGCATTTTAAGACAGAATGATAAAACCGGATTACCTAGTAGAGAAGAGATTCTTAATATGAATAGCGATCAATTGGATAATTGATATAAAAAAATGGTTTCATTATATTGCTTTTAAAGACAGAATAAAACTAAATTACCAAACAGAGAACAAATTCTTAATATGGATAGTAGTCAATTATGAGATTGGAAAATATATTTATTAAAGCTTGAGTTAGAACAAAAAAATTAAACCATTAAATAATGAGTTTAAATAATAAAACGAAAGTTAATAATTAATGAATTAAAAAAGATTATCTCCGCTTTTTAAGATAATCTTTTTTTATATATTTTAATAATAGATATTTTTCTTAATTTGTTTTTTATATTCTATTATTGAAGGAATAAAAATTATTAAACAAATTAATATCATTGTCATTATTGTGGTAATTGCTGATATTAATTGCTTTTGATATTGATCATAATTTAAAGTAGTATTAACAAATTGTTTTTGGTAAATTATAATTACTAAATCAACAACAGGCATTAAAAAGTTTATTAATAAAATTAAAAATACAAAAATTGTAGCTACCACTTGTAAAATGAAGGCAGATTTTTGTTTTTTACTAACAATTTCTTTATTTTTTCATTTAGTTATTAAATCACCTATAATTGCTAAAATTAAAAATCCAAAAATAAATAAGGTAGTTCAATTACCGACAATATCAACAAATGAATAAAGACCATCCATACCTGAACCTAAATTAATATAATCTCCCTTGCCTACATAAAATAAAGAAGCAATAACACCTAATAATAAAGTGAAGGGAATAGCGATAATTAATGTGTAAATCGCTCCAATAATAGGACGTTTTTTATTTGCTTTATTAATAAATTTCTTTCAAAATATCATTTCTTTATTAATAATTAACTCTTCAATTAATCGTGGCTTTCATAAAAAGAAAGAATTTACAATCCCTAAAACTCCGATTCCCATTGCAAAATTTATTGTTGAATATATTCATTTTAAATCGTGTTTTTTTAAAAAATAACTAAATTCAGTAAAATTCGCCTTCCCGTTTGATGACATAAAAGTTGCCATAATTAAATTAATAACTAGTACTCCTGATAGTCCTAAAATCAAAATTGAAGGCACCTTATTGGGAGTTTTTAATTCTGATTGTATTCCTAATGATGAATAAAAGCCGTCATAGACATAAAAAATTGATAGAATTGAAATTGCTAAACCGCCAAAAGGAATTAATTTAAATCCAGAATAGAAATTTTGTGAAAAGTCTATTTCATCAGCTTTTATGGCAAATAAGTGAATTTCGCTTTTTTCATTAATCATAAAAGCAACTGAAACAATTAAAGTTGCTAAAATGGAAATGATTTTAAAAATAAAAGTAATTTGATTTAAATAATTACCAAAATTTAAAAATGATGATCCTAATATTGTTATAATAGAAGTTACAATTATAACAATTGTTAGTCAAATTATTCAATCATATTTAGTGCCAAACACTGCAATATTATAAACTTCTAAACCTTGTTGAATCGATAAAAATGAATATAAAGGTAAAACAAAAAATGATAAGGGAATATTAATATAAATAAAAAAGTTTTTTGATAATTTATAGATAAAATCGTTATTAACAATTTTATTTCATCCAACAATTGATAAATTAGAATTTTTATCTGATTTTTTAGTAATATCAATTAATGAAATGCTTAAAATTATTACCGAAATCGTTGCAATAACTCACGATAATATCGAAAGTAATAATGATTGGTTGTTTCCTTCTAAAACTGCTTGTGATTTATAAAAAATTCCTGCTCCAATCGATGAGCCCATTACTAAAATAATTGCAGAAAAATAACTAATTTTTTTATTTTTTACTCGCTTTTTCATAATTTAATTAACTCATTTTATATGTATGTATGCACATTTGAACAATCATTTTTTTAATTAGTTGAGCTCTTAATATAGAAATAAAAACAAATGTTGTTAAGTAAATTATTAAAAATAAAGAAAATTGTAAATTATCAAAATTAGTAATTCAACCTTCATTTTGATGATATAAAATAAGTGAAGTAATAAAAAATATTCAAATTATTCAAGTTAAAAATTTACTAAATGCTAAAATTAAATTAATTTTTCTAGATAATGATTTTTTATGATCATTTTTAATTTTTTGCAAAATAATAATTGAACTAAAATAGTAGTCAAAAAATCTTATAAATCTTAAAATTAATAAACCAAATAAACCACCAGTAGCAAAATTCATTGTAGGACTATCTAAAATATTTTGTGCACTTTCTTCTAATATTTCAATTCTGCTTTTGCCAGTTTTATTAATAATCATCCCTTTTTCATTTTTTTCAAAATTATCACTTAAAAAAGTTTTAGTTAATTTAGCATTAATATTTTTAGCAAGATTTTCAAAATAAGTTAAATCATTTTCAATTCACACACGATAATAAATTTTATCTTTATTAACAACTAAATTTTTATTACTAATAATTAGTCAATTAATTTGCCATTTAAATATTAAAGGCAATATTGAAAAGGCAAAAATAGCTATATACAACGGAATGCAAACAATTACATATTTTAACTTATTAAAATGATCAAATACTTTAGTTGTAAATGAAATTAATAACATCGCAATAAATATTAAAAAAATAGCAAGAATGATTAGATAAAAAATTGCAAATTTTGTTCTAGTTTTATAAGCTCTTAAACGATCGATTAAATTTACATCACAAAATAATTTATATATAAATCAAAAAAGTACTGTACCAAAAACTGGTAAATAAACTCACTTTGTTAATTTCATTTGTTTAAAATTATTGATATGGTAATCATCACTATCATAATAAATAATTTTATCTTTTACTTTATTTTTCATAATTATTTACCAAATTTAAACACACAAATATCTCCATCTTGCATTATGTATGTTTTTCCTTCTAAACGCATTTTTCCTTGATCTTTAGCATTTTTTTCACCGCCAGATGAAACATAATCATCATAAGAAATAATTTCTGCTTTAATAAATTTATTTTCAAAATCACTATGAATTATTCCAGCACATTGTGGAGCTAACATTCCTTTAGTAAATGTTCAGGCTCTTACTTCCTTAACCCCGGCAGTAAAATAAGTTGCTAAATTAAGCAAAAAAAAGGCTTCTCTTGTTAAAATTTCCAATCCTGAATATTCTAGTTTATATTCATCTAAAAACATTTGCTTATCTTGATCCTCAAGTTGACTAATTTCATATTCTAATTGAATTGAAATTGGTAAAACTAAATTATTAAATTCACTTGCTAATTGCACTAATGATTGATAATGTTTATTATTTAAAGGATTTTCAATGTCTTTTTGATCAATATTAGCTACATATAAAATCGGTTTTAAGGTTAATAACTGATATCCTTTAATAATTTTCAGCTCTTCTTCAGTTAATGATAAATCACGAGCTGCTTGATTTTGACTAAATGCTTGTTTTAATTTTAAAGCCACTTGATATTCTGCTTTTAAATTTTTATCAGTTGAATTTAATGCCTTTTTTTCAATTCTTTTTAATACATTTTCAATTACTTGCATATCTGCTAATAATAACTCTAAATTAATAACTCCAACATCGTTTTTAGGATTAATTTCGTTAGCCACATGTAATATATCTTTATTGTCAAAACACCTAACAAATTGAATAATTGCATCCACTTCTCTGATGTTGGACAAAAATTTATTTCCCAGCCCTTCGCCTTGAGATGCACCTTTAACTAAACCTGCAATATCGACAAATGTGAAAGTCGTAGGTAAAATTTTTTCAGGTTTAACAAATTCAGCTAATTTGTCTAAACGTTTATCTTTTAATTCCACAATTGAAATATTTGGTTCAATAGTGGTAAAAGCATAATTTGCCGATTCGACTTTCATTTTAGTTAGTGCTGAAAATAATGTTGATTTTCCTACATTAGGAAGTCCGACTATTCCTGCTTTTAATGACATATTCTCTCCTTTTAATTTAAAAAAATCTTTAGTTCAAACACTAAAGATTTTAAATTATTTATTTTCTTACTCTTTCAGCAACAAATGGTAATAATGCAACAATTCTTGCTCTTTTAATCGCTGTTGATAACAATCTTTGATGTCTTGAACAAGTACCTGTAAGTCTAGAAGGGTGAATTTTCCCGTGATTACTAATAAATTTTTCTAAAACTTCTGTATTTTTGTAATCAATATATTCAATTGATTCTAAACAAAAATAGCATGGTCTTTTCTTAAACTGTTTTTTAACTTTTTTATTAATCATATCTTTCCTTTCTATTAAATGAAACTATCAACATCTCAATCAGCTTCATCTTCGTCATTTAACTCTTGTTTATTTATTTCCGATTTAACATTTAGAGGTTGAACTGTTGAAAATGTTGGTTGACTTTCATTAAAAGTATTAGGTGTTGAATAATTATTGCTATTTTGTCCAAAAGAATTATTTTTTCTTCTTTCTGTAGTTTCTTTTGTTTCTAATAAACTAATATTTTCGGCAGAAACTTCATTAGAAGTAACATTTTGTCCTTGGCTATTAGTGAAACTATTACTTACAAAACTTCCTTCTACAGAAATTCTAGAACCTTTAGCAGCATTTTTTGCAATAAATTCTGCTGTATTTCTTCAAGCAACTACTGGAATAAAATCAGTAATATCGCTTCCGTCGTTTGAAGAATATCTTCTAGAAACGGCAACATTGATTCTTATATAACTAATGTTGGATTTGGTTTTTTGTAATTCAATATTACTTGCAATTCTTCCAATTAAAATAACTTTATTCATAAAACACCTTCTTATTTACTTTCTTCAGTTGATTCTGATTTTTTTACAGTTTTTTGTTTTTTAACAGTTTTTTTAGTTGCTACAGAATCTTCTTTTTTCGATTCTGTTAAAGAGTTTTCAGAATTAGATTGATTTTTCTTAAATGAAGAAAGGGATCTTTTCATTCTTTTTGGTTTAGCTTTACGATTTAACCCTCTTTCTGAATCTAAATTAATAACAAGAGTTCTTCAAATTGTTTTTTGAATATTTGCTTTTCTAACAAACTCTGAAATAACACTTTCTTCAGATTCAACATTTAATAATACATATGTACCAGTTGTTGATTTGTTAATTGGGTAAGCTAAATGTGTTCTTTCTAATTTCTCTGCCTTTTTAACGCCGTCTTTAAACACTTCTTTAGCAAGTTTTGTTGCTAAAGAAAAATCTTCAGTTGGTGCTAAAATTAACATAATTTCATATTTTGCCATTTTGGCTCCTTTCGGTCATCAGGATCTATTTAAGATCAAGGAGTATAGATATTTTAGAAATACTCTTTTGAATTATATATTATTTTTTAAAAAACAAAAATTTATTATTAACATTTTATTTTATATAAAATAAAAGTATAAAAAATCATTTAAATAATAACAGATCTTCTTTTTTTGGAAGATCTGTTATTTTGATATTTATATTATTATTTTTTAATTTTTATTAAAGATTCAACTTTATATGGCGCCAACAGCTCTCTGCCCTTTAACTCTTCTAGTTCCATTAATAAAACGATTTTTTCTACTGTAGCACCTTGAGATTCAACCAAATTAATAATCGCCCTAGTTGTACCACCAGTTGCTAAAACATCATCAATGATAATAGCTTTTTGTCCTGGTTTAATCATTCCTTCTTGAACTTCAAGTATATTTGAACCATATTCTAAATCATATTTCATTGAAATCACTGGTCCTGGTAATTTATTTGGTTTTCTAACCATAATAAACGGTTTTTTAAGCATAGCTGCTACTGGAGTTCCGAACAAAAAACCGCGAGCATCAGGACCAATAATAATATCAGCATCTTTTGACAATTCAGACATTTGATCAATTACACTTCTTAATACATTTCCATCAGCTAATAATGGAGAAATGTCTTTAAAGAGAATTCCCTTTTTAGGAAAATCTTGCACATCTCTTATATATTTAATTAATTCCATAATTAAAAATTATAATACAATTATTGATTTTATTAAAAAACAGCCATAAATAGTTAAATATTGGTTAAAAATTTAAAATATTTTTATTTCAAAAAGAATTTTTTTATTTCACTTTTTTCTTGATTGTTTACAACATTAGTTGATTCTGAAATAATGAATCGATGTTCTTTAATAATTTCTAAAAAACAATTTTCAATATCAGCAATTGAAAAATCTTGATTAAATAAATGTAGTTGAGTTTTTATATTTTTATCAAAGTTTATATGAATAAAACCGTGATACTTTTTATTATTATAAATTAATTTTACAATGTATAAACCAGGAGGTAAATTATGAAATTTTTCTAAGAAAAAAATTTGATTTTTAAAATTTATCCGTATTTTTATTAAAAAATTAGCCACTAAATTTTCATTTATAAAAGAAAAATTTCCAAAAACTAAATTTTCTTTTAAAATCGATGTGCTAATTTTTACATTATTATTTTCTAATAAATCTACAACGACTGTTTCATTGAAATTTAATTTAATTTTTTCCGAATTTAATTCACCATTTTTACCAGCTTTAAAATCTTTGCCGATATAAAATTTTTGTGCCCCCATTAATTTTAAAGAATTTAAAAAATCAATTCCAGACATATTTTTTATTTTTTCATCAAAATTTACAACCAAAATATTATCGATTTTTAAATTGGCTAAAATTTGGATTCGCGAATTAAGATCCATAAATAGCAAGTTATTATTTTTTGGCAACTCTTCTGGGTTTTTAAAAATTAAAATGGTTACTTTTTCATTTTCGGAAATTGCTTTATTTATTAATTTTAAATGCCCCTTATGAATTGCTTCAAATGAACCTAGAATAAATGCTGAATCTTCAATTTTTATTTTATTATCGTTATATAAATAAACGTTAGACACTTTAAATTATTCCTAATTCTTTTAATTTTAATAAAGTCCCTTTTTCTTCTGCGGTTTTAGCAATATCTTTAGCAACAGATAAAATATTTTCTGGAGAATCGCTCATGGCAACTCCATAACCAACTTCTTTAATCATTTCATAGTCATTTGAACTATCTCCAAATGCTATCATTTCATCTAATGAAACATTGATTATATTTCCTAAATTTTCTAATCCTCTAGCTTTATTGCTATTTACAGGACCGACAAAAAATCCTTTTGATCAAGTTGAATTTATTTCTAATTTTAATTTTTTATCTTTTAAAAATTTTCTAGTTTCTTCAATTAATGATTGTGATTCAGTTTTAATAGTAATAATATGAAGACTATCGTTAGAATCTAATTCATTTAGTCATTTAAATTTATCTGTATGATCTCTTAAAAATCAACTATCAAAACTATGTCCTTCTGAGAAAAATCCATATTTGTTTGTCATAACACTATAATCAACATTTTTGCTATCTAAAAAGTCGCTTAACACCATAAAATCTGAATAGAAAATTTTATCTTCGTGAATTATTTCTTTTTTATGACAATCATAAATAAATGTACCATTAGCTCCTAAAAAATAATCAACTTCAATACCATCTAAAAGATTACCGATAGTAACCATTTCTCTTCCTGTACAAATTACAACGGTATATCCATTTTTTTTCAATTCTTTAAACATGTTTTTTATTTCGGGATAAAAATCTTTATCTGCATAAGGCAATAAAGTTCCATCAATGTCAAACGAAACTAATTTATATTTTTTCATTTTTTACTCCTTTAATATTTTTTCTATTTTGTTTCCAAAAAGTTTAGTACTAATTAATTTTTTATTTTCAATTTTTGCAAAACCGACAATTTTTTGATTAAAAATTAATATAGTATTATCAAGATTATCTAATTCAGTATTTAATTTTATTCCTTTTAAAAGTAAAATTAATTCATTTAAATTGATTGATGTTGTTTTTATGTTTTTAATCAAAATTAAAGGATTAATTTCATTTTTATTTAAATCAGCAATTGATAAATTATTTATTTTATGTCTTTCTAATTCGGTCATAATTGCTTCACCATTAAGATAATGAGCAATATCTTGAACTAAACTTCTTATGTAAGTTCCTCTAGAAACTTCAACTTCAAATTTCAATTCTTGTTTTTCAAAATTAAAATCTAAAAAAATAATGCTTTTTATTTCAACTTCTACTTTATTAAGTGAAAAATTTTTTTCACTTCTTGCTAATTGATAAGCTCTTGTTCCATTTATTTTTTTTGCTGAAAATTTCGGAGGTGTTTGTCAGTATTTGCCAGTAAATGCATTGAGTGCACTTTTAACATCTGATAAAGTTACTTTTTGAAAATTAACAATTTTTTCAATTTTCCCTTCAGCATCAAGCGTGTCTGATTTAAAACCGAATTTCATCGTTGTTATATACGATTTAAATTCCTTATCAATATAATTTAATAATTTTGTATCTTCATCAGTAGCTATTAATAATAAGCCAGTAGCCATCGGATCTAATGTTCCTGAATGACCGATTTTTTTAATATTATTTTCTTTTGCAAAAGTTTTTATTTTTTGAAAAGAAGAAACATTTTTTTCTTTGTATAAAAGTTTAATCATAATTATTATATGTAAAAAATAATTTAATTTTTACCTAAAAATCCTTTTGAAATTGGAAAAAAGGGTTAAAAAAGCAAAAACAAAATGTTTTTGCTAGGTAATATTAAAATTATATGGTGCGCAAGAAGGGACTTGAACCCTTACGCCGCAAAGCACTAGAGCCTAAATCTAGCGTGTCTGCCAATTTCACCACTCGCGCATAATGAGGTATGTTTTCAAGGAATCGAACCTTGAATTTCCTAAGAAATTTCCAACAAACATAAATGGTGCCGTCTATAGGAATCGAACCTACGACCTACTGATTACAAGTCAGTTGCTCTGCCTGCTGAGCTAAGACGGCATGGTGGAAGATGAGGGGCTCGAACCCACGACCCTCGCCTTGTAAGGGCGATGCTCTCCCAACTGAGCTAATCTTCCGAAAATGGTGACCCATACGGGACTCGAACCCGTGAATGCATGGATGAAAACCATGTGTGTTAACCGCTTCACCAATGGGCCATGGCGCCGATTGCGGGGATCGAACCTGCGACCAACTGGTTAACAGCCAGCTGCTCTACCGCTGAGCTAAATCGGCACTTTAGCTATATATTAAGCCTATTAATTATATAATATTTTTTTAAATTTCAAAACTATTTTTTATTATTTTATTTATAGGCATTAATCATTATAGCACAATTTAATTATTTTAAAATAAAAAAACTAAATCTTTTAAAATTAAATCATATTAATTTATTTTATACATAGTAAAATTGCTAAATAATTAGCTAAATATTAAAAATGACTTTGAAAATAAAGAAAATAGTTCGCATTTAATTAATACATATAAAAAATATACAATAGTTTATTTAAAATAAAAAAAAATGGAAACCTAAATTTCCATTTTTCAATTGCCAAAATTATTATAATGAACTTAATAATTTCAATACTCTTACATATTGATTAACATATGATGCTTCATTATCATATCAGGTGTAAATTTTGTATAGATTTTTTCCATCAACTGACATAACTTTTGTTAAAGTAGCATCGAAAATTGATCCATGTGTTTCTCCAATTATATCTGATGAAACGATTGGCTCATCATTGTATCCGAATGATTCGCTTTCATTTGCTTTCATTAATGCATTAATTTCTTCAGCAGATGGTTGTTTTTTAAGTTCAACTACTAAATCAACAAATGAACCTGTGATTGTTGGAACTCTTAAAGCAATACCATCCATTTTTCCTTTTAATGATGGAACAACTAGCCCAATAGCTTTTGCTGCTCCTGTTGATGAAGGAACAATGTTAGATGCTGCTGCTCTCGCTCTTCTTAAATCTTTGTGAGGAGCATCTTGTAATCTTTGATCTCCTGTGTAAGCATGAATTGTTGTCATGTATCCACGTTCAATTCCATATTCTTTATCTAAAAAGTGAACAACTGGTGCTAATGCATTTGTTGTACATGATGCTGCAGAAACAATTTTATCTTCTTTTGTTAATGTTTCGTGGTTAACATTGTAAACAACTGTTTTTAAATCCCCTGAAGCTGGTGCTGAAATTAAAACTTTTTTAGCTCCTGCTCTTAAATGTTTTTCAGATCCTTCTTTTGATGTGAAAAATCCTGTTGCTTCAACAACTACATCAATTCCCATTTCTTTTCATGGTAATACTTCTGGATCTCTTTCAGCTAAAATTCTAATTTCTTGTCCGTCAACAACTAAACTTCCATCTTTAACTTCAACTGATCCTTCATATCTTCCATGAGCTGTGTCATATTTTAATAAATGTGCTAATGTAGCAGCATCGGTTAAATCGTTAATAGCAACAACTTGCATTTCATTTTTATGTAATTTTTGAATTGCTCTAAAAACTAATCTACCAATTCTACCAAAACCGTTAATTGCAATTTTTTTCATTTTTTTCCTTTCAAATATATTTAACATACAAATTATATTACTTTAATTATAAAACGAAATAAAAAAAACCATTTTTTAAATTATCTAATTGAAAATAGAAAATTTAAAAAATGGGGCGGATGACGGGGATCGAACCCGCGTATGTCGGAGCCACAACCCGATGCGTTAGCCACTTCGCCACATCCGCCATAACTTTATAATTATACTAAAAAAAATATATATTACAAATTTTTTTATAAATAAAAAGTTAATAACAAAGTTATTAACCTAAATTTTTTATAATTAAAGATTTTAATTTAGCAAAATCAATTTGTTCATGAACATCATTATTTGCTGATACTTCTAAAACTTTTGAATCTTTATCTATAATTAAAAATCCTCTGTTTAATAAAAATATTTTATCAATTAAAAAACCTGATTTTAATCCAAAATCTCTTGTTCTATAATCAGAATAAATTTCCATATTTTCCAAATCGTTTGCGCTTTTTCATTGTGAAATTGCACTAGGAAGATCCATTGAAATTGAAATAAATCTTACATTTGGAAATTCATTTGCTAATTTTGCAATTCCTTTAGTTTGTAAATCACAAACTGAAGTGTTTATTGAAGGAAATGCAGAAATTACTGTTAATTTTTCAAATTTATTTAATTGAACATCTTCAAAATGAATATCTGTTAATGATAATGATATTTTTTCATTTTTACTAATTAGCTCATTTACTAAAGAATATTCTATTCCCTTAAATTTTGTTTTCATAGTTCTCCTTTTTTAATTTTGGTGCTTTTGCAAATGGCGGGAGTTAAAGGAATCGAACCCTTACCAATGGGTTTGGAATCCATTGTACTGCCATTATACTAAACTCCCATAAAACAGTTATTCACTGTTTGATTGTATATTAATATTTTAATGCTTTCTTTTTAGTTTTTTTATTTTTTCCTATAGAACTAATTTTTTTATCAATAAATTTTTCTTTTTTTCTTGTTTTTTTACTTTTAGTTTTTATTTCTTTAAACGATTCTATTTTTTTCAAAACAACACTTGGTTCTGGTGTTAATTTTATATCTCGTCTATTATTTTTAGTATTAGAAATATATTCCGCCAATAAAATGGCTAATTCTTTGTGAGAAAATCTTGCAAAAAGATCGTCTTGAATGTTTGTATATTTTGCATTGTTATTTTTTTCTAAAATTGAATTTAACTTTTTAAATAATTTGGTTTCTCACACTGTTTTTAATTGTAAATCCGAAGGAATTTCAATTTCTTCAATAACTGAATTGGTTTCAATTGCAATTCTTTCCATATGAAGAACTTCATTTAACTTTACAAAAGATAGAGAATATCCCTCTCTTCCGGCTCTACCTGTTCTTCCAATTCTGTGAGTATAATATTCAATTTCTTGTGGTAAATCAAAATTAACTACTCATTCAACATGATCTACATCAATTCCTCGAGCCATAACATCAGTTGCAACTAATATCGAAATTTCTTGTCTTCTAAATTTATCCATTACAAAATTTCTTTCTCTTTGTTGCATATCACCTTGAATACCTAATGCTTTATAACCCATTTCTCTAAGAGCATCACTTAATTCATCCACTCTTTTTTTGGTTCTACCAAATACAACAACAGATTTTGGCGAATTAAATTCTAAAAATTTTATTAAATTTACTAATTTTGCATTTTCTTTCATCACCACAAATTCTTGTTTGATGGTAACACTAGTGCTCAATCCTTGAGAAACGGAAACGGCAACAGGATTTTTTGTTATCATTTCACTTAATTTTTTAGTTTTTTTATCAAATGTTGCTGTGAAAAAGAAATTTTGTCTATTTTCGGGAAGTTTATCTATTATTTTTACAATTTCATCATAAAAACCAATTTTTAATAATTCATCAGCTTCATCCAGTGTTAATGATTTAATTTCTGAAAGATCCATTTTTTTATTTGATGTATTTTCAATTAAATCATTTAATCTTCCAGGAGTAGCAATAATTATTTGCGGATGACTTTTAAGCATTTGTAGCTGTTTATCATAAGAAATACCACCAACAATTAGACCTACATTGATATTAAATTCATTTTTACCAATTAATTCAAATTGGCTGTGTATTTGTGTAGCTAATTCTCGAGTTGGAGCAATTACTAAATGCTGAATTTTTTTATTATTAATGTCTGTGTTTTCAATAATCGGAATTGCAAAAGCTGCTGTTTTACCAGTTCCCGTTTGAGCTTGACCTATAATATCTTTTCCAGAAAGTGCTAATTTAATTGTATTTTTTTGAATGTCTGTCGGTTCATCGAATCCCATTTTTTTTAGTGAAACAAGCATTTTTTCGCTTATATTTAATTTTTCAAATCCCATTTTTTCCTTTTTAAATTAGATTAACAAGTTTTTTTAATCATCTAATTTCTTTTATATTCATTTTTCTATATTCGCCTTTTTTTAAGCCAATGTGGCTTAATCCAGCAAATTCAATTCTATTTAAAGATTGTACTTTTAAATCAAATAATTCAAACAATTTTTTAATGTGGTGATAAGTTCCAACCGATAAAGTTATTATATATGATTTATTATCAACCTGTTTAACTTCTTGAAGTGACTGCTTTCCTTCTAACATAACTTTATCGCTATTTAAAAAATCAAGTTGTTTTTTAGTTAGTGGTTCATTTAACCTTGCACGATAAACTCTTTTTATTTCGTATTTAGGATGCAAAAGTCTTTGAGTTAATTCTCCATCGTTAGTAATGATCATTGTTCCAGTTGTATTATAATCCAATCTTCCAACTGGAAAAATAAATCTAGTATCATCAATTAAATCTGTAATAATAGTTCTTTTTTGCGGATCATTTAATGAACAAATAACTTTTTCCGGTTTATTAATTAAATAATAAACTTTTTCTTGTTTATAAAGCGGAATACCATCTACTAATATTTCATCTTCAAAACTTGCTAATTCGCCTAATTGAACGATTTTTCCATTAACAGTTACTTTTTTTTCTTTAATTAATTCTTCAGCCTTTCGTCGCGAAGCAATCCCTGCTTGGGAAATGAGTTTTTGTACTCTTTCTTTTTTCATAGTTTTAATTATATAAAAATTTACTAAAAAATTTTTTAAATAGTTTTGATTTTATACTTGTTATTAAAAACAAACATTATATAATTTACATAATATGATAGATTTTTTAGGAAAAAGAATACAAAAGGCTATGGAAAAAGCAAATAATAAAACTTCTTTAAAAGAAGAGGATTTATTAGAAATAACTAGAGAAATAAAATTAGCATTATTGGAGGCTGATGTTAATTTAGTAATTGTAAAAGAATTTATAAAAGAAATTAAAGAAAAGGCAATTGGTGCTGAAATTATTGGAAAATTAAATCCAGGTCAGCAAATGGTAAAAATTGTTAATGATGAATTAATAAAAATTCTTGGAGGTAAAACTAAAGAAATTAAATTAGAACAAACAAGAACAGTAATTATGATGGCTGGACTTCAAGGTTCGGGGAAAACAACTTCTACAGCTAAATTAGCAAGTTATTTTTTAAAAAGAAAAAAAGTAAAGAAAGTGTTAATGATTGCTGCTGACGTTTATCGTCCTGCTGCTATGGATCAATTAATTGTTTTGGGAAAACAAATTAATGTTGATGTTTATTTTGAAAAAAACAATAATAATGCACAATTAATTGTTGAAAACGGAATGAAAAAGGCGAAAGAAGAGTTTTATGATTTAGTAATTATCGATACAGCTGGTAGACTATCAATTGATGAAAAGTTAATGCAAGAATTAGTAGATATTAAAAAAATAGCTAAACCAAGTGAAATAATATTTGTTGCCGATTCACTTTCTGGGCAAGATATAATAAATGTCGCTAAAACTTTTAACCAATATTTAAATTTAACTTCTTCAATTATTACTAAATTAGATTCTGATGCTAGAGGTGGTGCTGCATTTTCAATTACCAAATTATTAAACATTCCAATTGCATTTATTGGTACTGGTGAAAAAATCAACAATTTTGATCTTTTCCATCCAGACAGAATGGCAAATAGAATTTTAGGAATGGGCGATGTTCTTTCAATTATTGAAAAAGCTGAAGAAGTTATTGATAAAGACAAAGCTGAAAAAATTGGTAGAAGATTAATGTCTGGTAATTTTGATTTAGATGATTTATTAAATTCATTAAATCAAATGAAAAAAATGGGAAAATTTTCTAAATTAATTAAATTGATTCCGGGAATGCCTAAAAATATTGATTTATCCAAAGTAGAAGGTGCAGATCAAAAAATTAAACTTTATGAAATTTTAATTTCTTCAATGACTATGCAAGAAAGAAAAAAT
Source organism: Mesomycoplasma lagogenitalium (assembly GCF_029854295.1). Taxonomy (NCBI): domain Bacteria; kingdom Bacillati; phylum Mycoplasmatota; order Mycoplasmoidales; family Metamycoplasmataceae; genus Mesomycoplasma; species Mesomycoplasma lagogenitalium. The sequence goes on from NZ_CP122979.1 coordinate 678,068, forward strand.
CCGAAATTACTAAAAAATACTTCTCGTAAAAACAGAATAATAAAAGGCTCTGGAAGAACTGTGCAAGAATATAATCAACTTGTAAATGAATTTGAAACATTATCAAAAAGAATGAAAGAAATGTCCAAAAACGGAATGGGAGGAATGGGCGGTTTATTTAAATAATTTATAATTAAATGAACTAACTATTATTGATGAAATTTAGTGATTTAAGTTTAGCAATTATTTGCGGAATTGCCGCAATTGGACTATTTATATTTTCTACTAAAAAATTATCAACTTCTTTAAAAGATGTGGGAAATAAAAAAACCAAAAAATTATTAAATATAATTTCTAAAAATAGATGAATTGCGATGGTAACCGGAATTTTAATAACCACATTAATTCAATCATCGGATGGTGCTGTCGCCATTATTATGGGGCTTTTAGCTGCGCGATTGATTAATTTAAAAGTTGCAATTGCCTTTTTATTAGGAGCTAATATAGGAACAGCAACTACATCGCTAGTTGTTGCTTTCCAATCTGAATTCGCCTTTACTGAATGATTTATTTTATTAATTGTTCTAGGGATTTTTGGAACAATGTTTTCTAAAAAAGAAAATTTAATTAATTTATTTTTAGTATTATTTTCAATCGGTTTAGTATTTTTATCTTTAAAACTAATGTCTAGTGCTTCAAAAAGATTAGTTGAAGAACAAGTGTTTAAAGATATTTTAGCATTTGTTGGAATTAATCCTTGATCTGCCTTTTTATTTTCTTTTTTACTATGTTCATTGCTTCAATCTTCATCAGCGACAATTACTTTATATCAAACAGTATTTACAGCTAGCGGTAGTGCATTAGAATTAAATTCTGCTATCGCACTAGTTTTTGGTGCTAATTTAGGAACAACAATTACTGGTTTAATTGTTTCATTTACCACTAAAAACATCGAATCTAAAAAAATCGCTGTTGTTTGAGGGTTTACCAATCTAGTAATTTCTATAATTTTACTGCCATTTTTATGACCTTTAACTTATTTTTCTAATTTTATTGAACTAATTACTGATAGTAAATCATTACAATTATCATTAGCACATTTATTTTTCAACTTTATTTTAGTTGGAATCTTTATTTGACTAATTAATCAACTGGAAATTTTTGTTAACAAAATTGTAAAAGATAAAAATGTAGAACAAGAATTTATAATAGATTTGCCAGTAAATTTAATTGAAATTAACTCCTCATTAGCATTAAATGCCGCTAAAAATGCTATATATAAACAATCATTAATGTCAAAAAAAGGTGTAGAAGTTTTAGATAAATATTTAATTACTGGTGATGAAAAATACATTAAAAAATTGGAAAATTTATTTGAAAATATTGAAAATGCAAGAATTTTAATATATGAGTATTTAATGAAAATCAATCCTAATACACTTAATAAATATGAAGTAAAAAATCATTTATCATTAACCTTAACTTCACGATCTTTAGATAAAATTTTAAGTTATTGTTTATCAATTGCAAGGGAAATGAAAAAAATTCAAAATGGTAAATTAGAAAATAAATTTAAACTGGATAATCATAATTTAAACGGAATAAAACAAGTAGTTGAATTTATTAAAAATTCAATCGATAGTGTTGTAAAACAAGTTGATAATTCTGATAAAAAAAGAGTTGAATTTATTAGGAAAATGAAAGAAAATATTGAAACAATAGCTATTAAATTAGAAACAGAAAACATTAATTCAAGAAATAATATCAATAACGAAAAAACGAATGAAAAACAATTTAATTTATACAATCTTTTTAGATCGACAGAAAGAATAGCTCATCACTGTTTAAAAATTGCTCGCTTTTTAGACAATGAAAAAATTGAAGATAAACAAATTTTTAAAAACGAAGATATTAATTTAGAATATTTAGATAAAAATGATAATGAATAAACATTAATTAAATAGAGAAAAAATATCTCTATTTTTTATTTAATCAAAAGTAGATAAATGCTCATATAAAAAAATCTTTAATATATTTTTTATAATAATAAAATATTATTTTTCCTAGTAAGATATATGATGAATAAACAAGTAATTTTAATTCAATTAATAAAATTAAAAAAAGTGAAAAAATGTTATTTTTTCTATAGTTTGTTATTTTTTATCTTTTTTTGTAGTAAATTGCTTGTTTTTTTTTTTTTTTTTGTTAAATAGTACGATTTTTTTATAATTATTGTATGAAATACAAAAATAAAGAAATGATAAAAAGAAAAATATTATTCAATATAATAACCATTTCTGGAATCTCTTCTATTTTTTATAGTGCAATTTCTTGCGGAACTAATAGTAATGGAAATTCAACTAGTAATCACGAAAATACTGAAATAATAAAAACTAAAAATAAATTATGAAATTGAGTATCGATTCAAAATGATAAAAGTAATTTGCCTAATAAGGAAGAAGTTTTTAATTTAAGTGAACAACAACTTGAAAATTTAGATAGCAAAATTGAAGTATTTGAATTTATTGCATCTCAAAAAGATAAAGTTTATCTCCCTAACTCTCAACAAGTATTTAACTTAAGTGGAAATCAATTAGAAAATTTAGATGAAAAAAAGAAACTTTTAATATTTGTTTTAAATCATAAATACAAAACACTATTGCCAAATTGAAAAGAAGTATTTAATTCTACAAAAGAGCAATTAGATAATTTAGATACTAAAACTGAAATTTTAGATTATGTTTTAAAACAGGAAAATCCAAGCAATTTGTTAACTTGACAGCAAATTTTCAATATGAGTGAAAATGATTTAAAAGATTTTCAATTTAAAATTGATAAATTTGATGAATTGATAAAAATAGATAGAAATTATCTACCAAATTTAAAACAAATTTTCAATTTAAATGAGCAACAATTAACTAATTTAGATGCCAAAATAAGTTTGCTAACATCTATATTAAGTCAAACAAATAAAGCATTTTTACCTACTTGAGAAGAAGTTTTTAATATGAATTTAAAACAAATTAATGAATATTATTCAAGGCTTGAATTACTAAATTGATACTCACAACCGGAAAATAACCAAAAATTACCTAATCGCCAATTTATTTTTGGTATTGAAATTGAAAAACTAAAAAATTTAGAAATAAAGAAAATCATAATTAATTTTGTATTTTATAGTTCTCATAATAAAAATGATTTACCAAATGCTAATGAAATTTTTAGTTTCACTGACGAACAATTACATAACATTGATGAAAAAATTAAAATAATAGATTCTGTTTTAACAATCAAAGCTAAAAATAGTCCAATTTCTTTGCCAAGTTGAAAAGACATAATTAATTTTAAAGATGAGCAAATAAAAAATTATGAATCAAAAATCGAATTTTTAAACTATGCTTCAGATAATATTAAACAAGAATGCTTAGGTTTTTTGGTTATAGACGATTGAAAAAAAGTGTTTAACTTGAGCGAAAGTCAATTAAATAATTTCAGTGATAAAAGAAAAATAATGGATGCTATATTAAAAGAAAATAAAATGATAAGTTCTATTAAAGATTTTACAGATCCATTTAATTGACTAGATATTTTAAATTTACAAAAAGAAGATTTAAATGATTTGGATGAAAAAATTTTACGCTATATAGGCAATGTTAACTATGGCGGAATCCCTTTCTTGATTTGAGCATTTACAAAGGAAAATAAAGATTTTTATCAAATTATGAAAAAACATTTAAATAGTTCATCACTTCCTAATATCGTGCAATTTTTCACCTTTAAAAATGCTTTAGAAAATGTCGATGATACAAATAATGTATTAGGCAATTATGCTATCGCACCATTACATTTAGTTGATGAAACATTTAAAATACCAAATTGAAAAGAAGTTTATAGTGCTGATAAAAATCAGATAAAAAAATGACAATATTCATTATTCTTTTACCAATTAGTATCTAAAAATGGTAAAAATTATCCAAATTTTGAAACATTTTCTAAATTGAGTTTAGAACAACTAGAAAACTATAAAATAAAATCTGAATTATTAAATTTAATTGCAGAGCAAGAACAAATGGAAAATCTTCCGGATTTTAATGCAGTTGTTAATATGGATGAAACAACTATAAATTCATGGATTAATAAAATTAAACAGAATTAAATTTTTTGATTTTATTGTAAATAATAAAAATAATAATTATTTACTTATGAAACAAAAATAAAATTTCTCTTTTACTAGATTTGAAAACGATAAATTAAGTTAATAAACTATTAAAGATTATAAAAATAAACCGCTAAAATGACGGTTTATTTTTATTTAATATTTTTTAATCTCTTACTAATATAATAATATCTATAAAAATTCTAATAAATGCTGATAACAGTAAAAATCCATAATTTATTGAGGCTTTTGCTACTAATAATTTCATATCTCCATCTTCTAATCCAGTGCTCATTAAATAGGAACTTTCATACTGAATTCTATTAAAGGTATAACCGATAGTTGTAAATGTGTAAATTAACGAAATAACAATGATTATTGTATATATTCAATCTTGTCTTGTTCCTAGAAAAATAAAAAATAAAATAATGATTGAAATAGAAGTTATAAGAGCAAATGGGACAATAAATTTAACAAAATTAATAATTCCAAAATAACCGAGGATACCAAAAACTAAAAGTGCTGCCACTGGAATTAATAATGCTAAAATTATTTTAGAAATTTTTTCAATATTTTGATAATCAATAAGTGAATAAATAAAAAGGGGAATTCATATTGATTGTATCAAAATTAATAATATATATGCAAAAATAAGAAAGAATATATTTTTTTCGTATGATTTATACGAAATAAAACGGAATAATAAAATATTAATTAAAAAATATATTAAATGAATGAAATATAAAAATGGATTTTCAGTAAAATAATTTATTAATAGTGAATATCTTAATTTAATAGGTTCGATTGTTAATACAGCATAAACAATCATAAAAGTAACTAATAATCCAAAAGCTAATCAACCGATAGAATAAGATAATAAACGATTTTTTACTTTTGTTTGTTCTTTAGTAAGAGTAATTTGTTGTCTTTTTTCTTTAAACATAAATAAATTATAACAATTTTTTAAAAAAGTAATTATAAATGTATTTCTTTGATGAAAGTTTATAAAAAATAAACAAAAAAAGCAAAAGTTAAACTTATGCTTTTGTATTTAAATGAATTTTATTTTTTTTCTTCTTTAATTTTTTGCAAAATCTTTTCAATATTTTGAGCATGAATTGCAACTTCATCAATAAAAAAATGTAGTTGTGGAACAGTTCTGCTATTAATTCTTTCTGCTAATTTTTTTCTAATAAATCCTTTAGCATTTTCAATTGCTATTAATCCCTTTTTTTCTTTTGATAAAAATTGTAAATAAACTTTTAAATGCGAACCATCATTTGATAATTTAACATCACTTACAGTTGGACCGATAACATTGGCATTTGTAACTTCTTCAGCAATTATTTTTGATAGAAGCAATAAATAATGTGATTCTTTTTTTCTTAAATTAATTAAATTCATTTTTATTCTTCAATCAATACTTCCTCAAATGCTTGAATAATATCGTCTACCTGAATGTCATCAAATTTAGCAATATGACATCCAAATTCCATACCTGAAGCCACTTCTTTAACGTCATTAGGTCCTTTTCTTAACGAATCCAATTTACCTGTATGAATAATTTTGTTTTTTCTTAAAACTTTTACTTTACATCCTGATTTAAATTTACCATCAAGCATTGTAGAACCTGCAATATATCCGACTTTGGAATAGTAAAATAATTTTAAAACAAGTGCTTCACCAATTTTTCGCTCTTCGTATTTTGGTGCTTTAAATCCTTTTAAAAGCGCTTCTACTTCTTCAATTATTTTATAAATAACAGAATACTCTTTAATTTCTATTTTTTCTTGATTAGCAAATTGTTTTATAGAACTTGGCACATTTGAATTAAAAGCGTAAATTATTGCATTTGAAGCTTGAGCTAAAAGAATATCTGCTTTAGTTACCTCTCCAACTGATGAATGAACAACATTAACAACTGCTTCATCATTTTTTAATTTTTCTAATGATGATTTAATTGCTTCTGAAGTACCAAAAACATCACTTTTAATAATTATATTAACTAGTTTTATTCCATCTTCAAATGATACAGAATTTCTCTCTTTTAAAATTGTTTGTTTATCTGTAAATGCTTTTTCTTCAGCTAAATTTTTAGCAAATTTTTCATCTGTAAAACCAAAAAATCTGTCTCCAGCTAAAGGAATATAATTTAATCCTGTAATTACAACAGGTGTTCCCGGATATGCTTTTTCTAATGGTTTTCCATTAGAATCTTCCATTGTTCTGATTTTTCCATATTTTGATCCAGCAACAATAAAATCTCTTGGATAAAGGGTTCCATTTTGAATAATTAAAGTTGCAATCGCTCCTTTACCTTTATCTAATCTCGATTCAACAACTGTACCTATTGGATAACGATTACGATTTGCCTTTAAATCTAAAATATCAGCTTGTAAGTTAATTGCCTCAAATAATTCAGAAATTCCTTTACCTGTTTTACCAGAACCATAAATAAACATATTATCTCCGCCTCATTCTTCAGACATAATGTTGTGTACCGATAATTCTGATTTTAATTTTTCAATATCAGTATTTTGTTTATCCATTTTATTAACAAAAACAATTATAGGAACGTTTGCATTTTTTGCATGACTAATAGCCTCGATTGTTTGTGGCATTACTCCATCATCTGCTGCAACTACCAAAACAACAATATCGGTAATTTTAGCACCTCTTGAACGCATTTCAGTAAACGCTTCATGACCGGGTGTGTCTAAGAAAGTAATTTTTCTATTTTGAAATTCAATTTGATAAGCTCCAGTATGTTGTGTAATTCCCCCTGCTTCTCCATCAGCTACATTTGTTTTTCTAATTTTATCTAATAGGGTTGTTTTTCCATGATCAACATGTCCCATAATGGTAATTATAGGTGCTCTTAATTGCATCTCTTTTTCTTCATCAAAAATTTCAATTTCATCCATAAAATTTGATGCATTAATTTCTGTTTCTTTTTGAAAATCAAAGCCATATTCTAGACATAATTCAGCAATTTCTTCTTCAGATAATGAATGATTTAAATTATACATTTTTCCTTTTTTAAAAAACATTGCAACTACTTCGTTTGCAGGTTTTTTAATTTTTTCTGTAAATTCAGCAATTGTCATTGGTCCAGTAAAAATAAAAATTCCATCTTTCAATTCTGTTTTAACAGAAACAAGTTGTGATTTTATTTCTTCTAAATTAGATTTTCTGTTAATTTTTTTCGCCATAATATTCCTCAATTTCTTTTTTTAATTTTTCATATACTTCTTTTGTAATATTTTGTTTAAAAGCACGATTTAATAATTTTTTTTCAAATAAAAGTTCAACAATTTGTAAATCATTTTTCACATATGAACCGCGACCTTTTATTTCTTTATTTTTATCAAAGAAAATATGATTTTCTTTTGTTTTAACAAATCTTAATAATTTATCAATTAAAACAATTTCATTTGTAACTATACATTTTCTTGAATAATTATTCTTCATCGTCTCAATCTGCATCATTAATATCGAAATCTAAATCTTTTAATCCAGCAAATGCTGCTAAATCATTGTCCATTTTATAGTTTTTAATTTCTTCTTGAATCTGTTTTAATTCTTCCTGTGTATAAGTTTGATTTTCGCTAGTTTTTTTAGTTTCATTTTCAAAATTGAAAATTGCACTTTGCATAATATCATCAACATCAAAAACTTCTTGTTTTTTATTATTAAAATCCATAGTATTTGTCGATTTTAAAAATGCATTATTTTGATCTTCAATATTTCCAAAATCTTCGTTGTATTTTTGAATATCTCGATCAAATTCTTCCATTAAATTCAATGATCTTTTACTTCTGCTTGCACTTTTATTATAAATATTAGGTTTTTTATTATTTCTTTTTTGATCTTGTGATTTATTTTTTGCATCTTTTTCAATTTCATCAATTTCTTCAATTGAAGAAACGTTTCCATTTCAAATTAATTTTATTTTATCTAATATTGATTTAGAATAAGGAATAATATCAATTTTTGATCTAGTTAATTCAGCAGCTAATGTTACATTTATACCCTTTTTACCGATTGCCAGAGTATGTTGACTGTCTGGTACAACTACTAAAAACTTGTCAATTTTTTTTGCTTTTAAAGGTAAAACAGAAATAACTCTAGCCGGTGAAAGTGCATTTGAAACAAATTCAACTAATTTATCAGAATATTGAATAATATCAATTTTTTCATTATCTAATTCATTTGAAATCAATTCAATTCGATTTCCCTTTTTACCAACAACAGTTCCAATGTCATTGATTGTTTTACCATCTTCAAAAGAAGAGATAGCAACTTTTGATCTTAAACCAGCTTGACGTGCTATTCTTACAATTTTTAATTCACCTGAGTTAATTTCAGGTATTTCTCTTTTAATTATTTCTTCTAAAATTTTATTAGACGAATTAGAAACAATAATTTGTGTATCTTTTGTTTCTTCTAGTACTGCATGTAAATAAACATCTTCAACAATTCCCATTTCACTTTTTTTCTTAGAAGATAGATTTTTAGGCATAAAAGCTTTTGTTTTATCTTCATCTTCGATTTCATATAAATATCCAGCATGTGATTTGGAAATTAATTTTGCTTTAACAATTCTACCAATTAATGGTAAATATTTTTCACGAGATTTTTCTCTCACTAATTCAGTTATTTTTTGTTTAAATTGTTGTTGTACTGGAATAAATACACTTTTTGGCAATGATTCAAATAAAATATCAATTTGAATCGAATCATCTTCCTCAACTTTTTTATTATATTGTTTCATAGCATTAGAAACTGAAATTATACAAGTTTGAATTCCTTCATTTTCTTTAATATCATTATTATATTGCTCGTCTGAAACTACTAGTGCATTTTCATTAACTAATCTAAAATCCTCAGAATCAAAATCAACAATTAATTTAATTTCAGCATCAGCATCATAATCTTTTGTGATCGTTTTAATAAATGCATCTTCTAATATTTTTACAACATTATTTATATCCATTTTTCTAAATTCAGCAACTTCTTTTAAATTTTTAAAAAAATCTTTTTTTAGTTTATTACTTGTATCTGCTTTAACTTGTTTTCTAGCCATATATCACCCTCCTAAAATTTAATATAATTTTTAATTAAATGAACTTTTTCATTTTCAACTTCTTCTTTTGTTATTCTTCCCTTTTTATTAACTTGTAAAATAAAGGATTTTTCTTTAACTTCAATCAGTTTTCCTAATATAAAATCTTGAGAATTAAATCAGATTTGCAAATCTGTATTTATAAAATCATTTAAATTTTTTAACAAAATTTCTTGTTCAGCACCTTTGGAAAAAATATCTAAATAATATTCTTCTTTTGAATCGTAATTTTCATCCAAATAATCAGAAATTTTTTTTGATAATTTTTCAATTTCCACTAAAGTAGTTAAGTTAGTTTTAATTCTTAAAAAATTTAAATTTCCTTCTTTTTCAAAGTAAATATCTAAAATTTCATGGAATTTTTCTTTTATATTATCAAATAAAGTCATTTTTCTCCTTAATTTTATATAGAAAAGGTTGCAAACAAGCAACCTTATTTATAAATTACTAATATTAATATAATTATAAACTAAAAAAGAGAATTTTGATCAGTTTCATTTAAATTTTTTAAAATTCCCATTTCTCTCATTTTTTCTAATAAAGTTTTATTTAATGATGTACGACTTTTTAAATCTTCAATTGATGAAAATAATTTTTCATCTCTAGCTTGTTCAATTGAATTAGCCACGACAATTCCTAATCCATCAATTGCGGAAAATGGAGGAATTAAACTATTTGTTTCATAATCTAAAATCCATTTATTAGCTTTGGATTTATTTAAATTAATATTTTGAATTATCATTCCTCTTGCATACATTTCTTCAGCTATTGATAAAATAGTAATTAAATCTTTTTCTTTAACGGTCAATTCTTCTTCAGCTTTATTAGTAAATTCACGTCTTTTTAGTTCGCTAATTCTTTCTTTAATAACCTGTTTTCCTGCTACTAAAGTTTTTATTTCACTAACATCAGCACGAGTAGTGAAATAAGTTGCATAATAAGCTAATGGATAATAAAGTTTATAATAAGCAATTCTTCAAGCCATTAAAACATAAGCGGTAGCATGTGATTTAGGAAATAAATACTTAATTTTTTTCATCGAATCAATGTACCACTGAGGAATATCGTGTGATTTTGCCGCTTCTTCTTCTGCTGGTGTTAATGATTTTCCTTTTCTAACATTTTCCATAATTTTAAATGCTAAAAGTGGATCCATTCCTTTTCTTATTAAAAACACCATAATATCATCACGACAAGAAACGATATCTCTAAAAGACAATTTTTCTTTAACTATTAAATCTTCTGCATTTCCTCTTCAAACATCTGTTCCGTGAGATAATCCGGAAATTGCTACTAAATCAGCAAAACTATTTACTTTAGCTGCTTTTAACATCCCTCTAACAAAAGATGTACCAAATTCAGGAATTCCCATTGCTCCTGTTGTTTCTCCAGAAATATCTTCAGGGCGAATATTAAGTGCCTCTGTTGAAGAAAATAAGGAAATAATTTTAGGATCAGATTTAGGGATGTCTGTAGCCTTTACATTAGTTAGTTCTTCAAGCATTTTAATTGCCGTAGGATCATCGTGTCCTAAAATATCGAGCTTTAAAACATTATCGTGAATTGAATTAAAATCAAAATGAGTTGTTTTTCAGTTGGATGAATCTTTATTTGCAGGGAAATTAATTGGTGTAAAATCTTCAACATCAAATTCTTTTGGGATTATGATAATTCCCCCTGGATGTTGACCTGTTGTTCTTTTAACACCACTTGCTTTACTTGCTAAAAATTCCATAAATGCTGGTGAAAATTCTTTTTTAGTTTCTTCTAAATAACTTTTTACATAACCATAAACGGTTTTTTCAGCATTAGTAGAAATTGTCCCGGCTCTAAATGAATGATGTTCACCAAATAATTTTCTCACTTCATCATGAACAAACATTTGGTAATCTCCTGAAAAATTTAAATCAATATCAGGAACCTTATCAGCTTTAAAACCTAAAAAAGTTTCAAAAGGAATTGTTTGACCATCTTTATCATAAAAAATATGACAGTTAGAACATTTTTTATCAGGCAAATCAAATCCTGATTGATATTGTGAATCTGTAAAAAATTCCGTTTTTTTACAATTTTTACAAATATAATGAGGTATAAGTGGATTTACTTCAGTAATACCTGCCATTGTTGCTACTAGCGAAGAACCGACAGATCCTCTTGAACCTACTAAATAGCCATCATTTAATGATTTAGCAACCAATTTGTGACTGATTCAATAAACAACATCAAAACCATAATTTAAAATCGGATTTAATTCAGCTTTTAATCTACTTTCGACAATTTCGGGCAAAATTTCTCCGTATTTTTCTTTAGCAGTTTTATAAACTAGTTTTTCTAAATTTTCTTTTGAATTATCAAAAATAGGGGCATATAATTTAGATTTAATAACTTCAATATTATCTTCAATTAAATTTGCTATTAAATTGGAATTATCTACAACTATTTCTTTAATTAATTCAAAATCGTCTAAAAAATTAAACTCGCGGTACATTTCTTTAGTTGTTAAAAAATTTTGAGTGGGATAAATTGGATCTTCTTCATTATATTTATAAAGATAATGTCTTACTCCGCCCAATCCCTTAGCATTAATATAAATATTATGAAATATTTTTTCTTTTTCATTTATGTAGCGACAATCAGAAACTGCAACAACGGGAATGTTTTTTTCTTTTGCCTTATAAACTAAATCTTTTAATGCTCATACTAAATCATTTTGCTCAATTTCATTTCGATTAATTAAATGAGCAAAATCTCTTAATGGCGGAATCATAATAAAATCATATTTATCTAATTCTTGATAAAGTGATTCGGTAGTTGAATAAATTAATTTTTTAATTAATCGTGAATTTAAAGTTCCTGTTGAAATTAAAATATTTTCGCTTTTTTGTAATTTATCAAAAAATAATTTTGGACCTCCATGAAAATTCTCAGTCGAAGCAAAGGAGATTAACTTAAATAATTCTTTTAGTCCTTGTTGATTTTTTGCATAAACTACAATTTCATCACTAAATTTTTTAGCATGTAATGATGGCTCATTATAATTTTCTAATTGACCTAAAGTTAAAATATTTTTCTTTTCTAATTCAGATAAAAAATTAATTCAGACTTTAGCTAAAACATCAGCATCGTAATCAGCTCTATGGGCAACAGATGAATCGTAAATAACTCCAACTCTTGTTGCTAAATTTTCTAATCTGAATTTTTTAGATTCAGGATTTAACATTCTTGCTACAACCAACGAATCAATTGTTGAAATATTTAATTTTTTAAAATTGTATTTATATAGTTTTTCATTAACAAAACCTATATCGAAATTAGCATTATGAGCTACGGCGATATTGTTATCTAAAATTTCATATATTTTTTCTATCGCTTCTTTTTCGCTTATAGCGTTTTTAACATCTTCTTCGGTTATTTTAGTAATTTCAATAATATGTTTTGGTAGCGGTTTATCTGGACGGACAAAAAATTGTACACTTTTTTCAATTTTGCCATTTTTAATAAATGAAGCACCAAATTCAATTATTTGATCAAAACGAGGAGATAAACCAGTTGTTTCTAAGTCAAATACAACATATGAAGCATTTTTTAAAGTTACATTTTCATTAATTAAATTTAAAACAGCATCATTTTTAAAGTCAATAGCATTAAAAGTGGAACCATAAATTGCCTTAATTTTTTCTTTTTTAGCACTATGATAAAAATCTGGAAAAGATTGAACGGAATCAAGATCAGCAATTCCAACGGCATTATGATTAAATGACTTGGCTGCTTTAACATAATCTTGAGCACTGGCAATTCCGTCCATTGCACTCATATTACTTCTTGCATATAACTCTACTCTTTTAACTTTTTCATCATCTTTTCTTGTTTCTCTTTTTATATCTAAAATTGTAATTGTCTTAGCATTAATTACTTTAGAACGTAAATATTCATCTTTTATGCAGTTTCCTTGAACAGAAATCACTGTTCCAATAGTAAATTTTTCTTGTTCATTTTTTTCTGAATCTGTTTTAGAAAAAATTTTAATTTTAATCGCTTCTTCATAATCTGTAATTGTTAAAATTGTTATTAAAAGACCTGTTTTTGTTTTTGTAATATCTCTTTTAAAAATTTCTCCTGAAACAATAATATTAAATTCTTCAGTTGAAATCGCTTCTTTTATCGACATTTCAATATAACTTTTATTTTTTTTAAATGAATCAAAACTTTTACGATAGTTTTCAAATTCACCATTATTTTTTTTCAAATTATCAGAAACTTCATTTGCTCATTTTTGTTGTTCAATAATTGCTTCTTGTTCGCGTTTTTTTATAATTTCATTTTCTAATTCTGAATTAAGTTTAAATTCAATTTTTTGACTAGAAAATCCTCATTTTTTTAATATATCGCAAGTTTTTTGGCAATTTTCAAGATAATTATTTTTTTCTATTTCATTTGAAAAATTAATAGTAAAAACATTGTTTTTATACTCGATTTTTTTATTATGTAAAAAATTTTTAAAATTCGTTGTTAAAAAATAAGCATAATCAAAATATTTATTAATTAAAAATTCAATTTTAGAATTATCAAAGTAATTGATAATAATATCAAAATTCAATTTCGCTTCTTTAACTTTTTTATAAAAATTTTTAAAATTATCGATTTCTAAAACTTCATTAAAATTCAAATAAACAAAATAACAGTCATTTTGTTTATTGTGTTCAACTTTTTCTACACTGATTCTGTGAAAATCTTTATTAGCTTGAAAATTAATTTCATCGCAAAATTTTTTAAATGTAACATCCATAGAAAATTATTATAAACCATTTTATTAAAAATAAAAAATAATGCAAACCAAAAAATAAATTTGATTTACATTACATACTAATGAATATAATTTTTACTTCTTTTCTTTTTAATAACTTTGTTAATTCAAATATAAGAACCTCAAATTAAATATCCAAATAATAAAATTCCTAAATAACTTGGCATTAATACAATATTTGAAAATTCTCATTGTTTGCCAATAATTGAAGGAATAAATGCCACCAATACTAAAAATCCCATTAATAGCATCGATAAATAGTAAATAACTTGTTCTCAAATTGGAACTTTAAATTCTTTATTTTTATATCCAATTGCTAAAATGCTAATAATTGTAAGAATATATTGCATATAAAAGACAACTATATAAGAATATAAAACAGCATTAAATTGATCTTTTACATTAAACAAAGAAGGAATGAATGTAAAAATTATCATTGAAATTATTGCGAAAATTGCAATAAAATAAAGTGCTCTTTTGTATTCTCCATTTTTTGCTTTTTTAGCAAGATATTTAGGTAAATATCCATCTTCTGCTAGTGGAGCAATTGTTCTTGCATAATAAATTAATGTTGTTAATTGTGAGGCTGATTGTTGAAATAATATTCCAATGGCAAATAAAATCAGTCCAGTTGTTCCAAATGCCAAATTAAAAATAACTCCAAAAGACGATGCAGTACTTGTATCTTTTAAAACATTAGCATCAATTCCTAAAAAAATTAAGTAAAAGATAAAATAAAATGTTAGTACTACAATAAAAATACTCATTAAAATCTTTTTAAATCTTTTTGTTTTTACTTCTGATGAAAGACCTGCTAGTCCTTCCGCTCCAGCAAATGCATAAACAAAAGATTGAATTGTAGCGATAATTGTAACAATCGATATTTCTGATGTTGGTTTAAGAATATTTTCACCAAATTTTAGTTGAGTGAAAGAAAATCAAATAACTAAAATAAATCCTAAACCAATAATAATTCACTTAAAGGCAGCGATTAATAAAATAACTCATTTTGATAATTTTATTCCCAGTGTTCCTATTAATATTAAAATTAAAAAGAAAATAACAGAGGAAATTTGATAAATTGACTGATGCTCTTTATCAAAAGCGCTAAATAATTCTGAAAAAAATAATGGTGCTGAGGCCGAAGAAAGTGGCAAAACAGCAAACTGATTTCATCCCTGTAAAAAAATAAACCATTTCTGCTTTGGAAATGCTTTTTTAGCATATGCATAACTTCCACCAACTTCTGTTGGATAATTTTGAGTTCCTCTAGCAAATACTAACATAATTGAAAAACCGATAAATGCAGTAATTGCAAAAATTAAAATTCCTCATAAACCTTTAGATACAATTCCTGCAATGGTAACTACAAAACCAAATCCAATTATATAATTAAGACCAAAAAGCCAAAATTGTTTTTCGCTTAATTTATTTTTCATAAAACCCTTTCTTATTTTAAAATATTATAACTTCTAGAAATTATATTTTTTTTATAAGAAAATTGATAAAAAAATTAATAACGATGAAAAAATTTCATTTTTTTGAAAAAAATCAATCGATTAATCTGTAGTAATAAAATTTCAATAAAAAAAGATTGCAGATTAACATTCTACAATCAATTTTTTATTAAAATTCATTTTTTATTTCTTTTGTTGTTTTAAAATGAATTTTTGCAACTTTTTCCAAATTTTCTAAACCGTAAATTTTAATAAATTCTTTAGCGGCTAATTTAACATCGCTTTTAGCTCCTAAAGGAAAGTTGAAATTTCATAATTCCTGTTGCTCTTTCATTTTTGTTAACAAATAATCGCGAGCCAAAATTGATGCACATGCAACTTCCAAATATTTATCTTCTGCATGAGTTTCTAAAATTAATGGTGCTTTAATATTAAAAACTTGCAATGATGAATTAACTAATTTTGTTATATATTTTGAAATTGATTTTATATTAGAAAATTGATCTAAAACAATTTCATTAATAATATTGTGTTTTTCTAAATAATTAATATTTTGCAAATGCAAAAGCATTTTAAGTTCATGAGCATTTAAATATTTATTAAGTTTATTATAATTTTGTTGTGATAAATAACTAATTTTATAAATACAATTGTTTTTTAATTTATCAGCAATGGATATTATATATTCATCAGAGAGCTTTTTAGAATCCTTGATATTTAAACTTTTAATAAAATTTAGATTTTCTTCGGGAATAAAAAGTGCACAAGCAACTATTGGGGTTAAATAATCACCAACTCCAGTTTCATCACAACCAACTCGATTATTCATTAGGTAATTTCTGCTTCTTTTCCATCTCTAGATTCTCTTATTTTTCTAGATTTTTCAATTTCTTTAAGTGGATTTTTTAAGAATTTTTTAATATAGAATCCAACTCCACCTTCTTTATTTGTCTTTTTAAGCACTACTGTTGCTAATTTTTTAACTCTTTGATCACTATTTCCCATAGCAACTGCAACATTAGCAACACGGAACATCGGAGCATCATTATAACCATCGCCAATACAAATTGTATGATCTGTTTCAACATGATAATATCTCATTAATAATGAAACAACCTTAGCTTTATTAACTCCTACTGTAGTAATATCAAAAACTGGAGTTAGTCCTTCACCTTTTGATCAAGAAGAAAATTCACCTAAATCTCCATATCTACGATCTAAATAAGTTTTTAATGCATAAACATCAGTTGTTGGCTTAACGTCAAAAACTATTCCAGTAGGTTTTAAAGGTAATCTATTTAAATTTAAACCTACAGTAAATTTGGGTGTATCGTTAAATCCAAAGACTTTTTCAAGTGCTTCATCCCGTTTTTTTAATTGTACCCATCCAGGCCCTTCAATGGCGATGTTAGAAATTTCTTTTTTAACCTTTTTATCACCTAAAATATATAACATTTCATTTAAATTTAAATAGTGAATTTGCGGAATAAAAAATTCATCACTAGGATTATGAATATGAGCACCATTGTAATTTCCTACAACAGTATTTAATTCTAATTTATCATAAATTGGTTTTGTACTTCTTCAAGGTCTACCTGTTACGATACAAACAACATGACCTAAACTTTTTGCTAATTTAATTGCATCAAGTGTATCTTGATGAATTTCTCCTGTAGCTGAATTAGATAAAACTGTTCCATCTAAATCCAAAACAAAAAGAAATTTTTTTTCTTTATTTTTCATATCATTTCCTTTCTATGACATACATACTAATAATATTGGAACCATCACAAAAACGACTAAAAAAGTCGAATCAAAGCGATCCATAATACCACCATGCTCACCTAAAATCCGTGAAAAATCTTTTATTTTTATATATCTTTTAATAATTGAAAATAAAAGATCTCCTAAATTGGAAGCGATTGGTAATAAAAAACTACTTATAAGTGAAAAAATTAATTTTCTTGAACTTGCAAGATCTTGAAAAATTGGATCAAAAAGTGGTGTTCAATAAAATATACAAAATACAAAAATAAATGTGAAGATAAAGGCTATAATTGCCCCTTCTCAAGTTTTTTTAGGAGAAATTTTAGGTGCTAATTTTGATTTAAAAATTTTATTTCCTAAAAACTTACCTCCAAAAAAACCGAATGTATCTGAAACTCCAGCAATAAAACCAATTGCTAAAATTGCATAAACACTATAAACATTAAATAAATACATATATTTGGAAAACAGCGGAATAAAAGAAGATGAGAAAAATACAATAAAATAATTTAAAAAATTTCTGTTATTCGCTTTATCTAATAAACTTACAAACATTAAAAACAAAAAGTAAACAACAATTAAAAATATTTCCTCATAAGACAATAAAATTGCTCTTTTAAATTCGCCAAGATTAAAATCTACATCATTTTTGATAATATTAACAATCAGAGGGACTTTATTTACATTTACAAAAAATGGTAAAAAATAAATAATAATAGAGAATATTAAAGAAAAATAAATTATTCAATTTTGAACTTTAACATTTTTTATAACTTCATATAAACCATATGTTCCTAACGCAACAAAAAAAATAAAACCTATTATTCTTCCTGGTAAATAACCATAATCAGTCGCAAAAAATATTGGAAATAAAATTGCAAAAATTAAAATAACTATAATTAATCTATTAAATACTTTATTTTTAGTAATATTTTTCATATTATACAGTCATTAAATCTTTTTCTTTTTCGTTTGCTATTTTGTTAATAATTTCAATTTTTTTATCAACTATTTTTTGAACTTCGTCTAAATATTTTTTTTCTTGATCTTCTGTTAAATCATCATCTTTTTTAATTTCTTTATTAACTTCTTGTCTAATTAATCTTATTCCAACTTTAGCTTCCTCAATTGATTTGGAAAGACCTTTAACTAATTCTTTTCTTCGATCTGTGGTTAAAGGTGGAAAAGTTAAACGAATTTGATGTCCTTCATTAACAACTTGAACTGACAAGTTGTGGGCAACAATTGTGGAATAAATATCTTTAACAGAACCTAAATCAAATGGCTTGATTAAAATTTGCTGTGCCTGGGGTACTGAAATTGATGAAAGTTGTTCAATTGGAGTTAAAGTTCCATAATAATCAACTTTTATATATGAAACCAATTGCGGATTTGCTCTTCCTGTTGAAATTTTGCTCAATTTTTTTTCAAATGTATCAATAACTTTTTCTGAACGTTCTTCTAAATCTAATAAATATAAATCTAATTCCATATTAATTTCTCACCTTTGTATGTTCGATTTCGCCTTTTACTGCTCTAATAATTGAATTTTCTTCATTAATATTAAACACAATTAATTCGATGTTATTATCTCTCGCCATTGAAAAGGATGTAGAATCCATAACTTTTAAATTTTTCTTCAAAACTTCTTCATAAGTTATTTCATCATATCTTTTTGCATTAGGATTAATTTTTGGATCTTCATCATAAACACCTGAAACATTGTTTTTACCAACAAAAATTACATTCGCCTTAATTTCTGATGCAAATAAAGTTGCTGCTGTATCAGTTGTAAAAAATGGTCTTCCTGTTCCTCCGACAAAAATAACAATTTCTTTTTTTGATAAATTTCTTTGAGCTTTTTCATTAATGTAATATTCAGAAACTCTTTTATCTAAATTCATTGAAGATAGAACTCTTACTGTTAATCCTTCTTGCTCAAAACCAGATTGCAGTGCAAGACCATTCATTACAGTAGCAAGCATCCCGATATAATCAGCTCTATTTCTTGAAATTCCGTTTTTTTCCGCTGATGTACCTCTTCAAAAATTTCCACCACCAACAACTATGGCGATTTCAATTCCCATTTTAATAACTTCTTTTAACTGTTTTGCTATTTTTTTTACGAGTTTATAGTCAATGGCTAAACTACTCTCTTTATTAGCTAAACTTTCACCAGAAAGTTTTAGCAAAATTCTTTTATATTCCATAAACCACCTTGTTATTTATTTAATATAAATATTTTATAACTTTTTTTAATAATTTATTATTTTTTTTGATAAAATTTCAAAAATTTATAAATTCTCAATAATTAAAGTTGTATTATTTATAATAATTAAGTAATTAAATTTAACTAAATAAAGGAAAAATAATGACAATAGAAATCTTTTTTAAATATTTTTTTGCAATCATTGCACTTTTATTTTCAATTTCATATGCAACTATTTACATAGTAAAAACTTATAAAGAAAAAAATCATAAAGTTGATTTAACAAACTATTTTATTTTATATTTTGCGCTGTTTTTTTGAACATTATATGGCACTTATTCTTATGAAAGAGAAATCATTATCACGATTTCTGGAATTTTACTTTTAATATTTTTAAGTATCATTATTTCTTTACTTTTGAAATATAAAAAATCAAGATGATTTAGTATATTTATTTTTTTAACAACAATTTTTATAATTACATTAATTGTGGTTTATGCCCTTTCATTTGCAAATAATTGAACCAGTTTTAATTGATTAGTAATTGTTTATGGTTTTTTAGCAATTAATATGACTTACATAATTTTTTGAAAAAAAATTTATAACTTAATTAAAGTTAAAAAAATTGAAAATATTTTATTTATTAATTTAATAATTCAATTTATTATTAATACTTTTTGAACTTTATATTGATTAATTTTATTTTCAATTTCTTTAAATTTATCTTTTGATTTTTTCTATATTTTAATAATCCAAATATTAACTATGATAATTTATATATCACTTTTAACTTATCGAATTTATAATTGAAAAAATAAAGGAAATTTGATTAAAAACAAAAATTAATTGATCTTTTTATTTTTGGCAATTGCAAAAGTTTTAACCGGATCGCTTTCTTTATCTTTAATTTTTTTTAAATCCGATGTTTTAATTAAAAGATTACTATTTTTTAAAGAATTAATTCTTTTAATTATCATTTCTTCTTTTGATACTTTTTTAAAATCATTTTCATTAATTAAATCCGTTTGCGAAAATGAAGGAACTAAATTATTGATTGATAAAATAATTGACTTAATTTCTTGTTCATATCACATTAAATTAAGCAAATAAATAGCATTATTATAAATGGTGTCAAAATCATTAAAATATTTACTTGTTTTAACTTTTTTAAAAGTCTTTTCTTTTTCTTTAAAAAAGCAAGTTAATTGAATTTCGTTGGAAAATAAATTTTTAATTTTCATACTAGATGATAAATTAATTGAAATTTCTTTTAAATATTTTAATAATTCATCTCTTTCTAAGTAAATACTATTTTCATCAAATGTTATTTGATGACTAATTGTTTTTGAATCCTCTTTTTTTCATTTAATTTTATTATCACCTTCTTTGGTTAAATTTTCAAGAATATCTACCCTTTTTTTACCTAATATTTTTTTTACAATTTCATTATTTTCTAGTGCAAATAAAAATTGCTTA
Source organism: Mesomycoplasma lagogenitalium (assembly GCF_029854295.1). NCBI lineage: Bacteria > Bacillati > Mycoplasmatota > Mycoplasmoidales > Metamycoplasmataceae > Mesomycoplasma > Mesomycoplasma lagogenitalium. Next base: position 699,041 of record NZ_CP122979.1, read on the forward strand.
ATTGTAAAAATATTTAATTGTTTTAGCTTTTCAGCACTTTTAATTCCAACACCATAAAAATTGTCAATTGATTGGGGTAAAATTTTACTTTCAATATCTTTTCTATAAATTATTTGAACATTAAAAGGCTTTGCTAAATTTGTTGCCATTTTTGCTAAAAATTTATTATAGGAAACTCCTATACTTACTGGTAAATTTAAGCTAGTAAAAATTTGTTCTTTTATTTTTAATGCCATTTGATTTAGATCGTCATAATTTTTAGCATATTCACTAACGTCTAAAAAACATTCATCAATAGAAATTATTTCAATTTTATTAGTAATATTTTTTCTTAAAAAATCAAAAAATTTTTCTGATTCATTAACATATAAATTATAATGCGGTTCGATAATAATGATATCTGGATCAATTTTAATTATATCTTTAATTTTCCAAGGTACTTTAACTCCTTTTTCTTTTGCCTCATATGAAATAGAAACAGCAATTGCATTACTTTTTTTATAAGCAATTGCAATTGATTTATTTAATAAATTTTTATTATTTTTTCTTTCCGCTGATACAAAAAAAGAATCAATATCAATATGCATAATTATTTTTTTATTCATAAACCACTAAAAAACGCAAGATTAACTTGCGTTTTTTTTACTTTCTAATAATTTAATAACATCACTAATTGTTTTTAAATTTAATAATTCTTCATCGGAAATTGTGATATTTAATTCGGTTTCCGATTCTGTTATAATCTCTACTAAATCTAGTGAATCTATTCCGATTTCAAAAACATTGCTATTATCATCGAATTTTCTTTTAGTAAATTTTTTTAATTTTGAGTATACATATTCATTCATAACTATAATTATATAGTATCATTGATTTTTAGATGATAATTTTTATAAAGTTTTTGGTCTTTGTCAATTCAAATAAACTCTACAATAACACTTTGTTCGCTTTTATAAAGATAATTAAATTTTATATCACCATATGAAACTCCCAGTTTTTTAATAACATCAGAAATAAAAAAGCTAATCATTTTTTCAGAAATAACTGCTTTGTTATTTTTAATTTCAATTAAATCGTAATAATCTCTTGAGTTAATTTCGGGAAAAACATCTTTTTCAGAAAGTTTATAAAAATTATCTGTTGATTGATTAATTTCTTGATTTTCTACTAAATATTCTTTTTTATTAATTATTAAAACAACTGAAGTTATAATTCCTAAAATAAAAATGCCACCTAAAGAATAAAAAAATCATTTTTTGTGCTTTTTAAAATAGTTTTTAATTTTTTTAATAATCTTCCTCTTTTTTATAAAGTTGTTTTAATCCATCGAGAGATAAACTGTCATTAATAACGTATTTAAAATTTTTATTAGCGATTAAAAAATGCTCCATTTCACTTAATTCAGCCTGCGGATAAACTGCTATATAAAATTTAACTATTCCATTATCTTTATCCAAGAATTTAGTATCAATTTTTTGCTTATAAATTAAATTAATATCTTTATAATCTTGATTAATATCTAAATTAATTTTTGGACTGATAATTCCAGAAAAATTATAAGGAATTATATAACCTCTTTTCGATTTATCGCTAACACCTTTAACAGTTTGTTTTTTATCAAAATCATAATATGTTTCATCAATAATTTTAATTTCACCAATTACAGGTTTTTTATCAATAAATTCTTTTTCATTATTTTTAACAAAGGCTATTTTTAATTTTTCATTATTAAAAATAGGCAAATTTGAAACGCTTTTTGCTAAAATGTTTATGTCCCGTTCAACAATCTCTTCATCGTATATATCATTAAATGCTGTAATTTTAAAAAGAGATTCATTATGTTTTCCAGGGACTAATTTTTGCGAATAAAATGTTAAATTATTATAAAATAAAGCATCATATTCATTTTGAAAAACTTCATTAATTTTGTTAGCATAAGTTGAAACTCTAAAAGCTTTAACGGTTTTAAATTTTAATTTTGTATCCACAAAAAAATCTTTTTCAAAATATTTGTTTTTTTCAATTTTAATTTGCGAAAGAATTAAATGTTCATTTTTATCTAATTCACTTGAAATAATTGCCATATTTTCAATTGCACTAAAGGGGAATTTTTCAAATTTTTTTGAATAAAAATAAAATGTTTCATAACTTTCATTATTAATAGTCTTGGTTTCAAAAAACTCTATTGGTGTGTTATTAATTTGTAATTTCATCACTATATTTTTAGTAGTTTTTGAAAAATAAACAACTTTAATAAACATTGTATTATTTTTAATGTTTCGTTTAATTTCAATAAATTGAACTTCATTTGCATTTGCAAATTGACCTATATTTTTATTTTTAATAATATTAATGACTTCCGAAACTTGCAAATCATCGTTGTTAATAATTACTTGATTATCCATAAAAGTAAAATAAAAAATTATCAATTGCTGTAGTTACATATTTGTAATAAGTACTTTTTGATCAATGCTCTTGAAATCAATTTTTTGGACTATCTTCTAGAAACTCTTTTTTAATAACAAAGACATCAATCGGTTGTAAAAAACTCATAATTCTTTCAAAAGCAGAAAGTCCAGAATTAAGTTCTTTAGGAATTTTTATTTGTGTTTCATTTTTATGTTTTTGCAAATTTAATTCTAATTCTGATGAAAATTTAATCTTTTTATAGACACTAACAATCGATTCAACTAAATTGCGTTTTTCTTTAAATTTTAATTTTTGTATTTCCATTTAGTTCCTTTCGTTTTTTTATTTAATTATTTTTATAAATAGACATAAACAGGGACTTCTAATATTTTCAATAAAGAATTTTAATATTTTATAAATTTTTATAAATTTAATTTTATTTTTTTTAAATTGATTAGTGTTTACTATAATTATTTTAATTATTTGACTTTTCAATTTACTCATATAATTAAATGATAAATATTTTTTATAAATAGCGAAAAAATACGGAAAAATTTGGGAAAAATAGGCGATTTTTCCTAAAAAATAATATCTACATATACCAAGATTTTAGGAAAATAAAAAACTAGAATTTTTCTTTCTAGTAATTTATTTATTTTAAAATTTAATTTTTAAGTTTTAAATAATATTCATCTAATTGTTCAGTTGATACTTGCGAAGGAGAATCAGAAAGTAAGTTTATTCCTTTAGAATTTACCGGAAAAGGAATAACATCTCTAATTGATTCTGAATTTGTTAAAATCATAATTAAACGGTCAATTCCAAAAGCAATTCCCCCATGTGGTGGAACACCATATTCTAATGAATTTAGGAAAAAGCCAAATTGTTTTTCAGCTTCTGATTCTGACATTGAAATAGTTTTAAACATTTTTCTTTGAATGTCTGTATCGTGAATTCTAATTGAACCGCCTGCTATCTCAAATCCATTTAAAACTAAATCATATGCTTTAGCTTTAGCGTTTTTTGGATCGCTATCAAAAGTTTTTAAATATTGCTCTTGCACCATTGTAAAGGGATGGTGGGCAGCACTGTATCTTTTTTCATCTTCGTTATATTCAAACATTGGTCAATTAACTATTCATACAAATTCATAACTGTCACTTTTTGCAAATTTATAGATATTATTCAATTCTATTCTTAATGCTCCTAATGATTGACAAACATTTTCATATTGATCACTAACAATAAACAGTGTTCCGCTATTAAATTTGTGTTTTGAAATAAAATTGTTTATTTTTGAAAAATCTGCAATTTTAAATGAAGAATTTGATATTTGATTATTTTCAATTGTTAAATATAAAAGACGATTTGCTTTATTTTTTCTAATAATTTCATCAAACTGCTTAAATTGTTGCTTAGAAATTTTTTCATTTTCTAAAAATAACGTTTTAGTACATTGATTATTAAATAAAAATTCTAAATTATCATTTAACTCATTTGCATCAATTAATCTATTTTCATATCTTAAATCAGGTTTATCGCTTCCGTAATTATCAATTGCATAATCATAATCCATTTTTTTAAATGGAACATTTAAATTGATGTTTAATTTATTAAATAAATTTTGCATCATTTTTTCAACTAAAGTTTGAACATCATTTTCGTCAACGAATGACATTTCAATATCTAATTGAAAAAATTCATATTGGCGATCTTTTCTTAAATCTTCGTCACGAAAAACTTTGGCATATTGATAATACTTTTCAAATCCAGCAACCATTAAAATTTGTTTATATAGTTGCGGAGATTGTGGTAAGGCGAAAAATTTTCCCTCTTTTCTTGTGGGAACTAAAAAATCTCTAGCCCCTTCAGGAGTTGATTTGGATAAAATCGGAGTTTCAATATCTATAAAATCTTGTTCATTTAAAAAATCTCTTAAATATTTAACAACTTTATTTTTAAAAATAATATTATTTTTCAATTTATTTCTTCTTAAATCTAAAAAACGATATTTTAATCTTAAATCTTCAGAAACATTAATATTATCATTAATATCAAAAGGTAATTCTTTTGATCTTGATAAAATTTCTATTTTTAGTGCATTTATTTCTATTTGACCAGTTTCTAAATCAAGATTATAACTTTTTCTTTCTACAACTATCCCTTTAACTTTAATCACATATTCTTTAGCGAGGCTAACATTAATATTTGTTGGATTAAAAACAACTTGTGTAATTCCCCAACGATCTCTTAAATCAATGAAATATAAATCCTTAAATTTTCTAATATTATGAATTCAACCATATAATTCTACTTCTTTATTTACATCAACTAATCTTAGTTGATTATTGTTTATAGATTTCATATTTCCTCTTTCGTAAATTTTTCTAGTTCATTTATTTTTATTATTGCTTTGTTATTTGATTTAAGATTTTTTATAGTAATGGAATTTTCATCTTGGTTAATTTCTTTAAAAATAATAAATTCAGCTTTTAAATCTTCTGCTTTTTTAAATATTTTATTAATTTTAGTTATTTGCTTGTTAAATTCCACAACAAAATTTAATTCCCTTAATTTATCAACAATTGAAATTGATTGATAAATTTCACTTTCATTAAATGAAGCAACATAAAAGTCGACTTGTTTTTCGATTTTTATGTTATTTTTATATTCTAGTATTTCAACAATTCTTTCAATTCCCGCACCAAATCCAATTGCTGAAGTTTGTACATTTCCAAGTTCTGAAAATAAATTATTATACCTTCCGCCACCAATAATGGTACTTTTAGTTCCTAGAGCATCGGAATTGGAAACAAATTCAAAAACAATTTCATCATAATAATCAAGTCCTCTTACTAAATAATAATCAATTTCATAAGCGATTTTTTTATTATTTAATACATTTAATAAGTTATTGAAATTGTTTTTAGATTGTTCGTTTAAATAATTAAATAATTTAGGAGCATTTTTAATAAATTCTTTTTCTTGTTCCTCTTTATCATCTAAAATTCTTAATGGATTTTTTAATAATCTCTCTTGAGAAATGACTGATAATTGATCTTTATATTTTTGTAAATACTCAACTAAAGCATTTATGTATTTTTTTCGAGATTGTTGATCACCTAAGCAATTGATTTTTAATTTAAATTCTTTAATAGATAAGTTGTTTAAAAATTTAAGTGCTAGAGAAATAATTTCATAATCATTGATGTAATTTATATCACTTAAATATTCAACTCCAGCTTGATAAAATTGTCTATATCTTCCTTTTTGCGGTCTTTCGTATCTAAACATTGGACCAAAATAGAAAAATTTACTTTCATTTACAAATAATTTATTTTCAATAATAGCTCTAATTGCAGGAGCAGAACCTTCGGGTCTTAATGCTAATTGTCTTTCAGATTTATCTTTAAAAACATACATTTCTTTTTTAACTATATCCGACATTTCCCCTGATGTTCTTAAAAATAAGTCGCTATATTCAAAAATTGGGGTTTCAACATATTTAAAGTTTCATAATTTACAAATGTTAAAAAACTCGCTTCTTACTCTTTCAAAAAGTATTGCATTATTTCCGAAAATATCCCTAGTTCCCTTCGGTTTTATAAACATAATTACTCCTTAATTTAATGTTGGAAATCATTAATTCCGTGGAAAGTTTGTTCTTTAACTTTTTGTGTATTTCAATAACCGCTTCTAATTCTTTTTGATTTTCTTTTATTTCTAATATTTTCAATTAATAATCAAATAAATGGAGCGATAAATAATGAAGAATAACTGGTGAATATAAATCCAAAAATAATTGCAATTGCAAAATTTAGATTTATAGCACCATTAAATGAAATTAATATTAAAGTACTAATAATTAAAATAGCAGATATAAACAGTGATCTTTTAATTGAATCTCTAATAGTTTTATTAACTATGGATTTTAGTCTTTGAGCATCTTGAACTTCTTGATAAGGAAAATCTTTAATTGTTTCTCTTATTTTAGTAGAAATAATAGTACTATCACTGATTGAAAATCCAATTATTACTAGCATTGCTAAAATAAATGAATTAGAAATTTCAATTCTAAATATGATAAATAATAATAAGACAATTAAAACGTTATGTAATAATGAAATAATTATCGCTATTGCATATGTTCATTTTAATCTAATAAAAATATAAATAATTGCCACTAATAAAGAAATTAATAATGAAATAATTGTATTAATAACTAGTAAATTGCTTTCCTGTGCGGAAATATTGTAAGTTATAAAATTAATATTAGTAAATTGATTTTGAATATCATTTGATATTTTGTTAACAATATCTGAAATATTTTGATTTGTTACAACACTAACATTATAAATATCAAAATTATTACTTATTTTTTGTAAAACAATTTGATTATTATCGTTATTTATCCCCTGATTTTCTAAATATTCTTTTATTTTTAAAGCTTTTTCAAAGTTTATTAAATTGCCATTATTATCGGCGCTTTCAATTAATATGCTTGCTCCGCCACCAAATTGTACAGATAAATTAAATCCAGATAAAAAGTTTTTATTAATAGAGGCAAAAACAGTAAAGACAATAATTGCTACTATAAATATCGCCAAGGGAACATAATTACTAAATTTAGAAATTTTTATATAATCAGGTCTTTCCAATAATGGAGTATATCCTCTTTCAAATTTTTGTAAATATTTTTTTTGAATTCCAAGCAGTTGTTTTCTTTCATCAAAAATGCCAGTTTTTATTAATAATGTTGCCATTGCTCTTGTGAAAAAAAGCATAATTATAATTGTAAAAATTAAAGAAAATAATAAAGTAGATGCAAATATTTTAGTTTCTTTTTCACCTAAAAAGAATAATAAAACAGAAAATAAAATACCAACAACAGTGTAATCTAAAATAATTGGTAGTGAAAATTTATTTGACTTACTATTTGCTTTTAATAAATTAGAGCCATAATAAACTTCCTTTTTAAATCGTTCGAACATCGTTATATTTGAGTCGATTGCTAAACCAATTCCCAAAATTAATGCAGCAACAGTTGAAGGAGAATATTCTCCTCTAACTGTTGTGAATAATAATAAAGTTAAAAATATGTATAGGCTCATTGAAATGGTTGATAAAAATCCCAATAATCCATAATTAACCATTAAAAAAATTGAAATTAATGATAAAACAACTATACCTGCAATTAATAAATAATTAAAAGTTTGATTTCCTTGTTCAAAAGAAATAAAAGAAGAAGAAAGTAATTTTAAATGATAATCTTGGGCACCGTAATTAATATCTAGTGCTAATTGCTTAGCATCAGCTGATGAAAAATCATTTTGAATAATAAATGTTTCTCCAGTTAATGGTTGAAAAACCGGAAGAACAGAAATTAAATATTTTCGTGCATCAAATTGTTCTTGTTTTAAAATTGGTTGAGAAAATTTAATTTTTTGATTTGTTCCAATATTTTTTCTATTTGGATCTTCATTAACATAAACAAAATTGTATGGATTATATTTTGCATTTGCTCATTGAGAAGCAAAATCATTTTTAGCCATTGAAATTAAATCTTTTAAATTAGTTCAAATCAAAAGCGCTTTTTTATTTTGATCTTTTTTAGAAATATATTCAGTTGCTTTAGTTCATTCAACTTGTGCTTCGTTGTCTTTTAAAGCTACTGAAATTTGATTTCTGTTATTATGATCAATTTGAGCAAATGCACCACCCGGCTTAATTGGGATACTATATAAGTTTTCATTAAAATTTTGTAAATCATTATAATCAACATTTTGATCAGCAACAAATTTGCCATTTAAAAATAGTGGTTTACCATCCATATCAGTTGCTATTAAATATTGTTTTTTAGTTACTTGATTAACAAAATTAGAAAGTTGATCAACAGTATGAATTCCATTTTGAGAAATTTTTATTTTCCCATCACCTTGAATATTCACTTGTGTTCCACTTAATCCTGTTCCACCAGTTAAACGATCAAATGTTTCAGTATCTGCTTTTTCAATAATTTCCTTATTTAATTGGTCGTTATTAGTTTTTACTTCAACTAATAATTCTGCTCCGCCACCATATTCAATGGATTTGTTTGCATTTTTAGAAATATAATATTTAGAGCCTAAAGTAATAGTAACTAAGACAGAAGAAAAAGTGAAAAAAGCGATTAATCACCTTTTTCAATTTTTCATTGTAAAAATTTTTTTAAAAAAGTCTTTTATCATAATAATATTTATTATTATAAGACATTTTTTGTTTTTTTAATGTTTTTTATAGTAATTTATCAAATTGTTTTTAAATATTCGATACCAGAATCTGTTATTTTTCTTCCTCTGCTAGTTTTTTCTATTAAATTTAATTGTAAAAGTAAAGGTTCAATATTTGTTAAAATATTTTCCTTGCTTTCTTTTAAAATTCCCGAAATTACATCTAGCGAAACAGATTTTTTTCTAAATACTTGACCAACCATTTTTAAATAATCAATATGTAAATTATTTAACCCCTTCCGATGAATTCCGATATTTTTTAGTGTTTTGTCAATTAGTGTTCGATCAATAAATTCTTTTTTCTCATAGATGAAAAAATCCCTAATTCTTTTTAAAATATTATTTGCTATTCTCGGAGTTGAATTAGTAAATGTCGTTATATAGTCAATATCTTGATCATCTATTTTAATTTTTAATTTTTTCGATGAATTTTTAATAATAATTGCCATATCTTGTTTACTATAACTTTTTAACTTTGCTAAATAACCAAAACGATCTTTTAATGGTTGAGAAATTTTATCGATTTTAGTAGTTGCAGCAATTAATGTAAATTCTGGTAATTTCATTCTCATAATTTTACTTTCACCTTCAACTCCTATTTGAATATCTATTACATATTCTTCCATTGCGCTGTAAAGTAATTCTTCAACATTTTTATTTAGAGAATGAATTTCATCAATAAAAATTAAATCTCCTTTTTTAATCGAGCCGAAAATTGATAGAACATCTGATTTTTTCTCAATTAAAGATCCTTGAACAAATTTGATTTGTTCTTTCATTTCTAGAGAGATAATTTTTGCCAAAGTTGTTTTGCCTAATCCTGGCGCGCCATAAAATAAAATATGGTCTAAATTTTTATGTCTTTTTTTAGATGAATTTATTAAAACTTTTAAAGTGTTTACCAACTCTTTTTGTCCAATAAATTCATCAAAGTTTTTAGGTCTGATTTCTAAATTCTCTTGCATTTGAAATAATCCTAATTGCATTTTCAACTAAAATTTCAAAATTTTCATTTGGTTCTACAGAAGAAACAGCTAAATCAATTTGTTTTTTTTGAAAACCTAAAATTTTTAAAGTATCTTCCAATTCTGATGCTACTTTATAATCTAATTTTCCAGTAAATAAATTTGATTGAATTGAATTATTATCATCTTTATTTTCGTCATTGCCTTCGTCATTATTTTTTCTCATTGTCTCAATTATTCTCTGATATTTTTTTTGATATTCAAAGACAATCTGCTTAGCGGTTTTTTGAGATATGTAAGGAAATTTAGAAAGTTTTTCTCAATCTCCTTCCGATATTAATAACATTATTTTTTCTCAACTTTCGTTTAAAACTGAAATGGCTGTCTTCGGTCCAATTCCTGAAATGTTAACTAAATCTTCAAATAAGATTCTTTCACGGAAATTTTCAAATCCGTAAGTTGTTTTTTGATATTCGTTTTCTCATTTATAAATATAAATTTTACGATTTTCTCCTTTTATAAATCTTTCACTATTTGCAACATATATTAAATTGCCAATGAAATTACTTTCTAAAATAATGTAATTTTTATTTTTTGATACTATTTTTCCTATTTTATAAATTTCCATATTATTCTCCTATTATTTTTCATTTTCAAATTCATCAAGAAATATCGCATTAATAATGCTGGTATGTTCTTTAACATTAGCAATAACATTTGAAAAAAAGTCAGATGCTTTTCTTAAATCCTTAACTAATTTTGAAATGTGATCAAGTATTTCTTCTTTTTTTTGTTTATTATCAATTTTTTTCAACAAACTGAAGTATTTTTCAACAGCGCTTATAGCAAAGTCGAAAAAACTAATTTCTTCCATTTTTTTAACATTAAAGTTAAATTCATTTTTTTCTTTTTGAATTTTTTTATTACCATCAATGATGATCTTTTTTATTTCCATAATATCTCCTAAATATAAGTTTTCATTTTTTTATTTTTTTATCTAAATCTTTATTAGATTTATAAACACCTTTTAGATAATCTCTAAAAAGATCGTTTTCATAAATTGTATTTTTCTTTTTTTCTGAAAAAATATTTTTAATTTTTTTTCGCTGATTTTTAGAATTTTTTGTCTTATGAAAATTAGTAAATTTTTTTTCTTGTTTTTCCATTTTGTCCTCCACATATAATGTCAATTTTTAGTGATTTTTGCCAAAAAATGGAAAAATTTAGGAAAAACAGGCGATTTTTCCTAAATTTTTGACAGTAAAATCCAAGATAAAAATAATAAAATTACACAATTAAATAAATGTGAGAAAAAGTTAAAACTATTTAAAAAATGAACAAATTTGAACTTTTTTGAACAAATTTGAACCACTTTATGAAAAACAAGTATAATATTTTTGTAAAAAATAAAAACGGAGGAAAAAATGGAAAAATTCGCAAGAACTGTTCTTGGGGATATTGATCCTAAGGAATTAGGTGTCGTTGACTGTCATGACCATTTAATTAAAAACTATGGTCCTGAAGCACATGAGCACCCAGACTTTGTTATGATGTCTGTAGATGCTGCACTTAAAGAAATGGATGAATTTATTGAAAAAGGTGGAAAAACGATGGTTACAATGGATCCACCTAATGTTGGTAGAGATGTCTACAAGATGCTAGAAATTGCAGAAAAATTAAGAGGAAAAGCTAACATCATTATGTCAACAGGTTTCCACAAAGCTGCATTTTATGATAAAGGAGCTTCTTGATTATCTTTAGCACCAATAGATGATATCGTTGAAATGGTTAAAGCTGAAATTGAAGTTGGGATGGATGAATTAAACTATAGTGGTCCAGTTGTAAAAAGATCTAAATCAAAAGCAGGTATTATTAAAGCGGGTACAGGATATGCTGCTATTGATAGATTAGAATTAAAATCACTTGAAATTGCTGCTAGATCAAGTATTGAAACAGGGGCACCAATTTTGGTTCATACACAATTGGGAACAATGGCTTATGAAGCTGCTCAACATTTAATCGATTTTGGAGCAAATCCGAGAAAAATTCAATTATCTCACTTAAATAAAAACCCAGATAAATACTACTATGAAAAAATCATAAAAGAATTGGGTGTAACACTTTGTTTTGATGGGCCAGATAGAGTTAAATACTACACAGATGCAACTTTAGCTGAAAACATTAAATACTTAGTAGACAAAGGATATCAAAAACACATCACCATGGCTTTAGATGCTGGAAGAATTTTATACCAAAGAAATTATGGAATTGAAAAAGGAAAACAAACTTTTGGTTTAGGGTATCTATTTGACAGATTTTTACCTTTACTAAGACAAGTAGGTGTTAGTGAAGAAGCAATCCAAGATATCTTGGTAAATAACCCTAGGGAAATATTGACTTTTGATGCAAAAAGAAAATATGATGTATCTAAAGTTAATCCTAGAGTTTTAGAATTAAAAAAACAATTAAAAGTTAAATAATAAGAGGGGAAATGGTTAATAAGATCAATAGCAAAAAGAAACAAAAAGCATTAATCGGTTGATCTATATTTGCAGCTGTTAACTTAATAATTATTCTAGTTACATTATTAGTTAAGGCGGCAGTTCCTAAAGAGGGTGTAGATCCATGGGGTTCAAATGCTTGACTAGATGCCTTTTTATTTTTATTAAATAAAGTGTATTTAGACAACTTCTTAAAACAACCAGCGCTGATTTTAGGTTCTCTAACGCTACTAGGGTATCTAGTTGTTGGAAGAGGAATAAAAGATTCTTTAATCGGTGCTTTAAAAACAATTATAGGATATTTATTATTAGGAATTGGTTCTGCTTCTTTAACTGGATTAGCAAAACCTGTATTTAATGAAATTAAGAATTTAGGTCAAGGTGTTGTTCCTTTAGATCCTTACTTCTCATTAGCAAGTTCTAATGCATTTTTCGGAGCAGGAGAGGGAACATCAAACATTTTTAGTAACTCATACGTTTCATTAATTTCATTTGCATTTTTAGCAGGATTCATAGTAAATATTATTATGGTTGCTCTTAAAAAATTTACAAATACAAACAGTTTAATGATAACTGGACACGTTATGTTACAGCAAGCTGCTGTTGTTACTACAATATTCTACATAATCTTGTTCCAAGATTTAAGAATATTTGACGGTACAATTAATCCAGGCGAACAAGTTGGAATAATTGTTATGTCTGGATTGTTCTTAGGAATTTACTGAGCTGTAGGTTCTAGTGCTACACTTAGAGGAACAAACGAGGTAACACAAAATTCTGGTTTCTCAATTGGACACCAACAAATGTTAGCAATTGCTACAACTTATAAATTAGGAAGACTTTTTGGTAAAAAAGAAGATTCAGCTGAAACTAAAAAACTTCCAAGTTATTTAAAAATATTTGAAGATAATATCTTTACTCAAACAGTTATTATTTCGATATTATTCTTTATCTTAATTTTAATTTTAATCATTGCTAAACCTGATTTATTAAGCAAAGACTGAACATCATTAAAAGGCGAATTAGCTGTATGAAATGGAACATTCGGTGGTGCTAATTTTGTATTAAATATTTTAGGTGGAGCATTTAAATTAGTAGCTTCATTGATCGCTATTATGACTGGTGTAAGAATGTTTATTACAGAATTGCAACAATCATTCCACGGAATTAGTGAAAAAGTTATTCCTGGAGCAGTGGTTGCCGTTGACGTTGCTGCAATATATGGATTTTCGATTAACTCAGTAACATTTGGATTTATTTCTGGTGTTATTGGACAATTTTTAGGAGTTGCTTTAATGATAGGATTAGCAGCAATTCCAGGACAAAATGTTGTATTTGTAACAATTCCATTATTTATAACACTATTTTTCAACTCTGGTGCATTAGGGGTTTATGCAAATGCTTCGGGTGGATGAAAAGCAGCTGTTATACTTCCTGGATTAATAGGACTAGTTGAAATTATTGTTGTATCTTTTGCTACTAAAGCGATTTCTAATACAGCAGGAGCATTTTCACCAGTTGATACAGGATTCATCGGTATGGCTGACTGAAACCTATACTTCGGTATATTAATGTGAATTTCTTCTTACCACATTGTTATTGCTTGAATTTTAGTTCCAGTTACAATGATTGGATTAGTTGTATTAGCACAAATAGTAGACAATGGAACTCAAACAAAACAAACATTTTTACAAAAAATGTTAAAATTGAAAACAGAATTAGTGACTAACTAATTAAATTAAAAAAATAAATAAAAAAATTTAAAATAGTTAGCATTTGCTAACTATTTTCATTAAGGAGAAAAATGAACAAAACATTAAAAATCATCGCTGCTTGTGGAAATGGAATGGGAACAAGTATGATAATTAAATTAAAAGTACAAAAAATTTGTAAAGAATTAGGGATTGATGCTACTGTAGAAGCACTTTCAATGGGACAATCAAAAGGAATGACTAATTCAGTTGATATCATCATATCTTCAAAACATTTATCAAGCGAATTTAACCACAATCAACAAGCTAAAATTGTTGGTGTTGTCAATTTAATGGATGAAAAAGAAATTAAAGATGCTTTAAAAGTTGCATTAGGGATGTAATATGAAAAAAATTAATTTACTTGAAATACTAAAAGAAAACGATACTATTAGTTTAAATTTAACAGCAAAAGACTGAAAAGAAGCTGTTTATTTATCTATTAGACCATTAATAGATAAAAAATTAGTAGAACCAAGATATTATGATGCAGTAATCGAAAGCACATTAAATTATGGGCCTTATTACATAATATCGGAAAATTTAGCAATGCCACATGCTCAAAGTGATGCTGGTGTTTTAGAAAATTGCTTTTCTTTAGTAACTCTTAAAGACGCGGTATACTTCGAAAATGATTCAAGACCAGTAAAAATTTTAATCGCCTTAGGAGCAACGAGTGCAGATGTCCATACCTCTGAAGCTCTTCCTCAAATTGTTGCTGTTTTCGAAGACCAAAAAACATTGAACTCAATTATGAATGCTAAGACAAAAGAAGAAGTATTAGAAATAATTGAAAAAACCGATTTTACAAAATATTTACAATAAAAATAATAAAGGAGAATAATGTCATTACCATTATTACAAATTGCACTAGACAATTTAACAATAGAAGATGCTATTAATTCTGTAAAAAAAGCTGCAAAATATATTGATGTTATTGAAGTTGGAACAATTTTACTAGCATCCGAAGGAAAAAAAGCCATTTCAGAAATTAAAAAACATTTTCCAGATAAAATCATCGTTGCAGATGGAAAAATTGCCGATGCTGGAAAAGTGTTTGCTAAAATGTTTTTCGAAAATGGCGCAGATTATACAACAGCAATTTGTGCTGCAGAAAATGCTACAATGGCTGATTTAGTTGAATATTCAAAAACTTTCTCAGATAATAAAGAAATTCAAGTTGAAATGACAACTAATTTCACATGAGAACAAGTAGAACAATGAAAAAAAGCCGGAGTTCCTCAAGTTGTTTGACACAGAGCGCGCGATGCACAAGCGGCGGGTGTTAAATGAGGTAAAAACGATATCGAAACAGTTGCTAAACTAGCGAACTTAGGATTTAAAGTAACTGTAACTGGCGGAGTTTCTGTTGAAGATATTAAGTTATTTAAAGATATTCCTATTTATATATTTATTGCAGGAAGATCCATTAGAGACGCAGAAAACCCAGAATTAGCAGCTAAGGAATTTAAAGATGAATTTAAAAAATACTGAAAATAGATTTTTAGGAATCTATGAAAAGGCAATAAATAATAAATTTTCTTGAGCAGAAAAAATTGATATAGCTAAAGAAGCTGGATTTGATTTTATTGAATTTAGTGTTGATGAATCTGACTTTCGTTTAGAAAGATTAGATTGAACCGACCAACAAATTAATGAATTGAGAAAAATATTAATTGAGAAAAATTTTTATTTTAATTCAATGTGTTTAAGTGCACATAGAAAATTTCCATTCGGTTCTAAAGATCCAATTATTCGAAAAAAAGCTTTAGAAATAATGGAAAAAGCATTAATTTTAGCCAAAAAACTAGGTATTAGAATTATTCAAATGGCTGCTTATGATGTTTATTATGAGAAAGCAAATGAAACAACTAGAAAAAGATTTATAGAAGGAATGAAAAAATGTGCATTATTAGCTCAAAAATATAGTGTAGATTTGGCGTTCGAAACAATGGATACACCTTTTGCTGGAACAATTTCTAAGTGTTTAACTTTTTTAAAAGAAATTAATATGCCTAACTTTTTTGTATATCCTGATTTAGGAAATTTAAATCAATTTACTAATGATGTTGAAAACGAAATAATGTTAGGAAAAGATAAAATCATTGCCTTTCATTTTAAAGATACAACTTCAAGTAAATTTAAAGAAGTGGAATGAGGTAAAGGGACTGTTAAATTTCCCAAATCACTCAAAGCAATTAAAAAAATTAATTTTAAAGGTCCTATTTTGATTGAAATGTGATCTAAAAATAATAAAGATGAAACTTTAAAAGAAAATGTTGAACTTCTTAAAAAAGCAAAAGAATTTTATCACTTGCAGTGAAAGAAGGTGAGATAAGTGGATAAACAAGAAATTCAAAAATTAAAAGAAGAAGTTTATCAAGCTAATATGCTTTTGTATAAATATAAATTGGCAATACACACTTGAGGAAATGTTTCTGGAATAACAAAGGATCGTAAATATATGGTAATTAAACCATCTGGTGTAAGTTATGAAAAAATGACCGCAGATCATATGGTTGTAGTTGATATGGATAATAATGTTATCGAATCAAGTTTAAATCCTTCTAGCGACACTCCGACTCATACACTTTTATATAAAGCGAATGAAAACATCAAGGGCATTGTACATACTCACTCCCCATTTGCTGTAGGTTGAGCGCAAGCAGGAAAAGAAATTCCGTGTTTTGGAACTACACATGCAGATAATTTTTATGGTTCAGTGCCGTGCACAAGGGAATTAACTGATGAAGAAATTAATGGACAATACGAACACAACACCGGACTTGTAATTATTGAGCATTATAAAAAAAATAATATTAGTTTCGAATCAACTAGTGCTACACTAGTAAAAGAGCATGGACCATTTGTTTGATCAATTAAAAGCCCTCAAGATGCGGTTAATTTAGCATTAACACTCGAAGAAGTTGCTAAAATGGCAATTTACACTTTGAGTGTTGATTCGAAAAAAGTGCAAGCAAATAAAACACTTCAAGATAAACATTATTATAGAAAACACGGAAAAAATGCTTATTATGGACAAAAACTTAAAGACTAAAATTAAAAATATATTTTTAGATTTAGACGGTACAACACTAACTTCTAATAAAGAAATTAGTCAAAAAACAATTTCCATTTTAAAAAAGATGCAAAAAGAGGGAAAAACAGTTTCCATCGTTACTGGAAGACCTGTTTATTTTGCTAAAGAAGAATATTATAAATTGAATTGTGATTTTCCTATTATCGGTTGTAATGGAGCATTGGTTTATGATTTTAAAAATGATAAACTAGTTTATAAAAATCCAATTAATAAAAATATTAGTGAACAAATTTTTCAATTATTAGTTAAAAATAATATTACTTTTTTAATGTATACAACTAGCGAAATTTACGGTTATTCAAGAGAAAATTATCAAGCTGATTGATTTAATTGATTAAAAAGTAGTATTGAAAAAAGAGAAAAACAATTTCAATTTAATCTAACGATTTTAAATTCAAAAACAAAAAATGATTTCGATATTAAAAAATTCGATATTGTAAAATTTTTAGTTATAAAAAGTGATAGTCAAGAAAAAGATATTGAAAATATCAAACCTGAATTAACTAAATTTCAGGGAGTTTATATAATTCAATCACAAGAAAAAGTAATTGATATAATGCCGGAAGGATCTTCAAAAGGTTATGCACTTGAAGTACTTTCTAAAACTAATAATTTTAATTTAGAAGAAACCTTAGTTTTTGGAGACGAACAAAATGATGTGTCGATGTTTGAAGTTGCTAAATATTCAGTCGCAATGGGACAAAGTAAAGATGTTATAAAAGAAAAAGCAACGTTTATTACAGATTCAAATAACGACGAAGGGATTTTCAATTTTATCAATAAATATTTAAAATAAATTATGTTCAAAGAAATAAAAAAAGTCAAAATAAATTGAAATAATAATGGTTTTTGATTAGTTCCTTCAATTTACAAAATATTCACTCCCAAATCAAGAAATTTTGTTTTAAAACATACAAAAACAATTGAAGATATGATTGATAAAAATGAATTTTTTAACCGTGAAATCATTTTTTCGTTTAATGGTGATAAAAACTTTGTTCTATTTAATAAATTGATGAAATTAAGAGGTTATAATTTACAATTGGATATTAATAAAATTAATAAAATGAATGAAAATGATATTATTACATTTTCGCCAATTGAAAATGTAATAATACATTATGATTTCAAAGCAATTGAAGCAATTTATAATGGTTATATACCTTTTGTAAGTAAAAAATACTTTACCAATCTTTTACAAGAAAAACAAAGTTTTATTAAAGACGGAATTTTAAATTTAACATTTAGACAACGGGGATATCAAGTGAAATAAATAAAACAATTAAACGAGTAGTTTTCGCTACTCGTTTTTATATTATCGTTTTTTTAAAACAAATAAATTTACTGTTATATAACTATAACCATCATTAAAAATTAATTAGAATTAATTTTAACAACTAATTGATTGATTTTTTCTTCGTTTCCTTTTTGTGAATCGATATTCATTTCCGGAATTCCTAAAATTTTCTTTACATCTTTTTCATTAGAAGCATTAACTAACTCTTCAAATTTATTTTTAGCTTTATCTAAAGATTTTTGTGCTTGAACTTTATTTTCTCCCGTAATTGCTGTTGGAGATATTCCAACAAAATCATTTTTATAACCCTCTTTTACATTAGCATTTGTTTTATTAAATTCAAAATCAGGAATAATATCTGATTTATTCCCTTTTTTCAATCATAAATCAGTTAATACCCGATATATAGTAGCTCCCAGTCTTTTTTCTACTGAAGTGAAAAAGTATTTAGAATCACTTTCTTGTTCTTTAGATTCTCCTTCTTTTTCAAACGCTTTAGATTGATCGGTATCAACTCCGATTACTAATTGATTTTTCTTTAATTTTTTAATCGCTTCAACTGTTGCTTTTGTTAAATCACCAGCTACTGGAAAAATTACTAATGGATCATTTGTTGTTAAAATATTATTTAGTTTCGCTTCTGTACCTTGGACAGCAATTTCATAACCAATATCTAATACTACTCCATTATTTTGAGAAGAGATTTTGGTTTTTTTATCGCTTGTTTGATTATAAGCATCAATTCCCGTTAAATAACCAGCGATAAAATCGGTTACAGCCCCTTCGTCAGAACCACCAAAAGTAGTGACTTTTCTTTTTTCATCATCCGCTACAGTATTTGCTAAATAATCAGCAACTGCATAACCTGCCATTCATCCTGCTTCTTCTGATTTGAAATTAATTGTAATTATTTTTCCTGGTTTAACTTCCGAATCAGAAAGTTCTAAATCAATTCCGATGACAATAATATCTCTTTCATCAAATTCTTTTTTATTTTGAGAATATCATATTTTAAAAGCATTACTATGCTTATAACCACTTAAAATTCACACATTTAAATCAGTAAGCATAAAAGAATTATAATCTCTTGTTAAATCAGAAGTTGAATTATAAACAGTTTTATTTCAAGTAGCACCTACTTGTAATGAGTGTCTAGAAACACCCTCTCAAATCGATTGATAAAACGATTTATCATCAACGGTACCTCCACTAGTGATCAGTCCTATTCTTAATTCTTTAAAATTACCACTTTCTTTAGCTTTGGCAATTTCTTCATTTTTAGATTCAACAAGTTGATTAATTTTTGAATAATCAGTTGTCGCATAATGTTTGCTTTGATCTTGATTAGCAACTTTTTCTAATTCATTTCCGCAAGAAACAGCAATTGCAATAGGAAAAACTGTAGATATAGTTCCTCCTAATTTTCATAATAATTTTTTATAATTGTTTTTTCTCATATATAACCTCATTTTTTATTTCTATAATTAAATTTTAATTTGTTTTATTTTTTTATACAACAATAAAATTAAAAGTAGTACTTTTCTTTGAATTTTTAGTTATTTTATAGATAGTAATAGTGAATTTAATTTAGCAAAATCTAAAAAAAATAAAAAAAATCACCAAAAAACTTGGTGATTAGGTCAACATTTGAAATGGTACGCCCTAGAGGATTCGAACCTCTGACCCAATGGTTAAAAGCCATTTGCTCTACCTTCTGAGCTAAGGGCGCATATGGTGCTCGAAACTGGACTTGAACCAGCACGGTGTTGCCACCGAGGGATTTTAAGTCCCTTGCGTCTACCTATTCCGCCACTCGAGCATTTCTTTGTTGCTTTAACATTATACAAGATTTTTAAAAAAACAGAAACTTTTTTTATTTTTTTTATTTACATTAATTAAATAAAATGAATATTATAATTTTTAAAATTAATCTTTTCAATTAATTAAATTCATTTATAATAATGCTATTATGAATTTAAAAAAGATATTTGACTGCCAAAAAGAAATCGATTTAAAATTTGGAACATTAAGAAGCGAGGCTAACAACGGAGAAGATAATTTAGCTAATAAAATTACTTTAGCAATTATTGTAGAAATAGCTGAATTCGCTAACGAAATTCAAACTTTTAAATATTGAAAATTAAATAAAAATATTAATAAAGAAAAAATAATGGAAGAGTGAGCAGATATTATTCACTTTTTAAGTTCTTGTGCAAACAAGTTAGAATTAGAAAGCGAAATTAACCCTTTTGTAGCTTCTGATAATGTAAATTTCCAATTTAAACATGCATTTAAAGCGGCAGTTGAATTTCAAGAAAATTTTAATAAAGAAAATTTAAGAAAATTATATTCTTTAATTTTAGGTTTTTTAAATATTTTAAATGTTAAAGAACAAGAATTAATTGATGCCTATTTTAAAAAGGTTGAAATTAATTTAAAAAGAATAGAAAATAAATATTAAAAAAATAAAAAAATATGCTATAATACATATTAGTGGTTCCGTAGCTCAGCAGGATAGAGCACAAGCCTTCTAAGCTTGTTGTCAGAGGTTCGAATCCTCTCGGGATCGCCATTTTTTTATTTTTTTTAAAATAAAAATGGCTATTATTAATTTTTTATTTATAAATATTAAAAAAATAGGCAAATGTTTTTCAATGACAAAAGAGGTTCTAGATCTCATAACGTTCCTGGTCCTGGAAGAGGAAATAATAGTTTTAAAAATAAGTTATTAAAATCCTTATTTTAATAATTTTACATATAAAAAGTAGACCTTTTTATCAGTCTACTTTTTTTAATTTATTATTTTTTTAATATTCAAAATGTAGTGTTGTCTGAAAATTTTTTAACTTCATTTGATTCATAAAAATTTTTATCTCTATCAACAATTTCTAAAATAGTTAAATTAGTATTATTTGAAATTAATTCAATTAATTCAGTTTTGGAATATAAATGAAGAAAATCGCAAATTTTATTTTCATTTTTAAAAATAAAATTACCATATTTTTCATATGTAAATTCACTACATTCTTCTAAATAATTTTTATAATAAAGTAAATATTCTTTTTCATCTCTTTCGTGGGCTGTGAAAATAAAAATTCCATTATCTTTTAAAATTCTTTCAACTTCTTTTAAAGCATTAATTCTGCTTTTTTCTAGAGGAATTCCAGGTCAACCATTAAAGGAAAATAATACAAAATCAAATGTATTTGTTTCAAAAGGCAAATTTGTTGCATCGGCAACTAAAAAATCAATAAGATATTTTTTGTCTTCATTAATTATTTTTGCATTTTCAATCATTGCTTGGGAAATATCGCAAGCAACAATGTTTTTATAATTTTGTTCATAAAGAGCAAAAGTTGTTCTTCCTGAACCACAGCCTAAATCTAAAATTTTTGCATCTTTATTTACATATTTATTAATTAAAAATTCTTCTGATTTTCATAGTTTTACATTTAAAGTGGCATTGCTATAATCTAAAACAGTTTTAGGATCTAAAAAAGCTTTTTTATTATTCATTATCTAAACTGTCTATTGGTAAAATATAACTTTCTTGTCAACTAATAACTTGGTCAGTAAAACCAATATCTACCATATCGCTCATTGAGGTAGATTTAAGTAAAAATAATTCATAGTCAACTGTTATTTTTAAACTTAATCCTCTATCGCTGGTATTTACAAAATAAAAATTAATGTTTTTTATAATATTGTCAGATAAATTAGTAACAAAGGGGTAAATTGCAATATTATCATTTCGTGCTTTAAAATTTTCAATTTTATTATCAGCCATTTTTAAATGATATGCATTTTTTTCATTATCATTTAAAATAACCGATAATTTAGAATGCATTAATTTTTTAAAAAAATCAATTTTATTATTAAATAAACTATTAATTTCTCTTTCATTTTGATTGTTAGCTGCATTTTGTTTAATAATATCAACTAGTTTTAATTTCTTTAAAATTTCTTTAAAATCAGGACGATGTAAGTTAAAGTTAAAAAAGTTTTTAAAATTTTCTTTATTGATTTTTCTAAAATTTGAAAAACTGTATGTTTTTGTAAAAATATTTGTAATACCTGAATTATCTTTTAAATTTTCAATTTGTACTTCAATGTCTAATGTTCCATTTAAATCATCAGCTTTAACCGCTTTAACTTTATAATCAAATTCATATTGATCATCTGAATTATTAGTTTCAAAAAATAGTTGTTTTAAAGCCAAATTTAAATTATATTTTTCTTCTCTAAATATTTCAGTTGCATTGTTATAACTTGATAAAAATGAATAGTTAATATTGTTTAAACCTTCCTTTTTATATTGAAGTGAATTTAGTTTATCTAAATTTTCATTATAAACTAGCATTGAACCTACTAAAGAGGGAAAAAGATTTAAAACTCATTGCTCTAAATCTTTTGGAATTAAAAAATTTTCTCTTTTATCAGTAGTTTTAATTTGCTCATTTTTCTTTGATTTATCAACTTGATTATTATCAGTTTGATCTTTATTTACATTTTGGAATTTATCAGTTTGATTATTGCTTGTTTTTTGATCTTTATTATTATCATTTTCATCTTTTAAAATTAATGTGTTTTTATTATCGTCGTTTTTACTTATTTTATTTTTATTATCTACATTTGACTTTTGATCTTTATTATCGTCTTTAATACCATCTTTATTTTTATCTTCATCGGGTACATTTACATTTTCAACCTCAGATGAGCAAGAACTAAATAATATAGTTGCTGCAGTTGATAAATTTATAATACTTAAATATTTAAATCAGTGTTTTTTCATAGTTTGAGTATTTTATTATAAAATTTTAAAAAACAAAATATTTTTATAAAAATTTAATTTTGCACTTTTAATATTTTAATTTTATATTTTTTTAAAATGATGAAATATTTAATTTATATCTTTATTTAAATTGGAAAAATAAAAAAATACAAAGTCGCACTTTGTATTTTAATATTAATCTTCATCAGCTTTAATTGCACGTTTTTTAATAATTACATCGGCAATTTGTCTTGGTGTTACTTCGTAGTGATCAAATTGCATTTGGTATGTACCTCTACCTGAAGTCATAGATCTTAATTGAGTTGAATATCCAAACATTTCTGATAAAGGAACATCTGCTCTAATAATATTAGCACCATCAGATCTAGTTTCTTGTTCTTTAACTTGTCCTCTTCTACGAGATAAATCTCCCATAACATCCCCTGAATAATCAGCGGGCACAACTACAGAAACATCCATAATTGGTTCTAATAAAACAGTTCCAATAGCATCTTTTGCTTTTGTAAGAGCTTTAGATGCAGCAATTTTATAAGCCATTTCAGATGAATCGACATCATGGTATGATCCATCAAATAATGTGGCTTTTAAATCGATCATTGGATATCCAGCTAAAATTCCAGCTGCCATTTTTTCTTCAAGACCTTTTTGAATTGATTTAATGTATTCTTTAGGTATTTTACCACCAACGATTTTATCAACAAATTCAAATCCTTTATCTGGATTAGGTTCAAATTTAATTCAAACATGACCATATTGACCTTTACCACCAGATTGTTTAATGTGTTTTCCTTCAACTTCAGCATCTTTTGTAATTGTTTCACGATATGAAACTTGTGGTGCTCCAACTGTTGCTTCAACACCAAATTCTCTTTTTAGACGATCGACAATAATATCTAAGTGTAATTCACCCATACCAGCAATTATTGTTTGCCCAGTTTCATCATCTGTTCATGTTCTAAATGTAGGATCTTCATTTGCTAATTTTTGTAATCCTAATGATAATTTTTCTGTTGCTGCTTTAGAAGCTGGTTCTAATGCTTGGGAAATAACTGGTTCTGGGAAAACCATTTTTTCTAACACAAAACGTTTTGCTTTTTCAGAAATTAATGTATCTCCTGTAAATGTATCTTTAAGCCCAACTGCAGCTCCAATATCTCCTGTTCTTACTTCATCAATTTCTTCTCTAGAGTTAGCATGCATTTCTAAAATACGTCCCACTCTTTCTTTTTTATCTTTTGTTGAATTATAAATATAAGAACCTTTTTGTAAAACTCCTGAATAAACTCTGAAAAATGTTAAAGTACCAACAAATGGATCGTTCATAATTTTAAATGCTAATGCTGAAAAATCAAAATCATCCGATGCTGGAACATCGATAACTTCATCATCAATATATCCTTTAATTGCAGGAACATCTAAAGGGGAAGGTAAATAATCAACTACTGCATCGATCATTTTTTTAACACCTTTATTTTTAAATGATGTACCACAAACTACAGGGAAAAATTCAGATGTTAAAGTAGCAACTCTTATTGCTTGCTTTAATCTATCTGCTGAAACTTCTTCTCCTTCTAAAGCCATCATCATTAATTCTTCATCAAAATCAGCAACAGCTTCAATTAACTGACTTCTCATTAATTTTGCTTTATCTAATAAATGGCTAGGAATTTCAATTTCTTTTGCTTCCTCTTCTTTTTCTCCGTCGTATTCAAAGGCTTTCATTTCTACTAAGTCAATTAAACCTCTATAATCATTTTCTGAACCGATATTTAATTGAATAGCAACAGCATTTCCCCCAAGTCTTTCTTTAACGGAACGAATTGATGCTTCAAAATCAGCACCCGCCTTATCCATTTTATTAACATAAACGATTCTAGGAACTTTATAGTTTGTTGCTTGTCTTCAAACTGTTTCAGTTTGTGGCTCAACACCAGATTGAGCATCTAAAACCGCTACAGCACCATCTAATACTCTTAATGAACGTTCTACTTCTACTGTAAAGTCAACGTGTCCTGGGGTATCAATAATATTAATTCTTTTGTCTTTTCAAAATGCTGTTGTAGCAGCAGAAGTAATAGTAATTCCTCTTTCTTTTTCTTGTTCCATTCAGTCCATTTGAGAACCACCATCATGTGTTTCTCCAATTTTGTGAATTTTACCAGTGTGGAATAAAATTCTTTCAGTTGTTGTAGTTTTTCCTGCATCGATGTGAGCCATAATTCCGATATTACGGTAATCTTTTAAATCAAATTTTCTTGCCATAATTATCATCTAAAATGAGCAAATGCTTTGTTTGCTTCTGCCATTTTGTGAGTATCCTCTTTTTTCTTAATTGCTCCACCAGTATTATTTGATGCATCGATAATTTCATTTGCAAGTCTTAAGTCCATTGTTTTTTCAGCTCTAATTCTTGAATAATTAATTAATCATCTTAATGATAATGTTTGTTTTCTTCTTGCTGAAACTTCCATTGGAACTTGGTAGTTTGTTCCCCCTACCCTTCTTGATCTAATTTCTAATTGAGGGGTAATGTTATTAATTGCTTGTTGGAAAACCTCTAATGGATCTTTTCCAGTTTTTTCTTTAATAATATCAAAAGCTGAATACAAAATTGTTTGAGCTGTTGATTTTTTACCATCTAACATAATAGCATTAACTAATTTTGTAACTAATTTCGAGTTAAAAATTGGATCAGCTAAAACATCACGAATTGGCGCTTGTTTTCTTCTTGACATATATTCCTCCTATTTATTTTAATTTAATTATTTTTTAGGTTTTTTAGCTCCGTATTTTGATCTAGCTTGATTTCTTTTACTTACACCAGCTGTATCTTGTGTTCCTCTAACTATATGGTATCTAACCCCAGGTAAATCTTTAACTTTTCCTCCACGAATTAAAACAACTGAGTGTTCTTGTAAATTGTGTCCCTCACCTGGAATATAAGCTGTTACTTCCATTCCATTTGATAATTTTACCCTTGCATATTTTCTAAGAGCAGAGTTAGGTTTTTTAGGTGTCATAGTTGCAACCCTTGTACAAACACCACGTTTAAATGGTGAAGGTAATTTTGTTTCTTTTTTGTGTAAAGAGTTGTACCCAACGATAAGTGCAGGGGCTTTAGTTTTTCTAACTTTGTTAACACGCCCTTGGCTTACTAATTGCGCTATTGTAGGCATTTTAATTCCTTTCTATTTTTTAAATTTAATAATATTTTTACTAGCTTTAATTAATTATCTTTAACAAGACTTTAATAAATGCTTTTATAATTATATAACAACTTAGCCGAGAGTATCAAAAAAAGTTTTTTTTTTTTTTTTGATTTTATAAAAAAATAGATAGTTGCGATTTTTAACTATCTATTTTCATTTTTTCAAACTTTTAAATTGAATTAAAATTATTATTGATTCTCTTCATTATCAAAAATTGACATTCAACTTTCAACTTCATTTTCATGCTCTAATTTTAAAATATTCAATTTTCTTAATTTTAAAGATTTAGTCACAGCATAAACAATAAATTTTCTATCACTTTCTTGAGCAGTTAATTTTTCTATTTTTTGCTCCAGTTTATCTGGATTTTTTTTAATTATAAAAAAATTGCTAACTAGAACTTCTAATGAATCTTGATACATTTTATTTTCTTTTAAAGTTTTATATGCTTTATCAAAAATATAAAAATTATATGAAGTAAAAATAACTGCAACAAATATTGCTAAAATTGGTGCAATAAAAAATCAAATTCTATGATTATCTGCATTTTCAATTGTTAAAAAACAAATCATTGAAATTAAAGTAATTAGTGCAATTATTGCTGTTAAAACAATTAGTGTATTACGAACTAATATTCCAATATATTTAACAATTTTGAATTTATATATATTAATTTCTTTATTACTTTTTTTCATATTTTCCTATCATTTTAAATTGTTTTTTAGGACAATAAAGCTGTCCCTTTCTTCAGTTTCTATAAAAAAATGTCCTTCTTTTTCAAGAAAATCACGAATAAAAATTTTTAAAACTCCCGTTCCCTTACCGACAATAATTTCTAGTTCATCTAAATTTTCGTTATTAGAAAAAGAAAATAAGGCATTTGATAATTTAATAATTGCATCATCACTATTTTGTCCATGTAAATCAATTGTATATTTTCTATCTCAGTTATTGTTCACGTTGACACACTGGACAATAATATGTCCCTCTTCCATTAACTTTAATTTTTATAATTTTATTTTTGCATCTTGGACAAGGCTGATTTACTTTTGTGTGAACTTGTAAAAAGTTTTGAAAACTACCTTTTTTCTTATTTAATGAGGTATATGAATTGATGGAGCTACCACCCAATTCTGTTGAACGATCTAAAATATCAGTAGCAGTTTCTAATAACATTTTTGCTTGTTTTTTATTTATTTTATTTGCTAAAGTTTGCGGATGAATTTTGGTTGCAAAAAGAACTTCATCAACATAAATATTACCAAGACCAACTACAAATGTTTGATCTAAAAGTAATGTTTTTATTGCTTTTTTACTTTTTGAAAGTTTATCATAAAAGGTATTTAAATCAGTTTCTGCAGGTATTTTAGCTAATTTACTTAATGGTTCAATCGTTAAATAATTATTAACATTTCGCAAATGAAAAGTACCAAACATTCTTGTATCATTATAATGTAAATTGGTATTTCCATCTAGTTCAAAAATAACATAATCATGATAAAAGCGCGTTTTTGCTGGGTCGAAAAAATTATATTTTCCCTCCATTCTTAAATGGCTTAAAATAATTTTTCCA
Organism: Mesomycoplasma lagogenitalium; assembly: GCF_029854295.1. Lineage (NCBI taxonomy): Bacteria > Bacillati > Mycoplasmatota > Mycoplasmoidales > Metamycoplasmataceae > Mesomycoplasma > Mesomycoplasma lagogenitalium. The sequence continues at coordinate 726,907 of NZ_CP122979.1, forward strand.
TTTGTTAAATGAAAAACTAAAAATTTACCATAATTGGTTATTTCAATTATTGTTTCACCAACAATAGCTTTTTTAAATTCTTCGGGTTTTATTTCTTTAATAAAAGAATCTCTGAAAACGTGAACATCAGTGATTATTTTATTTTTTACATATTTATTTAGTTCTTGACGAACAACTCTCACTTCTGGTAATTCTGGCATATAATAATTTTACTAAATGATTAAATAAATAAGATTTTTTTATAATAAAAGTTTCAAAAACTTTTTTTGTTTTAATTTTTATTAAAAAATCTCTATTTTATTTTTACTTTTTTCAAGTTCAAATTTATCTAAATCAGTTTCAATGTCTTTTGTTTTATCTAGTCAAGTTCTTAAAATCGTCTTTCCTTCAATTCTTTTAATTGATAAAGTATCAAGAATTCCTGTTCCCGTTTCTATTTGATTATTGCTATCACTAGTTTTAAAATATCCGCCTCAAAAAATCCCAACAACTTGTTTAAATTGATTCATAACTAACGAACCAGACATTCCGTGCCCACTTTTAATATTGTTTAAATTTAAACTTGAATCAATTCCTTTATATTCTTTATTATTAATAATTTCACTTTTATTTTGTAGATCGTTAAACGATAAATAAGGCACTTGAGTTACTTCTACTCATTTATCTCCGCCCAAATAACCTCCAAAACTTAATTCCATGGGAAGAGGACTTAAATGTTTAGGATGTTGATAATTATTAGGAAAATCAATTTTATCACTGATAAAAAAATCTAATTTATTTTGATTATAATAATGCACTTGATCAGGGATGTTTTGAATTTTATATTCTTTACCTATTCAAGATCTATAAATTTTATCTTCAGGAAATGTTATTTTTATTAAAGCAAAGTCAGTAAAAGTATTATTTCCAGGAACATTTAACCCAACAGGAATTATTTCTAAATTGTTTCAAAATTCTTGCGATTCTTTTGTAATAAATCGCGAATTATTAATTTCTTTAGTAGCATAAGGAAACTCTATTTTTCGATCAAATCTTCTAAATACATCTAAATAGGATTTACCGTCTAATGTTTCAGGATTATTTAAAGAGGGTAAAATATCTAAATTTGATTTATAACTATAGGAAAAAGAGCTAACTTTTCCCTTGTTTTTAATCAATTCTGAAACAACATGAATATTTGTTGCTAAATAATATGTATTACTATCTTTAATGTGATCAAATACTCATGAAGTTCCACTAACAACTTTAGAAAAACCATTTTCATTAACGATATAATTAATTGCAATTGTTCGATTTTTAATATCTGCTAAAACATCTTTTGCACTTGAAATTTCTTTATCTTTAGGAAAATCAAGAGCAATGTTATAGTCATCTTTCGGCTCTTCATTTAGTGGCAATGATAAATAAAATTCTTTTCCATTTCAATTTTTAAAAGTAAATGATAATTTTTTATCTTGTGATTTAAAATTATAAACACCTAAATAATTAAAATTATTTAAATCATAATTAAAAGAATTTAAATTTTCTTTAAATTCTTGACTATTTGAGAAAAAGTTTTTAACTTTACTTCCGATTGTATTATAACTTAAAACTTTATCAGCACTATTAAGACTATTAACTGCTAAATCTTTATGAGTTTTGACATTAAATGAACTATTTATATATTCTTCATTAATTTTAAAATAATCAATAGCATTTTCACTTATTTTGTCATAACTTCATAATTTAAAATTAAAAACTTTTGCACTAGTTTTATCTTTTGTTGAAATTAAAATATCAATATTTCCATTTTGATCACTAATTGTTTCATTGACAATAGTAAAATCTAATTCATCTTTTTTTGATAATACATAATTTTCAATTTTATTTAAATTATTTTCAAAAAGTGAAGGAAATGCTTTTTCTAATTTTTCATCAAGTTTTAAATCTAAATCATTTAAAACATTAACTTTATTATTTTTAAAATTTATATTATCTAGCGTAACTATTTTTCCATAATAAAAATTTTCAGAAAATGAATGATTAAGTTTAACTAAAACTTGCATTTTTTTATTATCACTATCATAACTGTTATTTAAAACATCTACTTTTAACGAATAAAACTCTTTTTCCGCTAAAACAATTTTATTATTTAAATCTTTTTTAAAATTGGCGGGAATTTGAAAAAAGTCAAAAAAGTTTTCACTGTTTAGCTCTTTATAATCTAGGTTTGCTAATAAATTATTTTCCTTTGGTTCAAAATTTATATTTTTTAAAGCATTTTCGATTCTATCTTTAAATTGAATATTTTTAATTTTATTTGATTTAAAACCGGAAACAATAAATTCTTTTTCTTCTAAGACATTATTTGTTATTTTATCTTTGGAAACCATTAAAATTTTTAATGTTCCTTCTTCATCATTATCACTATTTTCAATTGGAATAATTTCAATGTTCCTTTTTTCTAAAATATCAGATATTTGAGAATTTGGTTTCATTACATATGATAAAAAACTTCTAAAAAATCCTTTATTTTCCTCATTTAAAATTTCACTTGGATATTTTTCAAATGAACCATTTTGATCATATGCTACTACACCAAGAAAATTATCAATGCTTGCTAAATCTTGATTATCATCATTTTGATTATCTAAAGTATTAGGTTCATTTCAAGATTTAGTAATATAATAAATTCCAACTCCAATTTCTGCTAAAACAGCAGTTCCCACTAGTGTTCCTAGAGAAATTCATAAAACTTTTTTCTTTTTCATACTTACTATTTTAGCAAAATTTTGTATAATTTGTATATGGCTCATTGGTGAAATGGTAGACACAGGAGATTCAAAACCTCCCGCAAGAGATTGCATATCGGTTCAAGTCCGATATGAGCCACCATATGTTTATAAACACCAATAAATAAATTTTTATTTTAAAACTGATTTGTTAGATTTTAGCGAATCAGTTTTATTATTTTATACAATTTATAATAAGGAGAAGGATTATTAAAATGAAAGAATTTATGAAACTATTAAAAAATGAAAAAGTAGAGTGAAAAACAATAGGTGAAGTTTGTGAAGTTTTAAGTGGGAAAAAACATGCAAAATATTTTAATATAAAAGAAAATGGAAAATTTCCACTATACTCTGCCAAAGTCGAAAATAATGGAGAAATTGGAAGAATTGATGAATATGATTTTGATGGAAGATACATAACATTTACAATGGTGGGTATAGCAGCGGGAACATTTTTTCTAAGAAACGGTAAGTTTTCAATAACACAAAATTGTGGATTATTATATTCTAAACATAATTTTGTGTTAACTGAATTTATTGCATTGTATTTACAAAATTTTGGAAAAAAATATGCCAAGGGGGCAACAACTAGAAAAACTTTGACAACGGGAGTAATTAAAAAAATAAAAATTCCAATACCTTCTTTAAAAACTCAAGAAAAAATAGTGCAAATTCTTGATAAACTTTCTAATTTAAAAAATGAATTAAATAAAAAATTGAAAATTGAACTTAATTCTAGAATTAAACAATATGTATATTATCGAGATAAATTATTGAGTGAAGAATATTTAAACAAAATTACATATAATTTAGTTCTCGACACACACACACACACACACACACAGCAAAATCATAATGAATTTAGTATAAATTCAAATAAGATTTTGCTTGAAAATAATAGTGAATATAAATTACAGTTAAAAATGTTAGGTGAAGTTTGTGAAATTAAAAAAGGTAAACAATTTAATAAGTCTGATATGCCGATAAATGGAAAATATCCTGTAATAAACGGCGGAGTTCTTCCTTCTGGTTTTGTTAATCAATTTAATTGTGAAAAAAATACAATAACTATTGCAGAAGGCGGTTCTTCTGGATACGTTTCATTTTTAGAAAGTGAATTTTGACTTGGTTCCCATGCTTATTCAATTGTTCCAAAAAAAGAAATTATTTCAGAATTTAAATTAAAATATGATGTATTTAATAAATTTTTATTCTATTTTCTAAAAATGAATCAATTAAATTTACAAAATATGAAAGTTGGAGCAGGGATTCCTAGTTTGCATAAAAATAACTTGAATAAGTTGGAAATTTTTATTCCTCCTTTAGAATTACAGAATAAAATTGTTGATATTTTAGATAAATTTCATGATGCAATTGAAAATTCAAAGGGATTATTACCGCAGGAAATTGAATTAAGAAAAATGCAGTATGAATATTATCGTGATAAACTACTTTCATTTGACATTGATATAACTCAAGAGAGAGAGAGAGAGAGAGAGCAAAATTCAATAGTAATACCTAATTCCTATTGAATTTTGCTTGAAAAGGCAGAAATTTCATTAAATCAATATTTTAATTCTATTAATAAAAAATTTATTTGAGAACTAACAATTTGAGATAAAAAATTTTCTGGAGTTAAATCATATAAGCAAAAAAATGTTTATAAATATAAATACTTTTTAGCTAATAAAATTAATAAATTAAAAGATGAAGATGGCAAAATAAAAATTTTAACAACTAATAAAAGCAACATTTTTGCAAATGAAAATAAATTAAAAAGCTTTATTGTTAATAGAGAGATTGTTTGCATCCCCGGAGGAGGTAATCCCATTGTTCAATATTATAATGGAAAGTTTATTACAAGCGATAATCGAATTGCAACATCAATAGACAAAAATATATTAAGCAATAAATTTTTGTATTATTATTTTGAAAATAATATTGAAAAAGTAAAAGAATTTTACAGAGGTTCAGGAATTAAGCATCCGGATATGAGTAAAATTTTAGATATGGAAATCTGATTGCCCCCTTTAGAAATTCAAAATAAAATTGTTACTATTTTAGATAAATTTCAAGATGCAATTGAACATTCAAAAGGTTTATTACCACAAGAAATTAAATTAAGAGAACAGCAGTATGAATATTATTGTGATAAATTACTTAATTTTAAAAAATAATTTTTGCATATAAATGAAATCGCCTTTTTATAAAGGTGTTTTTTATTTACTTTATTATTGATAAATTTAATTAAGTTAAAAATTAACAATAAATTTTTAATTTATTTTTTAAATAGATTAAATTAGATTAAAATTAAATAATGAAAAAGTTTATGCAGTTGTTAAAAAATGAAAAAGTAGAGTGAAAAACATTAGGCGAAGTTTGTGAAGTAAAATCTGGAGAAACAATAAGTAAACAAGTAATTTTAAAAAATCCTGGTATATATCCAGTAATTAACAGCGGAATGGCACCGCTAGGATATATTAGTTTTTGAAATGTAGAAAACGATCCTATCGGCATTACATCTAGAGGTTCTGGAGTTGGAAGCATTACTTATCAAACGGGTAGATATTTTAGAGGTAATTTAAATTATTCGGTGTCAATTAATAACCAAAAATATCTTAATACACGATTTTTATATCATTTACTTTTAAATTATCAGGGTGTTATCCGTAAAATATGTACATTTAATGCTATACCCGCATTAAATACTTCGGAATTAAAAAAAATAAAAATTCCAATACCTTCTTTAAAAACTCAGGAAAAAATAGTGCAAATTCTTGATAATCTTTCTAATTTAAAAAATGAATTAAATCAAAAATTGAAAATTGAACTCAATTCTAGAATTAAACAATATGAATATTATCGAGATAAATTATTAAGCGAAGAATATTTAAACAAAATTACATATAATTTAGCTCTCGACACACACACACACACACACACAGCAAAATCATAATGAATTTAGCATAAATTCAAATAAGATTTTGCTTGAAAATAATCAAGAATACAAATTACAGTTAAAAACATTAGGCGAAGTTTGTGAAGTAAAATCTGGAGAAACAATAAGTAAACAAGTAATTTTAAAAAATCCTGGTATATATCCAGTAATTAACAGCGGAATGGCACCGCTAGGATATATTAGTTTTTGAAATGTAGAAAACGATCCTATCGGCATTACATCTAGAGGTTCTGGAGTTGGAAGCATTACTTATCAAACGGGTAGATATTTTAGAGGTAATTTAAATTATTCGGTGTCAATTAATAACCAAAAATATCTTAATACACGATTTTTATATCATTTACTTTTAAATTATCAGGGTGTTATCCGTAAAATATGTACATTTAATGCTATACCCGCATTAAATACTTCGGAATTAAAAAAAATAAAAATTCCAATACCTTCTTTAAAAACTCAGGAAAAAATAGTGCAAATTCTTGATAATCTTTCTAATTTAAAAAATGAATTAAATCAAAAATTGAAAATTGAACTTAATTATAGAATTAAACAATATGAATATTATCGAGATAAATTACTTAATTTTAAAAAAATAATTTTTGCATATAAATGAAATCACCTTTTTATAAAGGTGTTTTTTATTTACTTTATTATTGATAAATTTAATTAAGTTAAAAATTAACAATAAATTTTTAATTTATTTTTTAAATGGGTTAAATTAGGTTAAAATTAAATAATGAAAAAGTTTATGCAGTTGTTAAAAAATGAAAAAGTAGAGTGAAAAACATTAGGCGAAGTTTGTGAAATTAAAAGAGGAAAAATAAATGCTAAATATTTTAACTACAAAGGTGATGGAAAATATCCTGTATATTCGTCTCAAACTTTTAATAACGGAGAAGTCGGAAGAACTAACGAATATGATTATGATGGAGAATATATTACTTACACAACAGATGGAGCGTATGCTGGAACTGTTTTTATTAGACAAGGAAAATTTTCTATAACAAGAAATTGTGGATTAATATATTCAAGATCAAATAAATTATTAAATAAATTTATCGGCTATTGACTAAGCGAAAATACAAAAAAATATTTACAAGGTTCAAAAGAAAGACCCAAATTAATGTCTGGTATAGTATCAAAAATAAAAATTCCAATACCTTCTTTAAAAGCTCAAGAAAAAATAGTGCAAATTCTTGATAAACTTTCTAATTTAAAAAATGAATTAAATCAAAAATTGAAAATTGAACTCAATTCTAGAATTAAACAATATGAATATTATCGTGATAAATTATTGAGTGAAGAGTATTTAAACAAAATTACATATAATTTAACTCACGACACACACACACACACGCAAAATCATAATGAATTTAGTATAAATTCAAATAAGATTTTGCCTGAAAATGCAGAAATTTCATTAGATCAATATTCTAATTCTATTAATAAAAAATTTATTTGAGAACTAACAATTTGAGATAAAAAATTTTCTGGAGTTAAATCATATAAGCAAAAAATGTTTATAAATATAAATACTTTTTAGCTAATGAAATTAATAAATTAAAAGATGAAGATGGCAAAATAAAAATTTTAACAACTAATAAAAGCAACATTTTTGCAAATGAAAATAAAGTAAAAAATTTTATTGTTGATAGAGAAATTGTTTGCATACCTTGAGGCGGAAATCCCATTGTTCAATATTATAATGGCAAGTTTATTACAAGCGATAATCGAATTGCAACATCAATAGATAAAAATATATTAAGCAATAAATTTTTGTATTATTATTTTGAAAATAATATTGAAAAAGTAAAAGAATTTTACAGGGGTTCGGGAATTAAGCATCCAGATATGAGTAAAATTTTAGATATGGAAATTTGATTGCCGCCACTAGAATTACAAAATAAAATTGTTGCTATTTTAGATAAATTTCAAGATGCAATTGAAAATTCAAAGGGATTATTACCACAAGAAATTGAATTAAGAAAAATGCAGTATGAATATTATCGTGATAAACTACTTTCATTTGATATTGACATAACTCCAGAGAGAGAGAGAGAGAGAGAGAGACAAAATTCAATAGAAATACCTAATTCCTATTGAATTTTGCTTGAACAGGCAATTGAATATATAAAAAATAAAATTTATAAAAAAATTATTTATTTAAAACTACGTGATAAAACAATCACCAATTCCATTAATACCGGTTTAAATCCAAGAAATAATTTTAATTTAAATGATGAATCAAATGAAAAATTAGTAGCTTGATACATAACAACAAAAGATTATTCGGAAAACCAAGAAATAATATTTGATATTAATAAAACTGCTAAAATAACAGAAGCCGCTAGAAAATTAATTAATAAAAGAAGTAAATTAGAGAAAAATGATATTCTATTTTCTGGTATAGGAACAGTAGGAAAAGTTGCACTTGTTGATTTTGAACCTTATAATTTTGATATTAGCGAATCTACTTATGCAATTAAAGTAAATCAAAATAATATAATGCCAAAGTTTTTGATGCATTATTTAAGATCTTCAATAGTTCAAAATCAAATTTTCAAAGATTTAAAAGGTAGTACCTTAAAAGGTATTAGAAAAGTTCAACTAGAAAACTTATTAATTCCAATTATACCTCTAGAAATTCAAAATAAAATTGTTAATATTTTAGATAAATTTCAAAAGGCAATTGAACATTCAAAGGGGTTATTACCACAAGAAATTAAATTAAGAGAACAGCAGTATGAATATTATTGTGATAAATTACTTAATTTTAAAAAATAATTTTTTTGCATATAAATGAAATCACCTTTTTATAAAGGTGTTTTTTATTTACTTTATTATTGATAAATTTAATTAAGTTAAAAATTAACAATAAATTTTTAATTTATTTTTTAAATGGGTTAAATTAGGTTAAAATTAAATAATGAAAAAGTTTATGCAGTTGTTAAAAAATGAAAAAGTAGAGTGAAAAACATTAGGCGAAGTTTGTGAAATTAAAAGAGGAAAAATAAATGCTAAATATTTTAACTACAAAGGTGATGGAAAATATCCTGTATATTCGTCTCAAACTTTTAATAACGGAGAAGTCGGAAGAACTAACGAATATGATTATGATGGAGAATATATTACTTACACAACAGATGGAGCGTATGCTGGAACTGTTTTTATTAGACAAGGAAAATTTTCTATAACAAGAAATTGTGGATTAATATATTCAAGATCAAATAAATTATTAAATAAATTTATCGGCTATTGACTAAGCGAAAATACAAAAAAATATTTACAAGGTTCAAAAGAAAGACCCAAATTAATGTCTGGTATAGTATCAAAAATAAAAATTCCAATACCTTCTTTAAAAGCTCAAGAAAAAATAGTGCAAATTCTTGATAAGCTTTCTAATTTAAAAAATGAATTAAATCAAAAATTGAAAATTGAACTCAATTCTAGAATTAAACAATATGAATATTATCGTGATAAATTATTGAGTGAAGAGTATTTAAACAAAATTACATATAATTTAACTCACGACACACACACACACACACACACAGCAAAATCATAATGAATTTAGTATAAATTCAAATAAGATTTTGCCTGAAAATGCAGAAATTTCATTAGATCAATATTCTAATTCTATTAATAAAAAATTTATTTGAGAACTAACAATTTGAGATAAAAATTTTCTGGAGTTAAATCATATAAGCAAAAAAATGTTTATAAATATAAATACTTTTTTAGCTAATGAAATTAATAAATTAAAAGATGAAGATGGCAAAATAAAAATTTTAACAACTAATAAAAGCAACATTTTTGCAAATGAAAATAAAGTAAAAATTTTATTGTTGATAGAGAAATTGTTTGCATACCTTGAGGCGGAAATCCCATTGTTCAATATTATAATGGCAAGTTTATTACAAGCGATAATCGAATTGCAACATCAATAGATAAAAATATATTAAGCAATAAATTTTTGTATTATTATTTTGAAAATAATATTGAAAAAGTAAAAGAATTTTACAGGGGTTCGGGAATTAAGCATCCAGATATGAGTAAAATTTTAGATATGGAAATTTGATTGCCGCCACTAGAATTACAAAATAAAATTGTTGCTATTTTAGATAAATTTCAAGATGCAATTGAAAATTCAAAGGGATTATTACCACAAGAAATTGAATTAAGAAAAATGCAGTATGAATATTATCGTGATAAACTACTTTCATTTGATATTGACATAACTCCAGAGAGAGAGAGAGAGAGAGAGAGAGAGCAAAATTCAATAGAAATACCTAATTCCTATTGAATTTTGCTTGAACAGGCAATTGAATATATAAAAAATAAAATTTATAAAAAAATTATTTATTTAAAACTACGTGATAAAACAATCACCAATTCCATTAATACCGGTTTAAATCCAAGAAATAATTTTAATTTAAATGATGAATCAAATGAAAAATTAGTAGCTTGATACATAACAACAAAAGATTATTCGGAAAACCAAGAAATAATATTTGATATTAATAAAACTGCTAAAATAACAGAAGTCGCTAGAAAATTAATTAATAAAAGAAGTAAATTAGAGAAAAATGATATTCTATTTTCTGGTATAGGAACAGTAGGAAAAGTTGCACTTGTTGATTTTGAACCTTATAATTTTGATATTAGCGAGATCTACTTATGCAATTAAAGTAAATCAAAATAATATAATGCCAAAGTTTTTGATGCATTATTTAAGATCTTCAATAGTTCAAAATCAAATTTTCAAAGATTTAAAAGGTAGTACCTTAAAAGGTATTAGAAAAGTTCAACTAGAAAACTTATTAATTCCAATTATACCTCTAGAAATTCAAAATAAAATTGTTAATATTTTAGATAAATTTCAAAAGGCAATTGAACATTCAAAGGGGTTATTACCACAAGAAATTAAATTAAGAGAACAGCAGTATGAATATTATTGTGATAAATTACTTAATTTTAAAAAATAATTTTTTGCATATAAATGAAATCGCCTTTTTATAAAGGTGTTTTTTATTTACTTTATTATTGATAAATTTAATTAAGTTAAAAATTAACAATAAATTTTTAATTTATTTTTTAAATAGATTAAATTAGGTTAAAATTAAATAATGAAAAAGTTTATGCAGTTGTTAAAAAATGAAAAAGTAGAGTGAAAAACATTAGGCGAAGTTTGCGAAATTAAAAGAGGTAGAGTTATTTCTAAAAAATATTTAGAAGAAAATAAAGGGCAGTATCCCGTTTACTCTTCTCAAACTTTTAATAATGGCGAAATCGGAAAAATTAAAACATATGATTTTGACGGAGAATATGTAACTTGAACAACCGACGGAGCATATGCTGGAACTGTTTTTTATAGAAATGGAAAGTTTTCAATTACTAATATATGTGGAATAATTTTTCCAAAGTTTGATGAAATTTTAAATATTAAATTTATTAGTTATTGAATGCAAATAAATGCCAAAAAATATGTACATTCTGGTTCTGGAAATCCTAAATTAATGTCAAACACAGTATCAAAAATAAAAATTCCAATACCTTCTTTAAAAACTCAAGAAAAAATAGTGCAAATTCTTGATAAGCTTTCTAATTTAAAAAATGAATTAAATAATGAACTTAATTCCAGAATTAAACAATATGAATATTATCGTGATAAATTATTGAGTAAAGAATATTTAAACAAAATTTCATATAATTTAACTCACAACACACACACACACACACACACACACACACACACACACACACACACACACACACACACACACAGCAAAATCATAAAGAATAAAAAATTTATAAAATTAATATTTTGTAATAATCAAGAATATAAATTACAGTTAAAAATGTTAGGTGAAATCTGTGAAATTAAAAAAGGTAAACAATTTAATAAATCTGATATGCCAATAAATGGAAAATATCCAGTAATAAACGGCGGTGTTCTTCCTTCTGGTTTTGTTAATCAATTTAATTGTGAAAAAATACAATAACTATTGCAGAAGGCGGTTCTTCTGGATACGTTTCATTTTTAGAAAGTGAATTTTGACTTGGTTCCCATGCTTATTCAATTGTTCCGAAAAAAGAAATTATTTCAGAATTTAAATTAAAATATAATGTATTTAATAAATTTTTATTTTATTTTCTAAAAATGAATCAATTGAATTTACAAAATATGAAAGTTGGAGTAGGAATTCCTAGTTTGCATAAAAATAACTTGAATAACTTAAAAATTTTAATTCCTCCTTTAGAATTACAAAATAAAATTGTTGATATTTTAGACAAATTTCAAGATGCAATTGAAAATTCAAAAGGATTACTACCACAAGAAATTGAGTTAAGAAAAACTCAGTATGAATATTATCGTGATAAACTACTTTCATTTGATATTGATGTAACTCCAGAGAGAGAGAGAGAGAGAGAGAGAGCAAAATTCAATAGTAATACCTAATTCCTATTGAATTTTGCTTGAAAAGGCAGAAAAACTGATATGTAAGTTATTAAAAAATAGTTCAGTTATTAAAAATAAAGATATTTATAAAATCCAGATAAAGAGTGTAAAAGAAATTTGTAAATGCTATGATGGTGTACACCAAACGCCCAAATACACTGATCGAGGAGTACCATTTGTAAGTGTAGAAAATATTAAAAATATTTATGCAACTAATAAATTTATATCACTTAATGATTTTAATAAATATAAAATCAAACCGCAAAAAGGCGATTTATTTATGACCAGAATTGGCGACATAGGTACTTGTGCAGTAGTGGAAAATAATGATAATTTAGCTTATTATGTATCTTTAGCTTTATTAAGACCGAATCAAAATATTGTTTTAAGTAAATTTTTAAAATATATGATTGAAAGCGAACAGGGTAAAAAAGAATTAAATAAAAGAATTTTACATAGTGCCCACCCTATAATAATAAATTTAACAGAAATTTCAAAATTAAAATTTTTAATTCCTCCTATTACTGTTCAAAAACATATTGTTAATATTTTAGATAAATTTTATGAACTAATTAATGATTTAACAAAGGGGCTACCACAAGAAATTGAATTGAGAAAAAAACAATATGATTATTATTGTAATAAACTTTTAAATTTTCATTAACAAAAAAACATCCAAAAAAAATTGGATGTTTATTTTATTTTTATTTTTTATTTTGTTTCAATGCTTAAAATTTCTACTGAATATTTTTCAGGTGCTTCTACTTCTACTATTTCATTAATTGGTTGTCCAAGTATCGCTACAGCTAATGGAGAAAGATTGGAAATTCTTGATTCAAATGGATCAGCATCTAAAGAACCAACAATTTTTAATTCAATTATTTTATTTTCATTTTCAGGCTTTTTGGTTTCAAACATTCTTAATTTAACAGTTGAACCAATAGAAACGATATTACTTTTTGTCTCTTGAATAACTTTAGCTTTAGAAATAATGTGTTCTAATTCAGTTATTCTTGCCTCTATTTGTCCTTGTTTTTCTCTGGCAACATCATATTCAGCATTTTCCGAAAGGTCACCTTGATTTCTCGCATCTTTAATATCTTCAATAACTTTTGGACGTTCTACATTAATTAAATAATTTAATTCTTCTTTAAAAGAATCTAAACGATCTTGAGTTAGTAAAATTTCATTTTCATTTTTCTTTTTCATTTTTCCTCCATTTTCTTATAAATTTTATCAAATTTATACTACTATTAATAAAAAAGTATGTGTGTATTTTAAAAATTGATGTTTTATGTGGGATTTTTCCAAATATTCTATTAAATTTTTCTTGACTTTTTTATCTGTTAAATCCTTAATCATTATCATTCCATTTTCATTCAATAATGGAATTAATTTTTTAACTTTTAATTCTAATTCATTTCAGTTATTGATAAAAATAAAATCCCATTTATTTTTATCGATATCACTAACTAATTTTTCTTTATCAAAACGAAAATTTGTATTTTTATAAACATTTTCAATGTTTTTTTCAATATCATTTGTTTTATAAATAAAAGAATGTTTATTTTTTAACTGATAATTAACAACTGAAAAAGCTAATCCATCTTTTTCAATAAATAAATTATAGTAATAATTATTATGGCTGATTGTATTAATTATAAATTCAAAATCATCTACAACTCAATTGGTTGTTTGAATATTATCTTTAATTTTTTCATCCATTTTTATATCTGATTTAACTTCAAATTCCTTATTTAATTCTTGATATTTTTTAATTTCTTGTTTAGCTTTAAATCTAAAGAAAAAATAAAGTGAAAAACCTATTGCTAAAACTATAAAAATTGATGCTATTAAAATTCATTTAACTGTTTCATTCATATTATTCTTCTGTTTCTATTTCTTCAAAAATATCAAAAGGTTTTCCGTTTTTAATAAATTCATTTTCATTTAAAAAATCATTTAAAAGATCAGATGCAATTTCTTCTTCATCTTCTTCTAAATAACTTAAAGTTTCTCCATCTTCAGCTAATTTCATACATAAAATTGAATTATTTTCTGATAAATAAAACACTAAATTTTCACCCAATTCATCAAATTCAAATAAAACGGTAACAGCTTCAGTAACTTTTTCATTTTTTTCGTTTAAAAATTCAATTTCTACTTTTCTATCTTTATCATCTAAATTTATAATCATTTTTATAACCTCATTAAATAATCTTCTAAAATTAGCTGAGCAGCTAATTTATCTTTGTTTTTCTTTTGTTTTTTTCTAGATAGACCTGCGTCTATCATTATTTGTTTTGCTCTTTTGGTTGTTTCTCTTTCATCAATATAAATAACTGGTATTTGAAAATTAGCTTCTAAAAGTAATTTAAAATCTTCAACCATAACTGTTCTATCGCTTTTATTTCCGCTCATTTTTAAAGGATATCCTAAAACAAAAGTATCCACTTCATATTCTTTTAAAATTTCTTTTATTTTAACTAAAACTTTAGAAAAATCATTTTCTGGAAAATGAAAATTTTCTAAACCAATTGCAATAATATTTAATGAATCGCTAATTGAAAAACCGCAAGTTTTTGTTCCTAAATCTAAGGCTAATTTTCTTTTCATTATAAAATGCCTTTTATTTTTTCAATTGCATTTTTTTCGTCATTAATAGAACCCTGAGCCAAGATTTTATTTCCTCCACCATTACCTGATATTGAATTTAATATTTTATCTAATACCATTTTAGAATCTTGTATTTTAGATGAAACTATTATCAATGTTTTTGATCCTGTTTTTGCCCCTAAAATAAATGTAATATTAGGATTTTTTTCTCTTAAAATAACTGCTTGATTTTTAAGATTTTGCACAGGAATGTCAAAATTAATGAAATATTTATGATTATTAATAACTTCTTCAATAACATTAATTTCAATTTCTGTATTATCAATTTCCTTCATAATATTTTTATAATCTTGACGAACTTTTTCTATCGAATTTTTAATAATTTCTAATTGCTTTTCTTTATCATCTGTTTTTTCTAAATCAAATTGATAATCTTTTTTAATTTTTATATTTTTTTCAACTAAATTATTAAGCAATAATGTTTCTTTTTCAATTTCTCCATCTAAATATTTATCAATTAATTCGTTAGATGTAATTGCTTTAATTCTAAAAATACCAGTTCCTTTATTTTCTGTTGAAACAATTTTAAAATTTTCAATTAAGTGAGTGTTTTTAATATGTGTTCCTCCACATAAATCAACTGTAATGTTTTTAAATTCAACCAATCTAACATTAGTTGGATCCATATATTCGCTTTCTTCAAGTGTCATTATAGCATTCATTTTTTCAGCTTCTTTAATGGTTGTTTCAATATAATAACGATCAGTTTTGCTTTTTATATAATTTCTAACTCGATTTTCAATTTCAAAAACTTCTTGTTCAGTAGGTTTTTTATTTAATGGAAAATCAAATGTTAATCTATTTTCATTATTATCAGATCCTAGTTGTTTAATTTCCATTCCATATTGTTCTCTTAAAGATTTAAACAATAAGTGAGTGGATGAATGATTTCTTTCTAATTTTATTCTATTTTCTTTATCAACAAATAGTTGTACTGGTTGATCTTTATCTAAAATTCCTTTAATAACATGAACATTATTTCTAAATTTATCTTTAAACACTTCAATAATTTGAATTTTTCTATTATCTTGCAAAATATAACCTTGATCATGTTTTTGACCACCGCCAGTTGCATAAAATACAGTTTCATCAAAAATAACATATGAAATTTCGTCTTTTTCTGTTATTTTTAATTCTTTTTCTGAATTGGCTAAAAATACTATTTTAGCAGTTTTTTCATGCAAATTATAACCAATAAAATTAGAAATTTCACCTTTTACATAAGCTAAAGAATTAATCGCTGTTTTCATTGCAACTTTTTTTAAGCCTCTTGATAATTCAGCATGCATTTGCTTATATTTTTCAAATTGTGAAATATCTAATTTAACTCCTTTTTCTAATAAAATTTCTTGAGTTAATTCAATTGGAAAGCCATATGTTTCAAACAATTTAAAAGCAATAGCAAAATCAAATTCTTGATTTTTATTTTCCAGTTCTTTTTCCAATAATTTATGTCCTTGTTCAATTGTTTGTGAAAAAAGTAATTCCTCTTCTTTAATAATTTTTGAAACTTTTTTTACATTTATATCATAAGGTAATGAATTTTTTACAATTGTTACTAAAGTATGTAAAAAAGTTTTTTCTTTTATTTCTAGTTGTAATCCAGCACGGTAAGATCTTCTTATTAATCTTCTAATTATATATCCTCTAGAAACATTAGATGGCTCAACCCCGTCATTAATTGCATTAACAATTGCTCTAATGTGATCAGCAATTATTTTAAATTTAATATTAATTTTTTCTTGATTTTCATCTTTAATAAAGTAATTTTCTGTTTTGTATTTATATGGTGTAAGTTTTTCAATTTCCTTTATTATTGGTAAAAATAAGTCAGTATCATAATTTGTAGGAGCATTTTGCATAATTGAAACTAGTCTTTCAAAACCTGCACCAGTATCGATGTTTTTTTGAGCTAGCTCAGTATAATTGTTTTCTCCATCATTATTAAATTGTGAAAAAACCAAATTTCAAATTTCGATAAAACGATCATTTTCTTCATCGTTTTTTAAAAGTTCAACTCCTCTTTTATCAAATTTTTCTCCACGATCGAAAAATATTTCAGTACACGGACCACAAGGACCGGAACCGATATCTCAAAAATTAGTTTTCATAGTCCCTTTAATAATGTGACTTTCATCAATTCCTAATGACATTCATTTTCTTTTTGTTTCTTCATCCTCTTCAAAATATGTGAAATATAATTTATCTTTTTCTAGTTTTAATTCATTTAGTAAAAAATCATAGGCATATTCAATTGCTTCATTTTTAAAATAATCACCAATTGAAAAGTTTCCTAACATTTCAAACATTGTATGATGTCTAGTTGTAATTCCGACATTTTCAATGTCATTAGTTCTTAATGATTTTTGGGAGTTAGTTAATCGATTTTTTGGTGGAATTTTTTTTCCTGAAAAATAATCTTTAAGTGTTGCTACTCCTGAATTAATTCATAAAAGTGAAGGGTCGTTAATTGGAACTAGTGATTTAGTTTCAACGATTAAATGATCTTTTGATTCAAAATATTTCAATCATTTTTCTCTAATTTCTTTTGAACTGAGCATATTTCTCCTTTTAAACATAAGTAATTAATTTCTTTTTTCTGTAAATTTTATCAATAGTAGCTCCACCTAAACATTTTTCTCCGTCATATAAAACAACTTGTTGACCCGGAGTTACAGCTTCTGCGCCTTGAGGATAAAATACTTTAATTTTATTGTTTTCTAATAATTCTATAGTTACTGGAATATCATTTTGACGATATCTAAATTTAGCACTTAAATTTTTATTATTAAAATTAATTTCATTTAAATTTAAATTTAATGCATCTAATTCATCAGAAATTAATCATTCTTTTTCTGATGCTGGAGCTACATAAATTTCTTTATTTTTTATATTATGACCCACAACAAAATGTGGTTCACTCATACCACCTAAATTCAATCCCTTTCTTTGTCCTAAAGTGTAATACATCGCTCCAATGTGTGTTCCTAAAATTTTTTTAGTTTTTATATCTAAAATATTTCCTGGTTGAGAAGGAATGTAGTTTTGTAAAAATTCAGTGAAATTCCTATCTCCTATAAAGCAAATTCCTGTTGAATCTTTTTTCTTAGCTGTAATTAAATTTAATTTGCTAGCAATTTCCCTAACTTCTTGTTTACTTAAATCAGCTAAAGGAAAAATTGTTTTAGAAAGTTGAAAATTATTTAATTGTGCTAAAAAATAAGTTTGATCTTTATTTTGATCTTTTGCTCTATATAATTTACCATTTTCTGTTTTTGCATAGTGCCCCATTGCAATAAAATCTGCATTAAATTCCTTTAATGCATAATTTAAAAATTTATCAAATTTTATATATTTATTACATAAAATATCAGGATTTGGTGTTCTGCCATTTTTATATTCTTCAATAAAATATGTAAAAACATTATCTCAATATTCACTTATAAAATCTTTTCGATAAATTTTAATATCTAATTTTTTAGCAACTTCTTGAGCGTCGGCTCAATCACTTTCTTGAGGACATTGATCAAAATCATATTTATTGCCTTTAATATCATTATTAATTAAAGAATCTCAATTTCTCATAAAAACGCCAATGACTTCATGCCCTTGCTGTTTTAGCAAATAAGCTGCTACAGATGAATCTACACCACCTGAAATTCCTACAATAATCTTTGCCATAATAATATTATAAATTATATAATTTTTCATATAAAATAAAAGAAAAAACCACACTTTTAAAAGTGTGGCTTATGTTTAAAGAACGTATAAAAGAACAATGCATAAAGTTAAAGATAAAATTCAAACTGATAATGCCATTTTAAAATATGAAGTTTTAGTTCTTTTATATTTTTGAGCGATTTTTGGATTTAATTCAATTAATGAACTAATATTATTATATTTATCAATTCTTTTTTCTCCTAAATATAACGTTAATAGTAATAAAGAAGAAATGATGTTTGGAATTAATCAATAAAATATTTTATTAGAGAAAGTAAATAGTTTTAAATTATTTTCTAAATTACTATTTTGTGAAAATACACCTTGAAAAATAATTGTTGATAATCAATCAGAAGTTCCAATTCCACCAGGTACAGGTGAAAGATTATTTGCCATATTTAATAAAGTTTGACCTGATAAAAATTTTATATATCAAACAAAAAAATCATAACCAGTGTGTTCTTTTAAAATTGAATTATCTATTATTAAAACAATAATAATTGAACCGTTTAATAAAAAGGATGATAATTTGTATAAAAATAAACATTCAAAGAAAAATTTTGAATCTTTAAATAGTGATTTAAATCCGTCTTTAAATTCCTGGAATTTAATTTCTAAAAGAGTTTTTCTTCTACTTAAATCTATAAAATAATAAAATGGATTAACTGAATAAATTCATATAATTATTGAAATTATTAATTTTTGCACTCTTTTAAATGTTGAAATTAATAATATGATTAAAAATAGAATAACATTTAAAACAATTCCTAATGCCATAAAAATTAATGTAATTATTTTTTCTGGATTTATATCCATTATTAAAACATCTTTATATAAATATAATCCCAAAGGAATGAAAATTAACGATGTAAATAAAATTGTTATTTGATGAAAAAGAGAAGAAACGGCGAAAGTTGATGCAAGCGCTTGCTTATTATACCCTTTTTTTTGTAAATATCAATATGATGCTAGATCACCACCGAATGAAAATGGAGTGATATTTTGCACAATTGTAGAAATGAAAACAGATAAAAGTGCATGTTTTATTAAAATTTTAACTTTTTGTCGCTTTAAAATTCTAAATACCATTATTGAATAAAGAAAGTAATGAATTAAATTTGTAAACACAATTATTAGTGAATAAGTTCTTAAAGTTAAATTCGCTAAAAAGACATCATAAAAAGTTTTAAAAATTCCAAAAAAACCTAAATCATTACTATCATCGGTTTTATAAATTGTTTGAAATAGAATGACAAAAACTAATAAAATTATGACCCCAAATGAAAAGAACTTTAAAATATTTTTTCATTTATTAGTTTCAACAATTTTCATTTTATTAGAAAAATCAATAATTTCATTTTTTATTTTTTCTTCTTTTTTTACAATATTTTTATAAGAATTTTCTTTTGTTTCTAATGAAAAAATATTTACTTCTAAACTATTTTTTAACTTATTAAATTTTAAATTAATTCTTTCTTTTGTTTCTAAAGCAAGATGAATATCAATTTCCCGTTTATTAATGTTTTTTATTTCTTGACTAATATTGGTTCTAGTTAATTTATAAGAAGCAATTTCCCGTTCTTTTCTTATGGTTTTAACATATTCTAAAAAGGAATTATAAGAAATTAATGCACTTGTATGAAATGCTCTTTCACGATTATTTTCGTAATAAATTTTTTTTAAGTATTGAAAAATATTAATTTTTTTATTTTTAAAATACTCGAGCATTTTAATAATTAAAACTGTGTTAGAAACGCTTTCAAATCCTGTTATTTTTCCTTTATTTTTTTTAATTATTGAAATTACTTTTCCATCATACACATAAACTTCCTTTTCGGGAATTTCGTTTTTAAATTTAAATATAAAATCATAAATCGAATAAATATCACGTTTAATTATTGTATTTTCATTTCCGCTTCTTTTAACAAAATCAGAAATATAATTAGAAACTGGATTTAAAAAATAAAAGGGAGTTGTTTGAAAATTACTATTATTTGATAAATATTCAATTATTAACATATTTAAATCACTAATAGAAATATGATGGAATTTTAATTTATTTTTTATTAAAATAAGTTTTTTATTAAATTCTTTGTTAATATAAAAAATTGCATCATTTTTACTTCCGCTTTCTTTTGTTAAAATTTTTCTTATTAATGTTTTTTCATTAATGCGTTTTTTATTTTCTGTATTTTTATACTTTTTTAACTTTAATGAAGTGCTTAAATCTTCAAAATTAAAGATATTTTCTTCATCGTTTACATCGGAGTAAATTGTCGCTTTTAGTTTTAATTTTTTATTAACAATATTTAAATTTTTATTATTTAAAATTGGATTATTATTAATTCTGTTAATTTTTAAACTATTATTAAGAAATGATTTAACTTCAACATTACTAATTTCGGTTAATGTTCTTTTATTTAAAAATTTTTCTTCATCAGTTGATAATTTTTCTCAATTGTTTTTTCTGAAAACGATTTTATAAAATTCAGAACTTTTATCTTTTAAAATAAAAATAACAAAATCATATTCATTATTAACAACTTCATTCATCGCTAAATCTGAAGATAAATTTAATTCTTCATCAATACTGAAAACAACATTATAGGGATTGGCTAATAAAACTTTAGAAAATATTTCTTTAAATGCATAACAAATGTCATCATTTGCACCATAAATAAAAATGTTTTTATTTTTTTTATCTTTTTCTAATAATTGTCTTAATAATAATGCCTTGATAATAATAACATTTTCGTTTAATTCCTGTTTAGCATCTCCTAATCTTGCTAATATTTCTGAGGAAATAATATCAACAGTTTTAACTGATTCGTTTCAAAATAAATTGTCATAGTGATTTATATTTTGCAAATTAAAATCTTCTACTTTAATTGACTGTTTTTCTCTTTCCATGACTTGCCTTATTATTTATCTTCTCTTTGTGAGCCAAAAAGATCAAATGCTTCTTCGATTTGCTCTTCATCAAATTCTCCTGAAGTTTCAGTAAATTGATCAAATTCAACAAATTTAGGTAAATCTTGCAATGATTTTAATTTAAAATAGTCGTAAAATCTATTAGTAATGCCGTATAAAATTGGTTGTCCAACAGTTGGTGAAATTCCTACTTCTTCAATAATTCCTTTCATTAATAAAGAAGCAACAATTGCATCAGATGCAACTCCACGAATTTCACTAATCATCGATCTTGTTACTGGTTGTTTATAAGCAACGATTGCTGCTGTTTCAATTGCGGCATTTGATAATTTATGTCTTCTTGTAATGGTAACTAAATCTGATAAATATTCTTTATATTCTTCTCTAGTAGCAAATTTAAATACATCATTAAATTCAACAACATAAATTCCTCTATCTAATTTATTAAAACTATCTAAAAATCTTTTTAATAAACTTCTTGCTTCATTAACGGTATTTAATTTTAAAACTTGTTGTAATTGTTCTGAAGATATTCCATCTTCTCCTTGCATATACATTAATACTTCTATAATTTTATTTTTCATAGTTTGGTCCTTTTTCGATTTTTATAATTCCAAATTGTTCGTCTTGCGATAAAATGATTTCTTCTTTTCTACTCATATCTAAAAGAGCGATTAATGTTATAACAAAATGCTTAATTGAAGGTACTGAAAATACCATTTCAAATGTTACTTTTCCATATTGAGTAAATAAATTTCTAATCATTTTCATTTGGTCGCCAGGAGTAACATTAACACTATCAATTTTTATTTGTCTTAATTTTTCAGCGTGTAGCCTTTCAAACATCATAGTTAAAACTTGAGTTAATTTAGTTTTAGATGAATTTCCATCCACCGCTGTTCTATCAATGGGTCTAATAAAAGGTTCTAAATTAGATGGTTTTTTAATGTAAATTAATGCTCGTTTTTCTTCTTGTTCTCTTAAAAGCGCAAAAATTGGTTTAAATTGTTGATATTCAGCTAATAATCTTAGTAATT
Source organism: Mesomycoplasma lagogenitalium (assembly GCF_029854295.1). Lineage (NCBI taxonomy): Bacteria > Bacillati > Mycoplasmatota > Mycoplasmoidales > Metamycoplasmataceae > Mesomycoplasma > Mesomycoplasma lagogenitalium. Next base: position 749,458 of record NZ_CP122979.1, read on the forward strand.
TTGCCTTATCTTCTTCTATTTCCTGATCGATAACTTCATCTTTTTCAGCTAATAACATTCTTGCTTTAATTTGAATTAAAGTTGCTGCCATAACTAAATAATCAGTTGCAATTTCAAAATGTGTATCTTTAATTTTATCAATAATTCTTAAATAATCAGTTGCTAATTCTGCTAAATTAATTTCAAAAATATCAACATTTTTTTCTTTAACTAGAGATAATAATAAATCAAGAGGTCCGCTAAAATTTTCAATATTAATATCAGTGTCATTTTTAAGAGTATCTTGCGATACTTCTGCTTCATTATTCATTTCTAATGCTTCTTTATCTTTTTCATTTACTTCATTAGTGTTCATTATTTATTTCCTTTATTTTTTCTTTTTTCTGGAAGCCCTTTTACATATTTTGAAGAAATAATTTGTTTAACTCTGCTTGCTATCGCTTCGTTTGTTTGTGTTGAAAATTCAGATGCTTTAATGGGGTTATGAACAATAACATCAACAACTAACTTTTTACTTCTAGAAGTATCAAAAATTGCACCACTATTATTAATTGTAATAGGAACAATTGGTAAATAATTTTTCTTAGCAACTCTAAATGCCCCTGCTTTAAAATCTTGCATTTCTCCGTCTTTTGTTCTTGTTCCTTCTGGAAAAATAATTCCATAAGTTTTATTTTCTTTTACAAATCTTCCAAAATCATCAATTGTTTTTACTGATTCTTTTATTTTTGATCTATCAATAAAAAATGTGTCAATTAATTCTAAAATATTTCTTGCTGTTTTTTTGGATTTTAACTCCACTTTTGCTAAAAAAGTTGCAATTCTTCTTGTGTCTTTTGGATTTTCTAATGATGCTTGCAAAGCATTAAAAAGAACGAATGAATCACCATTAGAAACATGATTGGCAACTACCAGAACTCCACCTTTAGTAATTTTTTCTTTCCCAATTACATTTATTTCCACATTAAATAATTTTAATAATTTTGAACTATATTTTAAAATTAAATCATTTCTAAATTGAGCAGTTAATTCTTCTTTACCTTTTCTATATTTTTTTGATAACTTTCTTATTTTGTTTAATCTATAAAGTCAGGGCAAACTAAATAATGCTAGTTTTATTTTTATATTCATATAATGTCTCCTTTACAACAAATGCTACAATACTTTCTCCTTCGCTTGAAGTCGAAATTAAAAAATTTTTAAAAAAATATCTTCTATTTTGCTTTAAGATGCTAATTTTATTAAATTCATAGTAGGAATTATCTGCTTTAAATATCGCTTCTTTTATCGCTCATCTAGTTGCTAAAAATTTATCTTTTTCATCTATTTGATCGTATTCTATCATTTCACTATCTGAAAGTATTTTTTTTGCAAAATCTCGTGATTTATTTTTAAATCTTGAAATATAAGTAATATCAATTCCTATCATATATAAATTATTATAAACTTTTTTTTATTTTTCAAAAGCAAGAGAAAGGGCAAAAATTTAGGAAAATTGCCATAGTTTTTCCTAAATTAGTTTTTTTTCTGCCTAAAAATCGATTTTTTGCACATATATTTATATGACAAATAAAAATCGAGGAATGATATTAGAAGTAATTATCAATAAAACTATTAAGTTTTACAATGATAATAATATAGCTATATTTCAAAAAAAGAATCTAGATATATCTTTTAAAAAAGTTACAGCAAAAAATAACGAATTAGAAAATGCAATTATTTCTAAAAAAAGTACTGTTGATTATTATGGTATTTATAAAGGAATGTTTATATGTTTTGAAGCAAAAAGTACTAATGAAAATTTTTTACCTTGAAGCAATATAAAAGAACATCAAATAAAATATTTGAAAAAAATTAAAGAACATGGAGGCATTTCTTTTTTTATCATTTTATTTAAACATTTAGAAAGGTTTTTTATTTTATCAATTGACAAAATTGATTTAAAATCTAAAAAAGAAGTAATTAATATTTTATTTTTAGAAAAAAATGGTTATGAAATTGAATTAATGTATCCTGGAATAATTGATTTTGTTAATTTATTGCAATATTTATAAAAGAAAAAATATCTCATTTTAAACAGAAAAGTTTTTACTTTATTTTGTTTAAAATGAGATATTTTTATTAAATCAAAAATTATTCTTCTTTTTCTCCAGAAACAATATCTTTAAAGTTTTTAGCTGGTTTAAATTTAGGTGATTTTTTAGAAGGAATAACAAATTTTTCGTTTGTTTCTCAATGTGTTGTTTCTCTTTCTTTTTTAACTATTGAATAAAATGAACCAAATCCTGAAATCCCTACTTCTCCATTTTCAGCAACTTCAGCAATAACAACATCAACAAATGCATTTAAAAATGCATCAGCATCTTTCATATTTAAATTAGTTTTAGCAACTATTTTTTGCAATAATTCTTTCTTTTTCATATCTTCTCCTATATTGTATTTTTTTCATTTTTATTTTTTAATATTAATTTTAAAGGAGTTCCTCTAAAATCAAAATATTCTCTTAGTTGATTTTCTAAATATCTTAAATAAGAAAAATGGGCATATTCTTTATTGTTTACAAAGAGTAAAAATGTTGGAATTTTAGCATCGACTTGTTTAATAAACGAAATTTCAAGTCTTTTTCCCTTTAAAGACGGAGCGGGTTTACTTACTTGAATTTCCACTAAAACTTCATTTAGTAAATTAGCACTAATTTTTCTTTCTAAGTTTTTTTTCACAAGCAAAATTTGCTCTTTTAATTTCTCAAGTCTATTAGAATTAATAGCTGAAATAAATACCACTGGTGCTCAATCTAAGAATTTATAATTTTTTCTCAAATCTTTTTCAAATTTAGCCATTGTATTGGTTTCTTTGTGAATTAGATCTCATTTGTTAACAACTAAAATAATTGGTTTATTTTCTTCAAAAGCATATCCTGCCAAACGCGAATCGAAATGACTTAATTCTTTAGTTGCATCTATAATTATAAGCGATAAATCCGATTCTGCTAAGGAACTCATCGCCCTCATTAATGCATAATGATCAACTGATTCAACTAACTTGGATTTTCTAGTAATTCCGGCGGTGTCAATGATTGTAAAAATTTGATCTTCAATTTGCATTTGCGAAACGATTGAATCTCTAGTGGTTCCAGCAATCGGAGAAACAATCGATCTATTTTCTTTTAATAGTGCATTTAATAGTGATGATTTACCTGCATTGGGTTTTCCAATAATTGATAATTTAAATTTTCCTTCATCACTAGATTGTGAAAAATCTAAGTGATTAATTACTTCATCTAATAAATCACCAATTCCTTCACTATGAATTGCTGAAATTGGATAATATTTTTCAAAACCTAATTTATAAATGGAATAATCAAAATCTTTATTTCCCTCAAGTTTGTTGCAACAAACGACTATTTTTTTGCCGCTTTTTCTAAGCATATTGACAACAAAAAAATCATCTTTATCAATTTCCGCTCTTCCATCAAGAACCAAAATGATAACTTGTGCTTCTTCGATTGCAATTTGTGCTTGAACTCTGATTTGCTCTTGAAATGGTTTATCTTCAATTTCTATTCCGCCAGTATCTATTACCTTAATTTTTTTATCTAACCATTGAATTTCCTCATATAATCTATCTCTAGTAACACCTGGTTGATCATAAACAATTGAAACTCTTTTACCAATTAACTTATTAAAAAGAGTTGATTTACCTACATTAGGTTTCCCGACAATTGCAACTACATTATTATTCATCTTTAACTCTTTCGTCAATTAATGATGAAACTTTTTCAGTAACTTGCTCAAAAGTTAAATCAGTTGAATCAATTAAAACAGAATCTTCAGTTTTATATAAAGGATCGTGTTCGCGATTCATATCTTGAAAGTCCCGTTTTTTAATTTCATTTAATAATTGTTCATAATCAGAACTATAACCTAATTCTTTATTTTGTTTCAATCGTCTTTTAGCACGAATTTCTGGCGATGCTCATAAAAAAATCTTTAGTTCTGCATCTTTTAAAACAACAGATGTTGTATCTCTACCATCCATAATAATTCCTTTATTTTTGGCAGCATATGCTTGTAGAAAATCAACAATTTGTTTTCTTATTATTTTATATTTAGAAACATAACTAGCTCATCAAGAAATTTCATCCATTCTTAATTTATCGGAAACATTTTTATTTTGTAATAAAACATTTCCATTTTCATCTAGTGAAATATATTCAATTTTTCAATTATCCAAAACAAATTGTTCATTAGCAATTAGTTCTAGGTTTTTATTATATTTTTCATAAAAATAGTATGCCACAGCACGATAAAATGATCCAGTATTAATAAATTTTAATCCATATTTTTTGGAGATAAAATTAGAAATCGTCGATTTACCTACTCCTGATGGTCCGTCTATAGCAATGTTAATTTTTTTCATTTTTCTCCTTGTTATTAATAGATATTTTACTAATATTTTCAATTTCTTGATCAAAAATATGTAAACTTAAATCATTTTTTTCTAAAAATGAAAAATCATTAATTAATTCTTGATCAAATTTCTCTATTTCTTTTTCAATTTTATATAACTCAGATAGATTTAAATGTGAAATTAAATCTAAATTTTTATAACTAGGATCAACGGCATTTATCTCTATTTTTTCAATGATTTTTTTATGGTCAAAATTTTGAATATATTTTTCAATAACTTCTAAATATTTTTTTGTATTTACATTGAAATTTAAAAATGATTTATAAAAAAAAGAACCTCCATAAATAGATTCTCTATATTTTTTAAATTTCTTCACTCTTGTTTCTTGATTATTATCCATACTGTAAATTATATATTAATTAATGTCTGTTTTTCTTAAATTTTCACCTTTTATTAAAAAAGATTTTGATAATGTTCCAATTCTTTCTATCAATCTTTTAGATTTATCGCGATCTATTTCATCTGTTTTAGAATCTTTTGCCTCTATTTCTAATAATTTTTTCAATGAAAAATTTGATGAAAAATAAGTTATTTTTTTAAAATTCATTCGATGATCCAATACTAAAAATAAAAATGAATCTCTAAATCAAGAAGAAATTTTTTCTGCACCTAAATCATCTAAAAATAAAACATCTACCTCTTTCATTGCTTTAAGAATTGAATTACTATTAAAATTAGGATCTTTTCAACCGTTTATAATATAACTTTTTAGTTCTGGAACATTTAAAAAAGCTACAGTATTTTTCCTTTTTTTAGCAATATGTACAGCAATTGCCTTTAAAAAAGTACTTTTTCCAATTCCGGCGTCTCCATATAAATATATTCCTTGATTTTTTAATTTGTTAAAATTTATTAAAATTTCTTGAAATCTTGAATTTAAATTCTTATCTTTTTGATCATTTTCTTTTACTAATTTTTGCAAATCTAACTCAGTATCTAAATTTGTTATTTCGGTTAATCAAAATTTTTCTTTATATAAATTTTTCTTTCTTTCTTTTGAAGGAACATAAATCTTTTGCAACTTATTATCAATTTTTTTAATAGTGATTAAATAATCTTGACTTTCATCTAACATTTGAATAAATAAACTAATATTGTTATAAAGTTCCTGAAAACTGATATTTTCAGTTTTTATAACTTCCTTAATTCTCTCATTTTGCACTAGTGCTTCAATAATTTTTTGCTTTTCTTTTTCAATATCTAAATTAAGTTCATTAGAAATTATATTTTCGTATTTACTCATCTTTTTCATCCTGAACAATAATACTTAAAATGTCATCTAATTTCATTGATGCAGTATTATTTAAAGAACTATCATAAGTATATGAAAAATCTTCAAAAAATGGTTGCTCAACATCATTTGAACTTTTGCTTTTGAAAATATCGGTTTGTTTATTTTTAAAATCCAAGGCTTCAGATAACTCTGCTTTTATATAATTTGCTTCAAAAATTTCTTTTTTAATTAAGTCCTTAGCAATTGTTTCAAAATAAGAAATATTTAATTTATCGTTAACTTTAAAGCAAAAATCAATAATTTCATTAATTGCTTTTTGATTAAAATGAGTTAAATATTTATTAATTTTTTTAACTGTTGAAGGTTTTGCAACTCTTTTAGTTAAAAATTCAATGTATTTTTCGGTATTTCGATCATCTTTTTCAGAATTTGTTTTTTTAGTTTCATGTTTAGTTTCTAAATTATTTTCAAAAATAATTTTTGATTTTGACTCTAAATTAATCGGAAATACTTCGTAAAATTTTGCACTAACATCTTCATATTCATCTTTACTAATTGATTTAGGTTGAAATTTAGCGATTAGTTTTTCTAAATTTTCTACACCAATTTTATCTTCAATTTTGGACATTAAAAGTCTATTTTGTAAAATTAAATCAATTTCTAATGGTTTTTTAACTAAAATTAAATATTCATTATAATATTCACTAAAAAAGGTTCTAATTAAACCGACTGCTTCTAAAAATTTTTTCGATTTATTAAATCTCTCTTCTTTAATATTAATTTGAGAAAATAATTCATTTTTAGTTATAGTTGTTTGATAATCAAAATTATTATCTTTAACTTTACTATTTAAATGGGAAAATAAAATAACCGCACTTGTTCCTATTAATGGTAGATAAAAAGAATTGATGATTTCCATATCATAATCAGTAATTCTCTTCTCAACTTCAATTTTAAAATTCTCGTTCATTTTATTTTCCTCCAAATCTTGTAAAAATATTTTAATACACTTAATTTAGAGACTTAAAAAAATTTATAAAAAAATCTTCTTTTTCTATATCTTCCCACAAGATATCCACAACTTTTTTCTTGATTTTTCCGACATTTAATGAGTTATTTAGATTAGAATTTTTTTTCAAAACACCCTTTTTTTCAATATTTTCTTGGCGTTTTTTTTCACTTGTTTTAATATTAAAAATATGGCTAAAAAAACGCTCAAAATTTGCATTTTTTGAAAAAATATTTGGAATTTCTACAAAATCATATCTATTTTCTTCTAAATGTTTTTCCAAAATTGGATAAACAATTTTTTCTAAAATATTTATATTATTTTTATCTTTTAAAATAAAATTTCGCAACTCGTTTTTTATAACTTCTGATTCATTAACATAATTTTGCCCAAGTTCATTTTTAATTGCTCAATAGCATGAGTTATTAAATTTATAGCAATTTGCAAAAAATTCATCTGTATATAAAATTTTATAACCAAAAGATTCAACTTTTTTTAAAAATGTTGTTTTTCCAACTCCGTATTTGCCAATTATTGCGATCATTTTAAATTATTCTTTCTTTAAGTCAATATAAATTTAAATAATTTAAAATTTCTTCTGCTTCTAAAGTGTAAGTTAAATTAAATGCTAAATCATTAAAATTGTATTCAATAGGAGCATTGCTATTTAATTTAACCATTTTTCGACATAAATAGGCATTTTCTTTACCTTCTAGTAATTTTTGTTGGATTTTAGCACTAAAATCATTTAAAGAGTTGTAAATGTTATCTAAATTTTGATGTGAATTAAGCATTTTTTTAGCACCAATAATACCTATTCCCGGCACTCCTTTTAAATTATCTGAAGGATCGCCTGCTATTGCTTTAAAATCGATCATTTGACAAGGCTCAATCCCTTCTAAATCTTTAAAATTATCAACAGTTTTTAATAAAAATTCTTTATTTTTTTTAGTTAAAACTGAAATATGAGGTGAAACTAGTTGTAATAAATCACGATCATCTGAATAAACGATGATTTGATTATTTTCATTTGAATACCTATTTGCCAATGTTGCAATTAAATCATCCGCTTCATACTGAGCAATATTTTGGTGAACAATTTTAAGTGCATCTAAAAGTTTTTTAATTCATTGAAATTGTTCTCATAAATCATCTGGAGCTTGTGCTCTACCTGCCTTATAATCGGGATTTAATTCATGTCTTTTGGTTTTTTCTGGCGAATCAAATGCTAAATACAAATGAGTGGGTTCTACATAATTAATTGCTGCTAATAAAGAACTAAAAAAAGTGTGAATAGCAAAAGTTTGAATTTTATCATCGCTTTTTAATTCTGTTCTAAATGAACCAAAATACGATTTAAATAAAAGTAAATTAGCATCAACTAATAAAATTTTTTTATTCATAAAGCTCCTTTATTAATTTGTTAATGAAAAATTTATTTTCTTTTTTAGTAATTTCAAATTGATATAAACTATTTACTTTAACATTTTCAAATCTTGGTCAGATACTTGAAAATACCAGTACATCAATTGTCATTGAACTGTCTTTTAAACTTAAAATTCCATATTGTCTTTGAAATTTATCAATTTTTACACTTTTTTTAATAACTCTTAAAGGCAAGATGTGACTTGTGTGCTCATGAACATCGACTAATTTTATTTCCTTTTCATACTTATTGGGTTTTTCTTTTGTAAAAACCATTCCTAAATAATAAAGTTCATTTTTTTGAATTTCTAAAATTTCTTGCTCACTTGGGTCTGTAACTAGTGAATTTTTAATATTAAAATCTTGTTTTAGTAATTCTAAAGCATCTTCATTCAATATATTTTGATCATCTTTTTTATCAATTGCTAAATTTAAAAATGTAGCAATTTTTGTTGAATATTCACTTTCTAAAAATTTAGGTGAACCAAATTCTCTAAAAACATTGGCTTCAATTAAAATTTTAATAACCGAATCGGTAATTTTATTTAATTTTGCTCTTAAGCAAAAATCATAAAAATCTTTAAATAATCCTTGCTCTCTTAAATTAATTATTTTTTGTGTCGCTATTGTTCCTAGTCCTTTAATCATTATAAAAGGCAAAATAATTTGATTATTTTCTATAACACAATGATTTAATGATTTATTAATTGACGGAGCTAAAACCTTTATTTTCATTTTTTCTGTTTCTTGTACATATTTTTTAATAGTTTCATGAGCTCCATTGGCATTATTTATTAATGAAGAATAAAAATCAATTGTATATTTAGATTTTAAATAGGCCATTTTATATGATAAAGTTGCATAAGCTACTGCATGTGCTCTATTAAAACCGTATTCGGCAAAATGTTCAATTTGCTCAAAAACTTTTTCAATAACTTCTAATTTATAACCTTTATTTAATGCTCCTGAAAAGAATTTTTCTTTCACTGGTTGAATTGAAGAAAAATCCTTTTTTGAAATTGCCTTTCTTAATATGTCGGCATCAGCAAAACTCATATCTGCCATTTTTTGACAAATTAACATTATTTGTTCTTGATAAACAATTATTCCATAAGTAGATTTAACTATTTCATCATATTCATCAGAAATTTTAGGAACTTGCTCAATTGCTTTTTTTCGTTTTGCATAAGTATCAATATTTTTTAATGGCCCCGGTCTAAATAGAGAAATGATTGCTATAATATCTTCAATTGAAGATACACCTACTTTTTTTAAAGTTTCTCTCATTCCTGGAGATTCAAGTTGGAAAATTCCGTTTGTATTAGCACTTGACAATAAAATATTTGTTTGTAAATCATAAGTAGGAATATTTTCTATTTTAATTTCATTTCCTGTTTTTTCTTTTAATAAACGCAATATATCTTGAATAACTGTTAGATTTTTTAGACCTAATAAATCGATTTTTAATAACCCAAATTTTTCTAAATGTTCCATTGAAAATTGTGTTTCTAAATCCCCATTATCAGTTAATAAAGTTGGTACAAATTTTTCAATTTTTTCATTAGAAATAACTATTCCCGCTGCATGAGTTCCGTGCTGACGGGGAAATCCTTCAATTTTTTTAGCAATTTCATAAGTTTTTTTATAAATATCTAATGAGTCGATTTTAGCTTTAAATTTAGCGATAGAGTTATATGATTGTTCAAGACTTAAATCACTAGGAATAATTTTTAAAATTTCATTAACTTCACTAACACTGATTTTATTAATTCTCGCTACATCTCTAAAAGCCATTTTAGCTCCTAGAGTTTGAAAAGTTGTTATTAATGCAACGTTATCTTTGCCATATTTACTAATTAAATATTGAATTAATTCCTCTCTTCGATTATCTTGAATATCAATATCAATATCTGGCATTGTAACTCTTTTAGGATTTAAAAATCTTTCAAAATATAAATCATATTTTAAAGGATTAATTTCTGTAATATTTAAAACATAAGAAATTAGCGAACCAGAAACCGAACCTCTACCAGGTCCAATTAAAATATTTTGTTTTTTTGCTCACTTAATTAAATCTCAAATAATTAAAAAATAGTCTTCAAATCCTAATTTGGTAATTATTTCAATTTCATATTGAGCCCTTTCTAAACTTTTTTCATATTTTTTTAATTCAAATTTTTTAGCTTCTAAATTTTCTCGCACTATTTTTCTTAAATAATTTTCCGACGATAAATTTTCATCATTTTTAAATTTAGGTAGTGGTGATTTTAATTTGGGAAACTGAATATCAATTTGTTTAACAATATTTTCAATTCTTTCAATAACAATTGGCGAAATTTCATCTTTGCTAAAAAATCCATTATACTGAAAATTATTTGTATAATTTGCGCCTTTTTCATTATTTTGAATTAAAGTTAATAAAATTTCTTTTTCACTTTCATCACCGTTTAACATTCTAATTTCATTTAAATAAATGGAAGAATTATCATTTTCATCATTTGTTGAAATGAAATAATTTTTATAATTTAATTTTTCATTTTTTTGAGCATAATATCCAAAATTGGGATGATCAATAATAAAAAGATTGTCATTATTAAGTTCATCCAAATTAATTTCTAGTTTTGCCATTTTTTTAGATGATAAATTCATTAATTTTAAATAGCCATCATAATTTTTTGCAAGTAAAATAAATCGATATTGATCAACATCAAGATCAATACCGATTATCGGTTTAATATTATAAAATTGACAATTTTCTAAAAATTTCGGTATTGAAAACATCGAATTTCTATCAGTTATTGCTAAATGTTTGAAATTATGTTCATTTGCAAATTTAAATAAATTATCAATTGTTATTGTTGATTCTAAAAAAGAATATTCGCTAATTGTATGTAAATTAATATTTTTTTTCATAGTTCCTTTCAAAAATAAAAAAGGAAAGTTGTCACTTTCCTATGGTCAAATTGTTGATATGGCGCGCCCGGGAGGAGTCGAACCCCCAACCTTTTGGGCCGTAACCAAACACTCTGTCCAATTGAGCTACGGGCGCTTATATGGAGGCACCAACCGGATTCGAACCGGTAATCAGGGTGTTGCAGACCCATGCCTTGGCCGTTTGGCTATGGTGCCATAATAAATTTAATTATAACATTAATAAATGTTTTTTCATAAATTTATTTAAATGATTTAATAATTTTAGCATTTATAACATTAAATCTTTAGAAATAATTATATAAATTATTGGTAGTAAAATTTTGTAGATTTCAAAATGATAAAATTTATTTTTTAACTGTTTAAAAATAAAAGTGTATATAGTTTTAATTTTTTCCACTAAAATAAATATATAATGTAAGGTTTGATTATAATTTATTCTGTACATTAATTTTTACCTCTGAAATTAAAATGCCATTTTCGCCATTGTCTTCCATTTTAGAAACTAAATTTTCAGAAAAAACTATGGTACTATTAACGATGTCAACTTCAAACATATGAGAATATTTTTCTTGCAATAATTTTGATAAACTATTACTAATACCGCAGTTTAATAGCACAATTTTAGTTTTGTCATCTGTTCCATATCTTATTTTTAAATAAAGGGTTTCTTCAATGAGTTTTAAAGAGTGTAAAATTTCTATAAATTTTATTATTTCATTATCAATAAAGTCATATTCTTCTTTGAGTCTTACAATAGCAAGATTAACCTTTTCGTATTCGTTTTTCTCAGTAATATCAGTTCAATATTTTTTGCTTTTGTTTTTATCATCTCATGTCTTATCGCCTCATTTACCAACATAAACAATTTTTGATTCTTCTATTTTAAGTTTATTTCAATACCCAACCATTTTATTTATCATTACTTTTAGAGTAAAATTGTTCATTCTTCAATTGATTAGCATCTTGTAAAAATTTTGTGTTTTAATTTCTCTCAAACGTTTTATATAATTAAACTTTATTTCATCATCATTTATTTTTAGTAAGAATAAAAAATTTATTATTTCAAAAACTTCATCTAAATTTTGTGCTTTTTTTATATTTTTTATTTCGCTATCTATTTGTCATTCAATTTCCAATATATTAAATATATTAATGTTGTTTTCAAAACACAATTTACCTATTATAGTTTTTGCTTTATTTGAATTATTATCAGTTGTAATATCTCAACGAGAAATATTTCCTAAAATATCATCTGCTTTTTTCTTAGCATATTCATCAGAAATAGAATTAACTAACAGAGGATTTTTTATATCATCAATAATTTTATCATAGTCTTCAACAAGAATTTTTCGTTCCTTAACGAAATTTTCTATTTTAAAGCCTTTTTTACAATATTCGCCTTTAACAATATGAATTTCAGGTAATAAATATTTTAAATCACCAGTATTACTATTGAAAATTTCTCCAAATCTACAAACTCTTCCGACTAAATTTTTAAAAGATGATGGTGATAAATATCTTACACCTCTGTATGGTTCCAATATAAACATTCTCGTTGCTGGAATATTTATTCCTTCTAATAATGTTGAATTGGCTATAAGCATTTTTATTTCTGGCACATTGATATATAAATCTTCTATAAAATATCTTATTGATTCTGGTATGGAGCCGTGGTGATAAATAATTCCTTTTTCTATATAATTAGCTAATTTATAATCTTCATGAACATATTCACGCAAATCATTAGCGGCTTTTTTAAGTTTAAATGATTCTATTTTGGGCATTTTGTAAAATAATTTGTGGGCAAAATTTTCAAGTTTTTTTGGACTATTTAAGTATATTATATTTTTTCGGTCAGAATTAAAAAGAACAACACTAGCATCGTCTTCCAATTTATTAACTTGCAACTCAATTAACATATCTTTCGTCGGAGAATATTGATCTAATAATAATTTCTTATTATTTTCAATATCGTAAAAATAAAACATTTCTGATTTAATGTTTTCTGCTACACTATATCACTTAATTTCATTTGAAATATGATTTATTTTTAAACTTTCTTTAGATTTTAAAAAAGGAGTCAAAAATTTGTAAACAATATTTTCGTTTCTTTTTTTACAAATAATAATTACCGAGGCCAAAATTATACTACGTGTATTTTTGTTCGAAAATTCTTCTAGCAAATTATGTGCTTCATCAATAATTAATAAATCAAATTTCAGGTTAGAATTATTTTGCAGTAATTTCAGTAATCTTTCTTGAGTTAACACTGCAATTATTTTGTCATCATTTGAACTATACATCTCTGGATATGTGACAATTTTTCTATATCCAAATTCATTTATTATTCTTTTCTTTGTTTGAGTTAAAAGTGATTTTGTAGGAGAAATTATGCATATTTTTTTAAATTTAGTATCGCCAATAATATTATCGCCAATAAATAGTAATATCAATTCTGTTTTCCCATACGAAGTTGGTGCTACTATAATCTGAGATTCTGATTTTGATTTTGATGTTTCTTCAAATAATTCCAATTGTTCTATTGTTAAATACGAATTATTTCGCTTGAATTTTTCATTCATTATACTATTTATTTCAGTATATAAATTCCCGTATTTTTCCAAATAATTCAAATTATTTTCTATAAATTTGGATATAGGAATGAGTCCTTTAATTAAACTTAATTCATATAAAGGTTTATAATCGTCTACTAGCGTACTATATAGTAAAAATAATCTATATCCTAATTTTTGAAGATTTTTATCTTCCAATCTTATTAAAAAAATACCTATTGATAATATTTTTTGCCACTCTTCATTTGATAATTCTCTATTTATCTGTAATTTTCTATACAATTCAGAAAATTTAGTATTATAAAGTTTTTTTAATGTCAATCTATTAATAATATTCATTTTTCTTTACTAACGATGATAAAAATTCTATTACTGCATCATATGTTTTTTTCTGAATTGCTATTAATTTGATTTCCGAGAATTTTTTCATTTCTAAAATTGACTTATACAGGTCGTTAATTTTAGATGGTTCTATAGTTTTGTCTAATAAGCAAAATACCGTGGCACCCAAAACAACATTTTTATCCTTACTTGAATCTGAATTGCCATTTGTAATAAGTATATCCATTATTACCTTTTTTTCGTCGCTATCATTCAATGAACTATTTACACTTTTTACTGCATTCGACCATATTTGTGAATTTTTATCGTTTAATCTTGTATATAAATCCATTTTTGCTTTTTTTATTAATAAGCAAGATTTTTCTGTAGGAGAACTGAAATTACCTATTTCTCCAGCTTTAGACTCGATAATTCACAATTTTTTGTCAGAATCAATAGCAATAATGTCAAAACCTTTTTTCGCACTTCTTTCTTCAATGTTAAAAAAGGGAGAAGCTATTTTCATATCAGTAAACTCTCTAATTACTACATTTAGCAATATTTCTCCGACAGCACCGATCTGTTTAATTTTATCTTTTTTAAGTCTATGTTCAACAAGTTCTTTTATTGTTTCATCAAATGAAAAGAGTTTAAATTTTGAATCATTGGCATATTCCCCATGACATATTTCAACCAATAGATTTTTAATTGTCTTTTTTAATTCGTCGGTTAAATTTCGAATTTCTAATATAATATAACCTTCTTTTTTTATCTCTATTATCCCGTTCATTATATTTTCTCCCATTTTTAATTCAATGAAAATAACTACATTAAATAATTTTGTTATTTTCCTAATAATTTAAATGTCATTAATATTAGCAAAATTTATTCAATTATTTTTAATATATATAAAATCATTTTATTTAATTATATCTTTAATAATTAATATTTTAAAAAAAATTAACATATGTTTTTCAATGATAATAATATTTTAATGTATTCCTTACTAAAATTTTTAAATATTTATATTATAGATAATCACATAATATAAAATAGTATGTATTTATAGAAAAAATTCATAGAATAATAATTAAAAATAATTAAGTCATTTTTATAAACATTAGTATTAAAAAAATAAAATTTTTTATAGCAAAAGGGAGGGATTTAAAATAATACTGATTAAAAAAACTTTCTATATACATTTGTGTATTAAAGTTATGCAAAAAAACAATAAATGAACTATTGAAATAATAATAATTTTTTCAAAAATATTCACATTTTTACACATTTTTCATTATTAATAAAATAAACTTTGCAAAATGTCTCACAATTTATATTCGTTTTGTTTTATTTTTGCATTTATTATTAGACATTTAAAATTTATTTAAATGATTTAATAATTTTAGCAACTCCAGCATTATGTTTTCTTGGTCCGATTTCATCTGCCATTTTTTTAAGCCTTTTTGAACCGCTTTTCATTGCTATTAATTTACCAACTATTCCTTTAGTTGATGAATCATTCATCGAATCGCCGATATGAACAGTTTCGCTTAAATCAATATTTAAATATTTTGCGATTTTACAAGCGGCAATTCCTTTAGAACAGTCCTTTCTAGTAATTTCAATTGCATAATTTTTACCAACTATTTTTATATTAATTTGATCATTTAATTTTTCTTGTAAAAAATTTGATAATTTTTTTATTTTTCTTTTAGAGTGTCCAATTACTAAAATTTTATTTAATTCTCTGGTTTTAAAATTTAGATATTTTTTAGGTTTAAAATGAGAAAATAAACAAAATATTTTATTTCAAAAACCTCTACCGTATAAATAATTTCCTGGATTACCAGAAAATGTTAATTTATAATCTTTTATAATATCAGTTACAGTTGTAACTAAATCTTGATTAATTGCTAAATTGCTTAACTCATTGAAATTTTCATCTAAAATGATTGAACCATTTTGACAAATTGTATATTTTGCATTAACTGAACGGGAAATTTTTCTAACTTCAGAATTAAAAACTCTTCCTGTAGAAATAACAACAATACCAGTTTTAGAAAATTCTAAAACTTGTTTTCTATTTACATTGCTCATTTTAGCTCATACGCCAAAACCCTTATCTAAAAGGGTTCCATCCAAATCGATAAAAAGAATTTTTGGTATCATAGTAAAAATAAATTATACTAAATTTTGAAAATATATAAATAATTTTTGAAATGTGATAAAATTTTTATAATTTAATGTAGAAAGATTAAGAGGGCATTTATTATGTTTCCTTTTAAAGGTGAAGATTTTAATAATTTAAATTTAGCAATTTTTGTTAATTTACTAATTTATATTGCTATTTTATTAGTAGTACCAATAACTTTAGTTCTGCTAATTGCTAAAATTAAACCCAAAATTAAAAAAACATCAAATGTTTATTTATATGCTTTAAGTGCTGGAATGCTATTAATAATTGGGACAGTAGGATTTATAAAAGAAGGTTATGAATCTTTAGAAAGTGGAATTCACGATAATTTAAATGTTTCTGCTGTCAATGAACAATTAATTACAACGGGAATTATTGGAGCAGGTGCTTTAACAGGAATTTCAATTATTTTTGGTGCTAGATACTTTTTTGTAAAAGCTTTTTCTAAAAAGGATTTACATAAAGATCATGACGAACACGATCATCATGATCATATTATAAATTTTTCTGATGTTGACAATCCTAAATCAGCTTGATTAGCAATACTGTTGCTTTTATCTCACAGAACTATCGATGGATTTGTTTTAGGAGCTACTGTTGCCAGAATGTCAACTGGAGAGCAAATTAATATTGGACTTATTGTTACTTTTAATATTCATATTTTAGTTGAAATTTTAATTGTTTATTATCGGCAAGTTCAATATGGACAAACTATAAAAAAATCAGTAATTTATAACTTATTAACAACATTGTTATTAATACCAATTATGATAGTTGCTGCCTTTATAAATCAATATTTAAGAACACAATGATGAATCATGCCATTTGTTAATGCTTCAGGAGGAGCTATTTTAACTTTTGTTGTAATTATTGAATTAGTTCCAGAATTCATTCATTTAAGAAATAACGCTAAAAAAGAATGATATTTAATATTAATATTTTTAGCAATTGGAATTGTTTTTACCTTGATGTTATTAGCATTCCACTCTCACGAAGAGGGTCACAATCATATCCATGAACATTTAGAGCATTTAGATAATCATCTTTTAAAATTACAATTAAAAAAATATATATAAAAAAGCGAATTGTGAAAAATTCGCTTTTCGTTTATTGATTTTGTTTTTTAATGTACATATTAAGTGCAAATGGTTTGTGAAATTCTAAAGTTTCATTATGTTTAAAAACTCTTATTCGATATTTACCTGAATAAATTGCTTTAAAACTAATTTTTTCAAAATTCATTGTTTTGCTATCAGATCTATAAATTTCCTGTCAATTTCCATCAAAATATTCAACTACCATATCTAAATCGCTCATTTTACTTTTTATTTTACTAAGAATATCAGCAATTTCCACTGTTAGTCAAATAACTGGATTTAAAAATAATAAAATTAGTTTGTCATTTATATTATTTTCAATCATCGCTTTTTGTCAATTGTATTCAAATTCATTAAATCAAAGTAAATTACTTTTAAATTCATCACCTTTATTTAATTCAAATTCCTTTTCATAAATAAAGTCGTTAATAGCAAATTTTGTAATAGCTACATTAGTTCCGTTAAAATGGGTTTTTCAAGCTTCGTCAAAATCGAAAATTCCTGCACCAACATAAATATAATTATTATTAAATGTTTTAATTGTGTACATATTACTTTTTTTGGCTGAACTTAAAATTGAATTTATAACTTGAAGCCCCTTTATTTCGTGATTGCTTTGATCATCATTCATCATCATTTTAGAAAAACATGCTATTAATATTGCCGTAGCTAATTGCGAATTTTCTAAATTAGAAAAATTAGTATTAGTTATTCCAGCAACTGGAACAACGATATTGGGAAATGTTTTTTTAAATGCTTGTTCTTTATTTTCGTAAATTGCTGACTTTTCAATATAATCTAAATTAACAAATTGTGAATTTTCCTTTTTAACTGAAATTTCATTTACCAAAATTGCATTATACATATTATAAAAAGCAGAATATTTATTGCCGCTAGTAGCAAAAAAATTTATTCAACCATTTTCTTTTGATTCACGATCAAGATAAGAAGTTATATTTTTATTAATTTGCTCGTTTTTATCATCAACAATAGTATATAAATGAAAAAGATTTTTAATTTTATCTTCTTTAATTTTATTAATTTGTTTTTCATAGCTATCTTTATCAAGAAAACTATAAATTTTAATTTCCGTTTCAGGACTCAATTCTTTTATAATATCAATTAAAAAATTAACATTTGCATTATTAATTAAATTACCATTAAATAAATTGGTAAATTCTTTTTCATTAATTAAAATGGCGATTTTTCCTGAATTAATATCTAAATCATTTTTGTTTCTATTAACGAAGTTTATATTGCTTTTTAACTTATCAAAATCAAATAACTTTTTTTCTTCTTTTTTAGCAAAAGAAATTGTTGCTACATTTAATAAAATAGGAACAAAAGTTAGCAACATTAACTTTTTTTTCATATTTACCTCCCACTAATAATTCCAAATTTTTTAATTTTTTAGTAAAAAATGGAAAAATTTGGGAAAAACGGGCGATTTTTCCTAAATTTTTGTGCAAAAATAAAATATATTTAACTTAGAAAATAGTAAAATTATTAATATGATTGAAAAAATAAAAAAGAGCATTTCATCTTCACCTGGTGTTTATCTTTGAAAAAATAAAAACGGGGAAATTATTTATATTGGAAAGGCAATTAATTTAAAAAGTCGAATGCTACAATATTTTAAAGGTTCTAAAAATTCTCGTTATACTTATAAAATGGTTGAAGAAATTGACAGTTTCGAAACAATTGAAACAAGAAACGAAAAAGAAGCATTAGCTTTAGAAACTAGATTAATTTCTGAAAAAAATCCCAAATACAATATACTTTTAAAAAATAACAAATCATATCCATATTTAGTTATTATAAAAAATAAAAAAATTGAAATTAAAATTGAAAATCATATTTCTAACAAAAGAAATCATTTTTATTTTGGACCATTTCCTCCAAATTATGGAATTACAAATATTAAAAATCTTTTAGAAAGAAAGTTTTTATATCACAATGGTTTATTAATAAAAGATGAAATGTGAAATCCCGAAATAGTAGAAAATAAATTTTTAGATATTAAAAAGATTTTAACAAATAAAAATAAAACTTTTTTAAATCATTTAATTGAAGAATGCGAAGAGTTAAAAAAGGATCCTAATAAATGAGAACTTGCTTTTGAAATATTTAAAGTCATTCAAAAATTTCAAAAAAATTTAAACGAAAATCAAGCAATAGATCTAAAAACCAATAGCGACATAGATTTTATTGATGTTGTTGAAAACGAAAAAAATTTTTTTGTCACTATTTATTTTTATCGGTTTGGTTCCTTTTTAGATAAAAGAGATGAAATTTTTGCAAAAAAAGTTGAATTAAATGAATTTATTATTGAATTTTTAAATCGTTATTATCGTGATAATTTAGTTCCGAAAAACATTGTTTTTGATAATAAATTTCAAAATTTTGACTGAGATGATTTTGATTATAAAGACAAAATTATGTTTGCCAAAACTGGAGAATATAAAAATGCTATGAACTTAGTTTTGATGCATTCTGAATCTAAATTAACTAATAAATTATTGCTAATGAAAATTGAAAAAGAAGAAAACATCATTAACGAATTAAAAACTACTTTAAATTTAGATTCATTGAATAATTTTATTATTATTGATAATTCTTTTGAAATCGATAATTTTCCTACCACATTCATTTCTTTTTGAAATAAAAATCAAAATTTAAAGAATTATAATTTTTTTTACTATCACGAAAGCAAAAATATTAAAGGTGATAATAAATTAATGGAAATTGCCATTGAAAAATATTTAAATAAAGATATTCCTCAACTCGATTTAATTTTAGTAGACGGAGCAACAATTCAAATCAATTCAGTTTATAATGTTTTGAAAAAACTTAAAAAAAATATTAAAATAGCAGGACTAAAAAAAGATAATAATCACAAAACAAAAGAGTTAATTGATGAATTTGATAATAAAATCAACATTTCCGAACCTTTATTTTTATTTTTAAGCAAGGTTCAAGAAGAAGTGGATTTAATTGCTAAAAAGGCCTATAATAAAAGAAAAATTCAAAATCAAAACAAAAGTTTTTTATCCAAGACATTAAAAATTAGTAAAGAAACTGAAAATTTAATGCTTCAACATTTTTTAAATTATGAAAACATTTATAATGCCAGTGACAATGAATTACTTTTATTTTTAACAAAAGAACAAATTATAAAAATGAAAAAAATTATCAAAAAATAAAATTTTAATCAATAATTATAATAAAAAATTCTCTAAATTAGAGGATTTTTATTATTTTTTTAAAATATTTGAATCTAAATTAATTAGATATTGATATTTTCTTAACTTTTACAACCTTGCAATTAAAAAATGGATAGTAGTTAAATTTTTAACTAACTATTAAAAAAACTGAAAGGTTAAACAATAATGAAAAAAATTAAATTTAATAAAAACGAAACTATGGGAACTGAATTTAATATTGTGGAGTACCAATACAATGAGATGAAAGATGCCCAACGAGCAATTCAAAAAGTTAATAACAGAGAAAAGCAAGAGGAGCTTTTTAAAAAATTAAGTGATATATCGATAAACGCGAAAAAATCGCACAACCAATTCCAAAAGGATTTACTTGAATTTTGCCAAGATATGATAAAACTCAACGAAGAATTAGACCAAGTTCTTGTCGATGAAGAAAATAAAACAAGTTAATGTATCTTACAAAATGAGGAGGATCAAAATAATGATAATTAAAAAATATTTAAAAAGTAATGTAAACGGCACGCCGTTTATTTCTATCGATAAAATCAAGGAGGAAAATGGTGGAAAAATATAACTACTGAAAAAATCACTTAAAAACTTTATCGGTTGATTTAGACAAAGAATTAAGCGACCATTATTTTTATAAGGTTAAAGATGTAAAAAATATCGTTGAGCAAAACACATTTTCGAATTATTTTTCGCACCCTGATGAAGTAAATTATTCTGCTGTTGCACAGTTATTTACTAGGTTAAAAAATGAATTTACGGACTTTATTCAAAACTGCAATGATGATGAATTTGTTGGCATTATTAAGGACGATAACGGCAAAGTAATATGAGTTAAATACGACACCGACAAAATGTTAAAACTTTTTTTAGATAATAGCGAACATTTATGAAATCCCGAGGAAGTTGCAGAACTACGGATAAAAATAAAATTAAAGTAAGAAGGTAAAAAAATGTATAGATACAATAAATTAAAAAAATATTTAAAAACTGTTGGTATAGATCTGACTCTTGATTTAGCAAGTAATTTTATTTATGAAATTAAAACTATTAAAAAAGTCATAGAAAGAGAAAGTTTTTTTGAGTATTACAACAAGTTAAAAGAAAAAGCCAAAAAATTAAAACACCGTTGAGTTGAACAAAAGCTATCAGATACACAGATTCTAGAATTATCTGAAAAATTAAAGGATTTTATTCAAGATTATAACGGGCAAGATAATTTTTTAATAGTGAGAGGCAGCCGAGAAATAGAGTGTCGCCATGAGTGGACAGTAGGGAGTGAACAACATATGCTACATCTCTACTTAATAATTTGACAAAACTCTTTTACTTGGCGCGAACAAAAGGAAATTAAAAACATTATAGAATTACCAAAAAAAGAACTTGAAGTAATTGAAAAATATAAAAAATTAAAAAAATACTTGGAAACTATTGACTTTAACTTGGAAAATTGACTAGAGGGACAATACATTTATAAAACTGAAAAAATTCATAAAATTAGAAAGCGGGAATCATTTTTCGAATTCTGTAAAAGACAGAGAGAAGGTTCATCTATTTGACGAATTTGCAACGGCGAAAGGAAAATGATTTTACTAGATTACGAACTTGAAAAATTTTTCAATAATAACTATGATCCATTTGAAGAAGAGTTTATAGGAAATTTACAATGTGGTTTTGATGAATATTATTGAACTTGATTTAGAACCAGTGAAGTGCTTGAATATTTTTGAATTATGGCACCACACTATGGACTTATTAATAAGCACCAACAAAGAGAAGTTGCTAAAATTTTAAATAAAAAAATGAAGGGATAAAATAATGGAAAAGTATAAAAAATTAAAAAAATATCTTGAAAATTTTGACATTGATTTAGATAGTGCTCTAGAAAGTAATTTTATTTACAACATTAAAAATTTAAAAGAAATAAAAAACCCTGAGGAATTTGGTAAATATTTAAATGAAAAACATAAAAATAAATGATCCTTGCTGCTTAAATTAGACGAAGTAAGAAAAATCAATGAGGAAAATTATTTTATGGCAATTGTTTATGACGAGGATGTAAATGATTATGTTTGAACTTATTACACACCAAACAAAGCAGCCACTTTTTACCTCCCTATTGCTAAAAACATTTTTAATGAAACTGAATTTAAAGAGATTGAAGAAATTTTAAAGGGCGGTGAAAATGAACGACATTGAAGGGCAAATATGAACGAACTTTCTAAAACTATCACTTTAATGAATAAATGTTATAGAAAAGGTGAGGCACTTAGGGAAATTATTTTAAATCTGTTTTTATATTTTGGTTTACAGGTTGATAAAAGTCGCATCGAAAACACACTTGAGCCCCAACAAATTGAATTAATTGACATAGAAGAAGTAAGGAAATTAATGCGGGATCTAGATGCAATTTCGGAAAGTTATTTTTTAGACCGTTTTAATAAAATAAAAGAAGAAGAGCCGAGCAACATTTATGTAAAGAAATTAGAAAAGGCCTTTGCTGATTTAAATAAATAAAGAGTTAAAAAATGGAATTTAGCCTTTTTTCTTCTTCTACTGGTAACCCGATAAAAATAAAAGAAGCTGTCGAACTTTTAAAAAAATTTAATAATAACGAAATAAATTTTTATGACATTAATCATTGGAATTACGGACTGCTATTTTTTACATTTTTTTACCTTTATCATTATTTAACAGATGAGGAGGTTCAAGAGTTGGTAGATAAAAATAAAGTTAATCAATTTTTTATTAATAATAAAAATGAGTGAAGTAAATTAATAACAAAACCATTAATTACAAATATGAAAAACGAAACGAGATACGACTGACTATTTAAAACATACATTAAAAGGGAGTTTTTAAATGATTGATAAAATCATCAGAAAGGCAAAGAGTTATGATCTGATTTTTTAAAAAACTTACAACAATAAAAAAATTTAATAAAAAAGATAGCAGAAGCGAAAGGTACTGAAATTATAGGGCAATTGATGAACTATCTTTATTAATTTGAAGAGTTAAAGAAATCGATCGACTTGCGAAAAAAATCAGAAAATTAAACAGTAGAAAATTTAAATCGAATTCTAAAATCAAAGGACTTGAAGTTCAATTAAGAGATTTAGAAGATAAAGCAAATCAGCAATTTGAAAAATTAACCACAACGAAACTGAGCAACTCTAGTTTTGAATGGACTAGGTTGGATTATTAATCTGAATTTACCCCCATTCTAATTTTAAAAATTTTTGATAAATCAAATTCAACTGCATTATTAAAAACAATATTAAAGGAAATAAATTTAATAGTTATAAAAAATTTAACTAGATATTGAATCAACTTATCAACTTGAGAAGGTGTTAAATTATTTTGTTTTAAATTAATCACATAAAAATTACCATAGTTTAAAAATCTTTTAACATCGGAAAACAAAAACTCATTACCTTCAATATTTAAACCATTTTCAACATTTAAATTTATTTTGATTTTAATATCTTTTACATTTAATTTTTTTAAATTTAACATATATAAAGATTTATTACCGTGGCACTTTCAACATAAAGTTTGAAGATTGTTTTTATTTAAAAATAAATTTAAATTGTTGTTATGTTCCAAGATGTGGTCAACTTGTAAATTTAAGGTTGTAAAACAATTTTTACAATATGGAAATTTATTTAAATGCTCGTTTTTAATAGTGATTCACTCTTTAGAATTGTAGGGGTATTTTCAGTTAATCATTGTATTAATATAATAACAAAAAAAACATTAAGGAGGATTATGAAAATAAAACAGATTAAATTAATTGACTTTAAAGGTGTAAGCCAGTATATTAATAACCAATTAAATAATGGAATTGATGAGCCAACTTTTAGTGGTAAAAATGCTAGTGGTAAAAGTAGCAAACTAGAAGCTATTACTTATTTACTTGGAAATAAAAAAAATTTAGAGAATAAAACTTTTAATATACAATCAAAATTAACCGAGCAACCGCCTTATATTAGTTTATTAATTGAAAAAGATGGAATCGAGTATTCTATCGAGTTTAACAATGATAATTATTTAATTAATAATAAAATTTATAAAGTAGTTAAGTTTAGGGAAAAAATTACGGAGTTGCTCAATATTAGCGGCGATCTTTTACACTTTTTATGTGTTCCGTCTTACTTTGCCTCTTTAAATAGAAACGACCAAAAAACTGCTTTTATTAACATAGTTGAAAAAGTTTGATTCAATAATTATAATCACATTAATTTATTTGACGAGCCAACACTTGAACAATTAAGGGAAAAACACTTTTTAAAACGAGAGCAAAGCAAAAGTATGGTAGAGTTAAAAAAACTAATAAGTAAAAAAATAAAAGAAGTTAAGGCTCAGTTTGATGTTGGTTTTTTAGGTAGATATAAAGACAATTTCAACAAACCGATCGAACTTTTAGAAAATGAACTAATAACAGCCGATAAAAATCTAGAACATTTAATAACGGTTGCGATAAATATAAAAAACGATTATAAAAATGCCATTAATGAAAGTCAATTAATTGAATCATTAAATTCAGATTTAATTTTATTTAATCAAGCCGAAATCAATGTTTTAAAGGAAATTAATAAAAAAATATTAGAGCATAATTTTAACTTCCAAATTAATTTTTTAACAAGCGGAGAAGATGAGGGCGAATTAATTATTACTGATTTAAATAATGTTGAATATAAAGATCTAAACAGAGCGGAAAAAGTCATTCTAGGAACAGAAATCTCGTTATTTTTTCAAAAATTATTAAATGTTAATTTATTTTTAATTTACGATGATTTTGAGCATTTAGATGATAGTAATAAAATGAGATTAAAAGAGATTACAAAAAATAACCAGGTAATTACTGCAAAGGTGGATCAATAGTGTTTATTCAGTCATTTGGTAGCAGTAGTGCGGGTAATAGTTATTTAATTACCGATAATAATGACATAAATGAAAGTATTGTCATCGATCTAGGCATAAACATTATTAAAAACATTGAATACCTTTCCACCCTTTTAAAGGTCAAGTATGTTTTTATCTCTCACGAACACAGCGACCACACTAAATACCTAAAAACATTTTTAAAATTCAATATAAAAACAAAAGTAATCATCAATAAAGAGTGCTTCAATGAACTTGCGAGATACGATTCCTTTTACGAAAGAATTAAGCACCGTTTTATCTTTTTGAATTATGGAGAGTATAAGGAAATTGATTTTTTAACTGTTTGGGCTTTTAAATGTAATCATAATTCGGCTGCTAATAATGGTTATGTGATTAATTTCATTAATAAAAACAAAAAAATTTTATTTTTTACCGATTGTGGTTCTCTAGATTTAAAGCAGTTTAAAAATATTAATTTTAAAAATATTAATGCTTATTTGATAGAAAGCAATCACCAAGAAAAAAACCCGAGTAATATAAAGGAAGACATTCAACAGAGTAAGTGAGGTCATTTTAGCTTTAAACAATCAGCGGAATTTATTGATTGGGTTAAAATGAAAATTAAAAACAATTACCAAGAGATTAAACCGCTTTTCGTTTTACTTCATACCTCTTACACATACGAGAAACAATTAAAGGAACTAGATAAAAATTTAAATGTTGATTTTGTTAGATTAGAGCGAATAGTGCCGACATTGATTAAATTAAATTAATTGTAAAATGCTTGAGAAAAATTTAGAACAAAGGATAAAAAAATTTTTTGATAAAAATGGCATAAATTATTTTAAAATACACGGACAATCTTTTCAAGTTTCGGGAATAGCCGATTTGTTTGTGTTTCACAATTTCAGGGCTTATGCTCTAGAGGTTAAACGAGATTTAAAAAAGAATAAACCGACCAAATTGCAAACACTGCAAGCCAAGAAATATCAAAAAAATTTAATTTACCTGTTTATTGATAATAATAATTACGATTTTATTATTCAAAATATTTTAAAAAATAATCTTGAAGTTTTAAAACACTTATCAGATAAACAAATCGATTATTATATTCAATTTTATAAAAATGGAAATAAAACAACTCTATAATTACCAAAGTCAAGCAATAGAAAAGGCACTAAAATTTAACAAATTTTTAATCGCTCTTGATATGGGTTTAGGTAAGACATTTACCGCATTGTCGTGATTGAAAAAAATAAAATTAAATAATGATTTAAATACGGTAATAATTTGCGATAGTAAAAAAATTAATGATTGACAACATGAAGCTGAGCAGTTGGAGTTTAAAAATATAATTGTAGTTGTTAAAAATGAAAATGTGGAAATATTTAAAAATTTTAAAAATTTAAAAAACTATATTTTTATTATTTCATACCAAAAATTAAAAAATATTTATAAAAATTATGAAGTGTTTTTGCACAGTAAATTAAATTTGATTATTGACGAGAGTCAAGCACTAAAAAATCACAGTAGCAAAATCAGCAAATTAATGTTATATATTAATAAACAAGTTGAAAAATTGCTTTTATTAAGTGGCGATCCAATTTCTAACGGCTACGAAAATTTATTCATTCAAATGAAAATGCTTGAAATTTTTAAAAGTAATTATACTTATTATAATTTTTTAAATGAATATTGTGTAACCTATCGTTTTCCCAATAAATCTTTTGAAGTTATTAAAGATTATAAAAATGTTAATAAGTTAATGAATTTACTAAATGAGCGGGCTTTTTTCCTGAAAACAGAAGATGCGATAGTTCTACCAGAAAAAACAGCAAAATTAATAAAAATTAATAATAACGATTTTTATAAACAATTTAAACGAGATAAAGCCATCATAAGCGACAGGTGGCAACTAAGTGCAAGCAGTTCGATTAAATTTTTGCACGATTTAAGAATGTTGGCTTCTGGTGTTGTTAAAGATGATTTAAATAATTTGTTTGTTGTTGATTTTGCTAAGTTAAACGAACTGGAAAAACTTTTAAAAAAAGATAATCAAAACAATTTTACGATTTTCTACAATTATAATGCTGAATTATTTTTTATTAAACAATTATTAAAAAAATTAAATTTAACCACTTACGAAATAAACGGCGAAAAAAATGAGATTGATTATGCTTTAAATTGTAATACTCGTTTTATTGTCTTGGTTCAATATGGAAGCGGAGCAAGAGGAATCGACGGTTTACAAAATAAAGTTAATAATCAGATTTACTTCTCTTTACCATTAAGCGGAGAACTGTTTAAACAATCAATTAAAAGGGTTCACCGAATCGGACAAATGAACAAGGTTAATTATTATTTTTTAATAAATATACAAACTATCGAATCGGACATTTTGCAAACTTTAAGACAGTCAAAAAATTACACTTTAAAATTATTTGAAAAAAAATACTGAGATAACAAGGAGGAAACAAATGGAAATTAAATTCCAAATATTTTACGACGAAAAACTTGAAAAATATACTTTAGCAAGTTTCAACAAACACGGAAGCAGAAATTCCCGCGGGGTTATGTTGTTTGAATTAAATAAAGAAATTGAGCAACAGATTGAAAAAAATAAAGGCAAGGCATTAGGCGGAGGAGCAATCTTCGGAACTGCTGGCTTATCAATTAAAAGAGCAAACGAAATTATTAAAGGTTATAAAGGAGATGAATAATGGGAATTAATTTTAATAAAGATTGAGAAAAACTAGCTCAAGAAAATAAGGCGGGATTTATTAAATTACCCGATGGTAAATATAATGTAAAAATTGTAAGTGCTGGCACCGATTTAACAAACGACGGGCTTGAGGTTGTCAAACTTAAAGTCGAAGTTATGGCACCTGGTTTTGATTATGATAAAAAGACGGTTGAAAAGGTCTTTTATATTGATGAAAATTATCAACATAAACAAAAAAAGAAAATTGACGAACAGCAACTTGCCTCAATTTTAAGTGATTTAAATGTTGTTAATAATTTAAATACATTAAACGACA
Source organism: Mesomycoplasma lagogenitalium (assembly GCF_029854295.1). Lineage (NCBI taxonomy): Bacteria > Bacillati > Mycoplasmatota > Mycoplasmoidales > Metamycoplasmataceae > Mesomycoplasma > Mesomycoplasma lagogenitalium. The sequence goes on from NZ_CP122979.1 coordinate 777,867, forward strand.
AAAAACAATTTTCAAGGGCTTTAATTGACTTGATTGATTTAGAATTAAAACTTGAGTATAAAACTAGCGATAAAATTGGGCCAAATGGTAAACCATATAAATCAAAATATTTTTATGTTGAAAATGAAGAAAATGAAAACGATAACGACGGCGATGATTTTGATTTAGACGGAATAATCTAAAAAAAAGGGGGGGGATGGCATTTAAAACATTAGAAGAAGCGAAAAAAGCCCTATTTCAAGAAGAAGAAAGGGCAAGAACAGAAAACTTAATCGATGCTATAAAAAATAAAAATGATGAGTTTTATACTACATACGAGGAAATTGAAAGAGAAATCGCTTTTTATGAACAGGATCTAGTTAATAAAACAATTTTTTTGCCCTGCGATGATGTATTTTTATTAAAAGATTATTTTACTAATCCCGACGACATACCTTCGCAATTTTGAGTTTATTTTCATAAGAATTTTAAAAAATTAAAATTAAAAAAAATTGTAGCAACTTCTAAAAATTTCAATAATGAGCAGGCAATTGTTTATGAATATGATGGAAACGGGGACGATAGTAATGTTTTTGATTTTACATATTATAAATTAAATAATGATGGAGATTTTAGGCATTTAGACAATTTTCCTTTGTTTATTAACAGCGACATAGTAATAACAAATCCGCCGTTTTCAATTAAAACAGATTTTTTAAATGTTCTACGAGCGACAAAAAGCAAATTCTTGTTTATTGGACATATGGTAACAATCGGTTCCAATCAATATTTTAAGTTATTTAAACAAAAAAAACTATTTTTCGGTTTTAACTATGTAAGAGAATTCTTTTCCTTTAAAGCATTTAAAGCCGAAAAGGTCTGAAATAAGGGAGTCAATTGTTTCTGATTTACAAACATTGAAAAAGATCTAAAGTGATACAATTACCTAACACTAAAAAAGGAACGAGAGAAGAGATACTGAAATTATGTAGATAATTACCCGAATTTAATAAATATTGAAAAAATAATCGTATTGAAAGAAGTTCAACAATTTCATAACGGGCTATTTGCTGTTCCTGTAACCGCTTGTGTCGTTTTAGACACTGATAACGAGTGGGAAGTAATTGGAAAGGATGAAGATGGATTCTTTCCTGTTCTTTATGTTAATAATAAACAATTATTTAAACGAATAATAATTAAAAAGAAAGGTACTTAAAAAATGAGTAAATTGACATTGAAGCAAAAGTTGAATAATATTAGTTTAAATATTTTTATTTACGACATAGAGGTGTTTAAATTTTTTTGATGTGTTACTTTTCTCAATGTTAAAACAAACCAGCTAACAACAATCAAAAACGATTTTAAAAAGTTAAATGATTTTGTTAATAGTAATTTAATTGGTTCGTTTGTTGGTGGTTATAATAATAGCCGTTATGATGATTATATTCTCAAAGAATTGCTAGCCAATAATAACCCTTATAATCTTAATAATTGCATTATTAACAAAAGCTGCGAACCGTGGCAATGACCTTCAATTAAATTCGCTAAATTTCCCGGCTTTTCTTTTGATATCATTAACCTACTAGGACCAGGGCGATTAACTTTAAAAAAATATGAAGGTTTTTTGGGTTTATCCATCGAAGAATCTTCCGTGCCTTTTGATTATGACAAGGAATTAAGTGAAAAGCAAAAACAGGAAATAATTAACTATAATATTTATGACGTTAAAGCGACTGCATATTTATTTTTAAAGTTCATTGACCAATTTATAATTCGTAGCCAACTAATACTCGACTATAATCTTGATGTAATTAATTTAAAAAAAACAAGTAGCGAAATAACCGCCAAGATTTTCAAAGCAAAAAGCGAGTTACTTCCATTTTATAAATCATATACCTACACGGTTCCAGAAAATATTAAAAAACTTTATAGCAATTATATTAAAGATTATTACTGAATAATTGAACAACTAGAAAGTAAAACTTTTTTAACTGAATTTAATGAAAATTACCAAAAAGAGCAGGTTAATATTAATATTAATTTTAATAACTTAATTATTGAATTTAAAAGCGGCGGTTTACACGGTGCAAAACATAAAATTTATAATAATCAAGTTAATCTAGTTAATAAAGATATTTTCAGTAACTACCCGAACTTAATAAAACTTTATAATTATGGTAGCAGAAGAGCACCAAGAATGAGTCAAATGATCGGGCAGTTCTTAGAAGAAAGACAGCAAGCAAAAGCGGAAAAAAATAAAATTAAATCAGATTATTTAAAAGAGCTGATAGTTCGCCCTTTTGGTGCTATGGAATACAAGTACAACGACCTGTGAGATGCCAAGCAAAGGATGAGTATTTGTTTAACTGGGCAGTTAATTATTTTTGCCCTTGCTTATTTAATTAGTCCATTTTGTGAATTATTACAAATTAATACTGACGGAATACTTTTTAAATATGACACCCAAGAGCAAAAAAATAAAATTGATAAAATTTGTCTAGTGTGGGAAAAAATAACACTTATGAAATTAGAGGAAGAAACTTTTTCTCGACTTTTTCAAAAGGATGTTAATAACTACATTATAATAAACGACGACACTAATAAAATCAAGGCAAAAGGGGCAATGGTTAAATATTGAGATAATCAGTTCCATAATGCTGATTTTAATCAAGTAAGAGGGGCTTTTAATAATAATTTGACCGCAATCGACGAAGCTGTTGTGAAATACTTTTTATATAATAAACCCGTTGAACAAACATTAAAAGAAATTAAAGAGGTAATTCGGTTTCAATTTGTGCTAGATATAAAGGGCAATTATAGCGACTTTTTTCTTGGTGATGAGAAACAAGAAAGGCGGAAAGTGTGAAGAATATTTTACGTTAAAAAAGGCAAACCCGTTTACAAAGCATATTTAAAAGAAAACGGAGAGTGAAAAAAAGACAAGGTCGCTAATAGTAGTAGTAATTGCCAAATTTACAACCAAGATGTCAGAAATATAAAAACAAGTGACAACCTTATTGATTTAGATTATGATTACTATGAAAAGTTAGCTTATGAAAGAATCGACCACTATTTAAACAATGACATAAAAACTAAAATTAATAAAGTATCATACCCAGGGGAATTTACTAACTGTTTTTTATGCTCAAAATCACTTTTAAACGAATTGGTTGTAAGGCATTACAATCAACAAGAAATATGCAAGCAATGTTACTTAAATAAAGAAGATTAAGGAGATAAGTGTGGCAAATCAAATAGATACAACCGCTTTAAAAAATTTTTATAATAATAGCGACTTTATAATTCTAAACGATGACAAATCTCCGTTTAAACCATTTAAAGACGGTAAAAATATTTACCAACTTAATGAAATACAAAACGAGGAAAATATTGGGATTTTATTAAACGACAACTGAGTAGTCGTTGATATAGATAACAAAGACAACGAAAATTCTTCAAGTAAATTAATAGAAATAATTGACACTTACGGTTTTCAGTGTAATATTATGAAAACTACAAGAGGGCATCACTTTTGATTTAAAAGTTCAAGAGAGTTAAAAAATTGAGTTGATGTAACTTTACCGATTGGAATAAAAGCCGATTTAAAAGTGTTTGAAAAAAATTCCTTTGTTGTTATAAAAGCAAAAGGAAGATTCAGAGAGTGGTTGAGGTTTTTTAATAAGGTTGATTTTTTACCAATGGAATTAACTCCAATTAATCAAAATTCATTTGCTGGGCTGGACTGTCCTGTGAATTTAAAAAAAGGTAGCAGAAGGGATAACCTTTTTAATAGAATTGGTGAACTTGCGAGAAGTGGTTGAAGCAAACAACAGGCATTTAACTTGTTGACAGTAATTAACAAAAAACTGTTTTTAGAACCACTTGATGATTATGAGGTTGACAATTGCTTTAAAGGTTCTGACAAATTTTTTGAAAAAATTAAGGAAAAATATTACGAGGATAAAACTTTTTTATATTTAAAAATGGTTCACTTTTTAATTGATGAGTATAAAATTGTTAAATATGCTAAACAACTTTATGCCTATGAGCATAAGGGTAATTATTATAGAAGAATTGAAGATAATGAGTTAATGGAACTGATGTTAATGGAAGAACCTATGATAAAATCAAAAAATTTAAAAGAAGTTTTACAGCAGCTAAAAGTTAGTCCATACGTTGAAGAAAGAGAACCCGAAAAAAATATCATTGCTTTAAATAACTGCTATTATAACTTGGATACATATTCTAAAATACCCTATAACTTTAATTTATTTGTAATTAATAAAATTAATGTAACTTACGACCCGAGAACTATTAAGCAAAACACCGCCAAACTTGAAAAATTTTTCAATGACATAACTTTAAACGACAATGAATTATTTAACATTATGATGGAGTTTATTGGTTATTGCTTGACATTTGATACAAGATACCAAAAAGCACTGCTATTATACGGAGCAAGTGCCAGCAATGGGAAAAGTACATTCATAGAATTATTAAGTCATTTTTTTAACCCTTTTAATGTTTCGAATTTATCGCTTGAAGATTTTAGCAAAAGATTTACAACAAGTGTTTTAATTGATAAAATGGTCAACATAGGGGCAGATATTAAAACCGACCACATACCCGACCCGTCAATGTTTAAAAAATTAGTTTCTGGTGATGAAGTTTTGGCAGAGTTCAAAGGGAAGGACTTTTTTAAATTTAAAAACAAAGCCAAATTGATTTTTGCAACTAATAAATTACCAAGCACAAACGAGAAGACCAACGGTTATTTTAGGCGGTTTTTAATTGTGCCATTTTTAGCAGAGTTCAAGGGTAAAAGCAATGATAAAAATATTCTTGAAAAATTATTAACAAAAAATAACATGAATGTTTTATTCTCTTGGGCAATTTTAGGACTTAAGCGATTAAGAGAAAACGGAGAGTTCACTTTCTCAGAAAAAGTTAACGAAATTTTAAACAACTACGAAAAAAGCAACAATTCAATTCACCAATACTTGGAAGATAGTTTTTTTTACAGTGACCAAGAAATTAAAAGCGGTTTGAATGTAATTAATAAACCTGTTGTTGATATTTATAACGAGTATAAAGATTATTGCTTAAATAACGGCTTTAAAGCATTAAGCAAGGTCAATTTTAAAAGTGAGGTGCTTTTGTATTATCGTGCCATTAAGTTGAAAACTAAGAGGTTGAAAATTGAAAGGGACAACATTTTTAAAGAAGTATTTTTCAAGCAATAAAAAAGCCAGCTAATTTAATAGCTGGTTAAATTATTTAATAATTAACAGTTAGAAAAAAATAAACTATTAAGTTAAAGAGAAAAAATTAAACATAAACAAAACCACGCTCATTTTAGAGCAATTAAATTATACCATTATTTTATTATAAATAAAATAAATATGTTATAATTATAAAGCGGAATATCCGCAAAAGAGTTTTGTGTTTAATTCTCTTCTACTTAATTTAATTTTTGTTCATTCGACTTATAATTTTTATTATTAAAAAAATAGGGGTTTAATTCGCCCCTTTTTTTATTTCTGTAATTTTATATTATTTAATTTAAAAAGAGCAATTAAATGCCCTTTATACTTGTTTTAATGCCTCTTTAACATCTTTGTTTTGAGTATCTACCCCATATTTTGTTAAAAGTTCATTAATTTTGATTGTTTTTTCTTTTCGTTTTAGTTGCAAGTTTTCTAAAATTTCACGTATTTCAAAATTTATTACCCCCCTTAATGGTGTTCCTGATTTTAATGCAGCTGTAATAATTTTTGATAAAGTGTTTTCCACATATTTTTCGTGTTCTTTAAAAGTTAATTTCAATTTGTCCCCCTTGTTGTCTAAAATGTTTAGTTCATTGTGTAATTTTAATTCTCTTTCAAAAAGTTTTTTCTTCTTCTTGTAAAGCAGTGTATCCATTATTCGCATCGTTAAATTTCAAACAATTAATAACCAAGTTAATAAACCTCCAACAATTTGAATTATTGTCTTACTATTTCAATCCTTGCTAGCAAACTCTGAGATTATGTTTTCAATTGTTGAACCGTTTTTAATCGGTAAAAATAATAAAGTTAATGTAATTGCAACAAATGCCAAAAATATTAATGTAAAAGTAATGATCTTTTTGTGTTTTGCTTTTAGCGGTCTTCCCTTTATGATGAATTTATCTAAAAAGTGGTTCACTTATTTTTTTACCTCCTCCGTTTTTTGTTTTTCTGATTGCTGTGCTTGTTGTAATACTTCAATTTTTAAAGTTCCATTTTTTGATTTAATTCAATTGCTTCGCTCTTGGTTAATAATAGCCCCAACAGTATCAAAACCCTCCTTACTGAACATCTTGTTGTGGTAAAGTGAAGTTAAACGGACTTCAAATTCTTTAAATGTTACAAAAGTAAGCGAAGACATAAACGAGAAAGCAATAAACATTAAAGCAATCATAGAAAAGGTGAAAAATGAAAACCCGAGAGTGTTTTGCTTTTCTACTTGAATAATTAAACTGTCGCCAAAAATCTCCCTTAATTTTTCAATATGTTCGGGGTCAATGTTTGATTTTTTAGCATATTCAAGAAATACCTTTCACCTATCATCTTGAACAAGACGATCCTCATAATAAAAAAATACTTTAGCAAATTTATTATAACCGTCGTGTGCCAGCCCTGAAATCATTAACGACAAACATAATAAAAAGGTTATTAATGACAAAATAAATAAAATTAATTTTTGCCTGTTTGATAATTTTTCTAATCAACGATACACACATAACCCCTATTCTGTTTTTTTATTTTCCGATTGTTGCGGTTGTTCTGGATTCTCATTTTTATTTTTAAATTTATTTTTTAAAATTGTAATTGCATTTTTACTATTAGTTTTTTTACAACTGATAACAGTTGGAACAGTTAAAGCAACAACAAGCGATGCACTTGTTAAAAGTGTAATTTTTTTATTAAATTTTTTCATTTATTTAATCTCCTTTAAATTTTTTTAACTTCTTATTATAAAACTTAATCTCTCTTCTATTTAGTTCAATATTGTTGTCAATTTTGTATTTTATTGCCTTAATAACCTCATTTTCAAACATCGGCTGATTTCTTAACCTTTCGAATCTTCTTGATAAATAAAACGGCAAGAACTTTAAAAATGCCATAAACTCTATTACTGCTTCAATTCCTAAGAAAATGTAGGCAATTGTTTTTTTAACTCCTAAAGTGTCAAAATATGAATAAGCCCCGCTTTGGTAAATTTTGTTTAACACTTCTACTTCGCTAATATTGGGAAATAATTCCGCTAATCTTTCAACAGGTGCCGACAATGATGACATTATGAAAATAATAAGCCCTACTATCAATTTTACCCCCTTTCAATATAATTATAATATTTAATTAATTAAATATTAACTATAATTTTACAATTTTCGCAATTAATGAGTATTTAATCTTAATACCGTCCAATTGAGGGCTTCCACTGTTGATTATGCTTTCATAAATTTTTAAATGAAGCCCGCTACTTTCGGCATTTATTGAAAAAGTAATTACAGTATGATCCCGACCGGTTTCAGCTATTGTTGTTAAACTTTGAGTTTCTCTTAATCTATCACTAAAAACACCCGTATCCCTACTTCGTTCATTTGGTTCAATAATAAACCTAACCGTTGAATTTATAAACTCACTTCCAAAATCGTCCCAACTTCTATTCAATTGCGGAGTAATCGCTAGAATATAATAATCAACATACTCCCCAGGATTTAAAACAAAAGCAGAAAAGGGGATAGTTATTGAGTTAGTATTTGAACGGTCTCGGTGGTTTGCTTGTTTTACAGTTCGTTCAACATTGTTATAAAGTGTATGGTATCTAATTACTTGAGATCTGTTAATTCTTTGATTAATTGAATTAATTTCATTGCTCAGATTGTTCGAACTTCTTTTAATTGTTTCTATTTCGTTTACATTTTGATTTACAACGGTTTTAATTTCGTTCATATCTTCAGCACTAACCATTTCTCTTTTTTCTTCCTCGTCGTAAATAGTATTTGTAAAGTTTCTTTTATCTTTGTATAAAATTCTAGCCATTTTTTACTCCTCCTCGTATTCTAGTGTATAAGCGAAAAACATTCCTACCCCTTGGGTTTCTGTTCCTGATAAAGATAATTCGATCGGTAGTTTTATTCAATTATTTTGCTGTTTATTACCAATACAAACATTATTAATTAACTTGCTAACATTTGGTTCGGGTCTTAACGAGAAAAATATGTCTATTATTAAAGTTTTTTCTTCTATCCTGATCGCTTTTTGATTTATATTTCCATACTCGGTAATTGTTTTGCCGTTTCTTGTAAAATCAAATTTAATTTGATTCCTTAAAAATTTGTCAATGTTTGAACTGTCCAAGTATAAAGAAGCATAGTCAATTGCTTTATTTTGATCCTCCGTTGCTTCTCCGTTTTCGTTGTAAATATTTCAGGTAAATTTAATATGTGAATTAACTTGGAAGTTATCTAAATTACTTTTATTTAAATTTAAATCAATGTCAAAAACTTCGTTCCCGTTATTATCTAATATGCTTAATTTTTTCGCCTGCTTACTATCGCCATAATTATTTAAAGTAGTATTATCAATCAGCGATGAAATTGTTAGGGTGTTTTTATTTTGAATTATGTCCTTTATTTGATTGTTGTAAATTAGTTTATTACTTTCAACAGTTGAAAGATTGTATGCTTCTTTTATTGTATTAAATTCGGGGAAGTAAGTAAATAAATAAGGGTAATTATTTAGTGAATAAGGTTTACCGTCGTATTTAATATTTAAAAACCCGTAGTTGTTAAAATTGTCAAAAAATAAAACTTTAATTATGTTATGTTCTTTAAAAGCAAAAAGGTAATCCCGGTTAAAGTGATATCCATTTGACAACTTAATGTCGATTCAATTTTTAGAGTTTTGGCTATCTGCTTGCTTGTAAAAAAATCTGATTGTATTCAAATTAACTACATTTAATAAAATTGGTCTAGATAGCGGTTCTTCTCTTACTGAAATCAAATCAACTTCCTCGGTATTAATATCAAATAAACCGACTTTAACCGCTTGACTTTTTACAATTTGATTATTTTCGCCGATGTTTGAAGAGTTATCAAATAAATAAAGATACCAAATTCCATTTATTTTTATAGGTGTATATATTTCGTTATTACTTAAAACAATCGCTTTTTTACTGTCTTGAATTTCGCTTACTTCTTTGTCCCTTTCAAAAATTAAACTACCACCCGTTTCCTCTTCTCTTATCGCGATTTTAAAGGCGGTATCCGTGCTTCTTTCAATTTCGCTAAAAGTTGCTTGCACAAAAATGTCCCAACTAAATTCAGCACTGTAAATATTTCAAGTCATTAATCTTTTTAGATCATTGTTTTCTATTTCTCCGACTAAAACATTTTTTAAATGTATCTGTATTTTTGGACTTGTATCATTATTTACAGAAATTTTAAAATTACCGTTAGTATTAGGGTTTAAAAATTGTTTTAATTGTTCAAAACTAACTGAAAAACTTTTTTCAACTGTAATTATTTTTGGACTTGGTGAGTTTTTTCATAAATCTGATTGGGATTCATATATATACCATTCCTCTCTAGAAGTTTCTAAAGTTTGTCAATCGCTTTTTAAAATGTGTCCACTAATAGCAAACGATAATTTAACTTTTAAATTAAAACGGTATGAATCAATTACAGGGGCGGGGTTAGTTTTTAAAAGTGGGGAAAATGCTGTTCCTATTTCTTCAAATAACTGATAGGGTAAGTCGTTTGTCCTTGTGTCTTTTGTATATGGCTTACTACCCGGAGAAGTTTCTTCGCTTATTTTATCTCGTTTAAATTTATTTGTTTTAGTATTAATAAAAAGCGGTTTAAGTCCATTGGTTAGCCACTTGTATGATTCGCCTTTATTTTTGGAAGTAAATGTATAAGTTTTATTTCCTTGAGTACTTTGGCTTCCCTTTTGTGTTGCTACATTAATGTTGCCATAAAAGACATCTTTTTCATTTATTCGCTTGGTCATTGTGCTGACTTTTATGTTCTTAACTTTATCAACTTTTAAATCGTTAGGGCTTTGATTATATTTAATATTTTGGTTATATTTTCAAACTGCTTTTTGATGATTAATGACATCACTGTCTATTTGGCCGTATCAAATTCGTTGATTTTCTAAATAGACAACTACATCTAATAAATTACCATTTGTATAATTTTCATTTATATCAATTAATTTATAATTATTAAACCAATTTACAGGGTCTTTAACTTCGTTGCTGTCCACGAGTTCTTTTTTAAAAATAACGTTAAATTTATCGCTGTTATAACTTAAATTACTCATTATGTCGCTAAATTTCATTATATAAAATTTATATGAATTATTAACTTGTTTTATTTTTGTAAAGGCAGCTAAATAACCGCTTCGTAATAATTTAACTTCAATAAATTCTGGTAATTTTTCATTGTTAAGAGTATCGGCAAAAATAAAAGATCGTTTCTCTTTGTTTGTTAAAAAATTAGTAATAACCTCAATGAAATAATAAACCTCATTTTTATAATTAAAATGATAAAACTTTAAAAGTCGGTGCTTGTTAGCGAATGAATTTTTTAAATTACTGTTTTTTATAACTTCTTTTAAAAGTATTAGTTCTTTTTCATCTGTAGCAATTGTCGGTTTAAATTCAAGAAATTTTAAAAAAGCATTTTCATAATCTAAATTAATAAAGTTTGCTTTTTCACCTTGTCTAAAGTTTTCAAAATAATTTAAATCTGGTTCGTAAGTACTTTCGGTTTCTATTAAACTTTTATTTTTATAGATCTTATGTCTTTCACTCTCTGGTGATGTGATATATGTAAAAAATGCTATCAATCACTTGGGTGTGTTTTCGATTTTACTTTTATTAATGTTCATTTTGCTCCTTTTTGTTATAATTTTTATTATGAAAGATAAAAAATGAATATTTTACCTAACTTTTTCACTTATATTATTTTTAATTTGTTTGATTTTATTGATTTTGGCAAATGTTAAATACAATTCAATTTATGAATATTTTAACCCTGATTATGAAAGTAGTAAGATAGCCAAATCTTCGAAGGTTGGTCAAAATTTTTTACAGCTTTATAGCAAGGCGTTAGGCCAGTTATCTCAGTTACACTCGGATAAATTTAACTTTGACGATTTTTATAAAAATGTTTTAGAGCCAATTGAAAACAATTTTACCGAGGCAGATGTGTCAAACTTTGCCGATCATAGCGGTTGAAACGAATTTAACAACTATTTAACGACTGCAAAAAATTGATTCACTGCTATTTTTTCAATTCTTTTAATTCTTTCAAGTTTTGGAATTGCTTTATCAATTAATAACAAATACAAGTTTTTAACTTTAAAGTGGAAGTTGGTAAGAAGATAGACACCTTAAAGGTGTTTTTTTTATCTCTCATACGTTTCCAGCTCCTCAATATCTTTTTTTAAATTATTTAATGGAGTTTTATAATCAATAAATAATTTGTGTGTATAAGGAAGAGGGGCGGGCAATTTATTTTTTTTAATTAGTTCGAGTTGAAGCATATTTTTATTAATTGTTTTTAATTCGCTTCAAATTTTTAGTTTTGTTTTGTCAATATATTTATAAACTTCATTTAATTCGTCGGGAATTAATGGGTTGATTTTATAATCTTGACTGTCGTAAAAATTGATTAAAGTGTCAGAATTGAATGTGTTTCGTAAAACATAATTGACCGTAATTCTTTGGCTAGCAGCTAAATAGTCGCCACTAAAGCCGATCACTACATATTTACCGTCAAATTTTGGTTGATTAAAATCTAAATTAATAAAATCACCTAAATTTAAAAAAGCCCTGTCGCATTTGATTTTTAATTCTTTTGTAAAATGTGAATTTATATCCAGTTTATTTTGTGTATGCCTAAATAAATCAGTAAATGTTGAAATGTCGTTATTCTTATCATATCTAAAGATATCACCTTTAAAGCCATTTAATAAATGAAGGCGATTTATTTCGCTAGTGTTTTCCAATGTAATCGCTTGACGATTTTTTGAATAATAGTTAAAATAAATTGCAACGTTTTCCTTTTCCCAGTCAGGGTTTAAAACTAGTTCCCTGCTGTCTTGCTGGTAATATAAATGATAATTTTTACCCTCTGTATATTCTTGCTTGCTAACAATTTCCAAGTTGTTTTTTTGTTCAGGTCTATCTAGAAAATAATAAAAGTTTTTAAATTCCTGTTTATTTTCAATATTAAGGCCAAAGGGTTCAGAAAGTCAAACACTTTTTAAAGCATTATTTAGAATAAAATAATCTTGTGTTGGAGTATTTGAGATTATGTTTTCGCTTTCTAATCTTAATTTATTAAAATAGTTGTCGGTATGTTCTTCAATTTTTATGTCCTCAATAAAATAATTTTCAATTGTATTTTTATTTAATTCAATCGGTTCTAAATTTTCAAAGTCATAGTTTGACATATAGTTAATTAATAAATTACCCTGCTCATCTTGTGAAAAATATAAAAAACTTTTAGATTGAACGGCGATTATGTCTTTTAAAATTGAATACGGGCTTTTACTTGTGGTGTCGTATGCTGTAATTTTAGAATTATCTGAAAAAGATGCTTTACCGACTTTTATTTTTGGTTCGTTTAAACTTGCTATAAAGTCATTTAATGCCTCTAATGGTGAGACATTTTCAAAAGTTATGTCAGTGGGTGACATCTTGCTCAAAATAAACCTAATGTCAACGATTTCTATACTTTTGTCCTTTATTGTATTAGGTTTTAAAGAGTATCGCCCTTGTGTTGTTATAATGCCTGTAAAAATTGGCTTATTATTACTCAATAAAGTCGCTAGGGCAAAAGTGTCAACATTTGACAGATAGGGGTGGTTAATTGTTTGTAAATTTGAATCGACCATTTCCTTGTGAATTACATGATCGATTATTATTTTAGAATAATTGGTAACATGATAATTAAATTTAATTGTATTGTTAAAAAATCAATTGTCATCACCGTTTATAACTAGTTTTAAATCACCTTTTAACTCTTTTATATTCATTTATACCCTACCGTTATTATTTCCGTTTTTTTCGATAATTTCCTTGCCGAATCTATCTTCTGTTACTTCCAATTGAATGACATTGGTTACAGTTGGACTATTGCTTGTTTGTGCTGTGCTAGATTCCGACCCTATAGAGTTGTATGCTATTCCAGCCATCGCCCCCATAACTCCCAAGGCAGCAAGTGCAGCTGCACCCATTCCTATAGCCACAGGAGCGGAAAAAACAGTTCCAACCGCGATCGCCTTAGAAATACCGATCATAACATTCCCGACAATCATCGCCATTTTATAAGCAGTAAAAGCAACGATAGCCATTTTCATAGCATTATTAACACCACCGAACAAGTTAATAATTGAAGTAAGTGTGTTGGAAAAAGATGAACCTAGTGCCTTTTTAACATCATCTGACGCTTTTTTCATTTGTATCATTGCCTTAATATTTTCAGGCATTGCATCACTTTGGGACTTTAGTAAATGATTGCCGTTTTTCATAATTCAATTTAGTCGCTCTTGGGCACTTGCATTTGTCAAAATGCTTTTTGTATTACTATCTAAATAAATCCCAATACCTTGAAGGGTTGTGGCTTTTCCCGTTGCTAGAAATTGGGTAAAAATATCTGTGGCCTGTTCAGCATTATAGCCAATTTGTTCAAACTTGTCCGCCATATCTTGAAGGTTTTCCATAACTGAGGAATTAAAACCCAACTCTGTCAAATTCGCTGCCTGTCTTGCTTTGACTTTATATTCTTCAATTGCATCGTTCATACCCTGAAATAATAGGGAAGACAATTTACCCACTGACAAACTACTTTTTAAATCTTTTCAAATAAAAAAGAATTCTCTTCGTATTTTATCGGTTTGACTTGAAAAATTTTTCGCCTTTTCTATTCCTATTTTGATCGCCACTTTTCCAGCTGCCATTATTTCCCCCGTTCGATTCTTCTTTTCATAAAATTGAAAAAACTTTCAAATTGTTCGTCTCTTGAATCTTGCCCTTCTATTCTATAGGCATTTTTTAATGCAAGTTGTTCTTTTGTTAGTTGATTATTATCTAAACTTCTATATAACATTAATTTCGCCATTGTTGTATCTTCATTTAATTCAGCTAAATAAATTAAAAATAATTTAACAGGCATTTTTAACAACTCCTGGTAATTGATGTTATATGTTTTTTTAAATGCTACAATTATAAAATTTAAATCATCGTTAAAACTGATTAATTTTCTATTACTTTTTTTTTATTTTCTTGGTCGCTTATTTTTTTAATTTGTTCGCTACCGACTGTTCTATCTAGTCAAACTAACACAATCTCTTTTAAAATTTTTTGACTATTTTTTAAAGTTAATTTTTTAATAACATTATTATGAAAATCCTCCGCCCTATCGTTTAAAAATATGGATAAAAATTCAAGTGTTTTATCTGCTTTAATATCTTCAAAGTCGGGATTATCTTTTTGAAATTGCTCAAATTTTAGAACTGACTGGAAACTTTGATCTAATTCATAAGTCAAATTATTAAACTCTAGAGTTACTTTATCTTCCAATTCAATTAATTCATTTAATTTTATTGTTGCCATAGTTTAATTATCCTGTGTACTCACGATCTTCATAAACCCAAGTATAATCTTGAGGGGCGATATCAAGTTTCATTTTGGTGATTTCGGTAGGTTTTCCGCTAGGAATACCGTCATTAAATTTAATCATACATTTACCCATTATAATTGCGTACTTATTATCCTCGCGGTTAATTGCATGTAATTCTAATCGCATATATTGGTTATTTAAATCGTCAGCAGACGAAACAAATAAATCGAATAAATATCTATGAGAAGGAAGTGAAAGGGTTAGATCTACTTCAATGCTTAACGATTGTTCTTTACCCACTACCCTGCTTGTTGTTTCTCCTTTATTATGGTAATACTCTCGCTTTTCAATTTTATGAGAGGTATTATTATGCAAATCAGTCATAAACTTAATTTCCTGAAAGTTTTTTTCCGCTTCTGTTGAACCATTCGGATTCATTGCTATAAAAATTTTATTGTGTGCGTTTGTTTTAAACATTTAGTTCCTTTCCTTCAAGCAGTAATTCAATTTTAAAATTATAGGTTTGACTGTCTAAGTTAAACGAGGGAGATTCTGCTTGAATTCTATCTGAATAATCTCGCCCCTTTTCACAAATTACCCCGTTTATTGATTTTAATCTGATTCACCAGTCATCAAGTTCGCTAATTTTTTGAACTTCTTTTATTATTTTTTTAAACATTTCTAATTGTAGCCCGTGATTATTTTTATTGCTGATTAAATGGGTGCTAAATTGAACACGTTTAAAATTATCGTCCAAATATAGATCGAAACTTTTGGCAGGTTCTAAAATGAACAACATTGCATCGTTATAGTTTCCGTTATCTTCTACAACTTGAAACCAAAAGTGGGGCAGTAATTTGATTTTATTTTTTAAATATTGATAAATATTTAAAGCGATTTTGTTTTCTTTTGTCATTCTTTAAACTCCTTCAACTATTTTTTTTAATATGATATTATTGCCAAAATCATTCAAAAAATTATTTAGATTACGATAGACATTTTCTTTCGCTTTTCACACTCCATCATGTAAAGCAGATGATTTAGAGTATTTAAATTTAATTACATGATTATTTTTTGAACTTGCAAGTCTTGAGCCTTTAATTACAGGGTAATACTCGTCGTTTATTCTGTGTTTTCTAGATGTAGGCGACCCTTTAGGAAATACTCCAACCCAATAAATAATCGAAAGTATTTTTTTATTTGATTTGCTTTTAATTCGCATTGCTTTTTGAAGTGGTTCTCTTCCTGATTTTCTTTTATAGTTTTGATTAAAATTCCCGTCGGGTGTGTATTGTTTTGCAAGTGTTAAAATTGGGTTAATTCAATTTTGCCGAATATATTTATTCGATTCCTTACTATGTAGGGCATTAAGCAAGTTGCTTTTACCACCGAGTTTTTTTTCAAAATAATTAAAAACTGCCTCAATGTCGCTTTTATCTACTTCAAGTGTCGGATCCATTTAGTTCCCCCTCCTTCTTATTGGTGCTTCTGCATGAACGAATTTTTCCGCTTCCTGCGGGGATCTTAGTCGCACGGTGCAGTGTTTATAGTGTGCTATATTTTCGTAATTTGGTAATTGTGGCAAGTTGTCTAATCATTCTAATATTTTGCCTTTAATCGCCTGACTATTTGGCTCAATTTCATCAGCTCCGTAGTTTCTGCCTAGGTCAATTCTGAATCAACTGTTAGGACGATTGTCAAAAGTTGAGTTTCCTGTAAAAGTTTCCCTAAAGTTAGCATATGTCAACCTATAGCCGCTATCTTTTATTATTGTGTATAAATCTTCAATAAACTGAACTTTATTTTCTCCCGTTCTTTTAATTTGTGCTATATATGCTTTTAAAAGAAGTTCTGAAATATTAATTGCGAAACTCTTTTCAATGTTTTGATTGTCATTACTTCATTGAATTTGTGGGATTTTTTTAATTCTAATTAAATCAATTTCCTTATACATATCATAACAACTACCTAAATCCACCGCAAAACTATTTACCACCTTAATGATTTCGTTTTTTAGTTGAGCGGAATCAAAACCGTCGCCCTTATCGCCCTTTTCTCCTTTTTCCCCTCTTTCTCCTTGTTCTCCCTTGTCCCCTTTTTCTCCTTTAATTGAATTTAAAAAATTCTCTTCTGTTAGTTTGTTTGATAAATTTGATAAATCAACTTTAACAGTTTCTAACTCCTGCTTGTTTTCTTCAATTTCATTTAAAAGGTCGGGAACTTTATTTTCGACAACAATTATTTTATTATTTACCTCGTTTTTAAAATTGTTAAAAGTATCAATATTTAAATAATTATCGTGATTTAAATTAATATTGTCTAACTGACTTTCTGTTAAATTATTTTGCTTTAAATTTATTTGTTTTAATAATTTAGGTTCAACATTTTTTAATTTTTCTACTTCCTGATTAATAACTTTAATATTTTTATTAAATTCATTCGTTAAGTTGTTTTTTATTGTGTTTAAATTATCATTTGTTGCAAAGTCATTGTGGTTCATTTGTAAATTATTTAATTGATTTTCATTTAAACTATTTTGTTTTAAATTTAAAAGATTGTTAAAATTTTGCTCCATTTGATTTTTTTCATTATTAAATTGATCAATTGTTAAAAAATTAGTGACATTTTTTTCAACCTCTTTTAACTCTTCAACATTTTTTAAATAGTTTGCAAGTTGTTGGTTGTCTTGTAAATTACTTAAAAAAACTGCTTCTATTTTTTGTTCTTGAATATTGAATTGGTCAACATCAACCGAAACAATGTTAAAAATTTTATTAGCTCGAATAATAAGATCATTAATTTCAACACTTCAAACAGTTTTTAAAATTTTAATGCTGATTTTTTCACTTTCCACCCTTGAGGTTGAATCTGTGCTCAAATCTTTTGCCCGCATAATTGAGCCGTAAATTAATTTGTGGTAATAAAAAGTTGAAAGATTTAAGCCGTGGCTATTTTCTTGCTTAACTTTTACAATTAAAAAGGGTTCTTTATAATTGCGACTATTGATTCTGTTATTTCTTGCCATAGTTGATCCTGTCTCCTAGTATTCTGAATATCATACGGCTGTCAATTAAGCCACTTGTTTCCATGTTTATGTCGGGATTTGAAACATAAATCGCAGCAAGGTGCAAGGTGGCTAATTTAGTTTTTAAATCTTGGCTCCATTTGTGAAGTTCGGGGACTTCTTCACTTTCATTTAACTCAAGTTCGTAGTATTGTGTTCAAATGTTCTTCCTTGCTATTTCAATATAGTCAAGTAATAACTCATCCCGCTCGTTGTCTGCAATTGCTAAATTACTTTTTAATTGTTCTAGCCACTCAAAAATTGTTTCGCTTAAAAACATTTTTAAATTTTCTAAAATATTAAAAAAGAAGTAAAACTTTTTTATTTTACTTCAATAAAACGGCTATTAACATGCGGGTCAATTAATTTAACTTCGCCACGAGTGGAAACATAGGTGTTTGTAATATCTCTCGACATATCTTTATAAGGGTCGGTTGCAACTGTTAAAGTTAAACCGTAAGCAACGATCGATTGTCTGTCGAAAATAACTGCAAGTTTTTTACCACTTTCAATTGTTGAATCTGGATAAGAATCTGAAGTAATAATTTCTACACCTCTGTAAGCTGTTTTGCTTTTATCAGTATAATACAAGTTAATAAATCCCGGGTTTCTTTGTCCCTTTACAAATTCTCGTGTTAAATGGTTTAATGTATCTGGGTGCATAACAATAACGAAACGAGAAGTTATATCGGTCCCGTATCTTGACTTTGTATTTTCAATTAATTTATTAATGTCATCAAAATCAAATTTACCTGTTTCAGCTGTTAAGATTTTTGCCTCTTGTGTTAGACCGCCCTCATATGATCCGTTTGTAGGCATAGGAGTATCCGCGTGTTGGAATAAACTTTTATAAAATCTGTTTCGTATTCCCTTGTAAATCGATTCTTTAGCATCTTGGATCTGTTTGTCTCAAAGTTCTGGCCCTCTTGTTAAAGCATTGTTTTGTGATGAGACGGTAGATCATCTAATTGGCGATAAACCAACTGTAAAAGTTTGATTGTGCAATGGTGTTGATTCCGCTCCTTCGGCTATTGGTTCGATCGCTGACTGAGAACCTATAAAGACCGCCTTTCTAACAAAATTTAAACCCTCAAGCGGATGTCTTTGGGCTAATTGATTTAATTCAGGAAATACAATGTTTCACTCTGAAATTATTCCAGGCATATCTAGTGTTTCAACTAAAGCTAAACCTTTTAAGTCAGTCGTTCCGTCTAAACTCCTTTTATTAAGATCTATTTTTACAGGGCACGCTAGTTTAGTTTCTATAACTCTAACATCATCTAAATAAGACAATTGAGAATTGAAGAATCTTACTTGTTCCCTTTGTGATAATTTTACTCCCTCTTTTGCTTTCTTTCTTAAATTTATAAAATCATTTTCAAAATTTTCCGAACTTTCTTCAGCTTGTTTAATTATTTTTAATTTTTCGTCCATATTTTGGACCTCCTTTTCTAATTTGATAACTCTGTGTTCTTGATTGGTTTCTAGTAATTGTTTAAATTCTTCAATTAATTTATTTAATTCAGACAAATCAAGATTTTTAACTTCCTTATTTTCTTTTTGTTCTTCTTGTTGTTCATTTTCTTGGTCTTCTGACTTTTCTTTATTTGGTTTATTTTCTTCCTCTTCTTTTTTATATTTCTCCATTTTTTCGCCCTCCTCTTCGTTTTTAATAAGTTGTAAAATATCTGGGGTTATTTTATCGCTATTTTTATCATAAACCCGACATCTATCTTGCGGATAAAAACCAGCATAAACGGGGTCGATGCTTATCAATTCGGCTTCTGTGTAAATGAACTCATAATCTAGATTTTTATCGTTTTTTATTTCTCTGGTTTCAAGTCCATTTTTACCCGTTTTAAATATAAAGGAATTACTTTCTATAACTCCTTGCTCGATTAAATCGGCAACCCTTTTTAATTGTTTGTCATTTTCATTTACCTCAATGGTAGCGACAATTTTTTCACCCTCTTTTATAACTTTCATACTTTTATTTTTGGTGCTTGCTAAAAGGTGCTCTATTGACATTTTATGATCCAAATATGAGCTTATTGATTGCTCTTCAATTGGTTTATATTTATCAAAAGCATCGATCGCAATTTTCTCCCTGTATTTAAATCCATTCGATTCATAGATAGGGCTTCAACTATTTAATTGAATTGTTAATTCTATGTGTCTTTTTTTCTCTTCGGGTTTATAAATTTTTAAATTATTAGCCGAAAAGTAAAACAACTTATCCATCATCACCTCCCTTTTTTATAGTTTCATTTTCATCGGTTGAATAAACTTCATTACTCCCCTTTTTATCTTGGTCATTACTTTGATTTAAAAACTGATTGTTAATTGCTGTAATCGGTATTAATGTGGAATTAATTAGAAGTTTATCGCCGTCGGGATGTTTATCTAAACCAATTAAAGCCCTTATTTCGTTAGCAGTCGCATAACCGTTATTAATAGCACTAGAAGCAAACTCTTGAATTGTTTTAATGTCCAGTTTTAGCAAGTCCAAGGGTTTGAATGTTATTTCTTCATTTTCATTTTTTAAAAGTGAGAAACTTAACTTTTGACAAATATTTATTAAAATCGGTTTTAAAGCATTATCGACATAGTCCTTATTTAATTCAGCTGATGAATTGTATTTATTGGGGTCATCAATTCCCAACTTGCTCGGTGGTATGCCTAAACTTGCAGCAAATTCTCTCCCTATGCTGTTTCTGGTTTGAAAATCGATTCGCATGTTAACAATATCGGAGGCCTTTCCCAAATCTCACTTGTCATCTAATACAACAGCAAAGGAACCGCTTCGCTTATGGTTTTCGATCATTTCCTTAAGTGCTAGATTTGCTTGCTCTCGTTGTTGCTTATTGGTAGTGTCTTTGATTTTTATAAAAGCACTGTAAGAAATATCGTTTTTTATTGCATTCATCATTGCCAGTTCGTTTTCTTTTATCTTGGAGATTGTAGATTGAAACAGTGAACGAATGTTAACATTATCAAAGCCCTTTACTTGCTCAAATTCTATTCAAATGATTTCAAAATCATTAAATTTTAAAAGTTCTTTTCCATTCCGCTTTAAAATGTAAAAAAGTTTGCCACTTTCTTCAACTTTATAAATATAATTGGGGTAAATTGGTGCTAATTCTTCAACCTCTCCGTTTTCGTTAAATATCTTATAAATGGGAGCAACTCCGTAGATTAATAAATTCCATATAATAATTTTTTTAAATTCTCACGGTGTTAAATTATCATTAATTTTTTTATTTAATAACTTAGAAATCGGCGAGTTTAAAATTGTTTCCCCCTCTTCGTTTTCGTTGTATTTAATATGCCTAAAATTAACCTTACCTATATCATTCGCTATTAATTGAAAAGCACGAACACACAAACCAAAAGTCAAAAACTCGTGCTCACTTAATGTTCTAATTGTAGAACTTGAAAAATTAAAATTTAACGGAATGTTAAAATCTTGATAATTGTGATTATTATCAATTTTTTTTAATTTAAAAAAGTTTTTGATTTTGTCTTTTAAAGTCATTAACCACCTTTAAATTAAATTGTGGTTTTGTTCTTGTAAAAGTTTTTTCCTCTTTGTCTTGTTTGTTATTTATTAATTGTTATATGTCTAAATTATACCATATTTACTTGATTATATCAAAAAAACCGCTTTGCTCAATACTTTCGTAATTATGTCTTTCGCTCAGAGTGTTTAAAAGTGCCATAAAGCCGTCAATTCTAGAATTTTCAGAGATTTTTTTAATAAAAAAGGTTTGGTTTGCACTATTTGTTTGTTTTGTTTCAATATTTAAAATGTGATTAATTAACATTTGATTATTATCAAGTATATAAATTTTTTTATTTTTTAGTTTTATATCAAAAAGTTGAAAAGCAGGGTTCAATCAAACTCCTTGCTTAACTTGCTTTACCTCGTCTTCGTAAAAAATATTATTTTTTAAAAAATGCTCTTTAATCGGGAAAAATCTTCAGGGGTCGTATAAAAGTGCACTAATGTTATAAAGTTGTTTTCACTCTTTGACTTTGTCAGTAATTAAATAATAATCCACTACCTTACCTTTTGAAATTGTTAGATAGCCATTTTTAACTCACTCCCTGTATCGTGCTCCGTCGCTTATCTCTTTTTTGGCTATCGCATTTTCAGGGATAAAAAAATGGGCTTTAAATACTTGAATATTATCGCCCTCATCGGTTGGAATTTCTCAATTCATGACAATGGCGGTCGTATCGTTGGTGCTCGATAAATCCACTCCAATAATACCCGTTAAATTTTTTAAATCGTTATTTTGTAAATAATTTTCAATAAAATTTTTATTTGCTTTTTGACTGGCTTCTATTTCGTCAAAATTAAAATAAGCAAAAGCAGAAGAAACTCAAATTCCCAACCGCTTGGCTTTGAATTCTGCTTCAGCAACCGAAGAGGTAATAGCCGCTAACTCTTTTTTTAAATCTTCTAGCCCCACAGTTATATCCAAGCCAGGATTTGCTTTTTTTCATAGTTTAAAATCTTTTCAATTTTCCAAATCCTCTTCATCTAGTTCGGCACAAAATAAAAAAATTGAATAGTTTGGGTGAATTGTTTCGGGTTCAAGTATTTGTTCAGTTAAAAAAGTTTTGTAATCTTTTTCCCTAAAATAGCACGGGCTATTTAAATTATTCCCCTTGGTAGTGTCATAAACGATCAATTGATTAGGGCGAGAAAGATTTCTACTAGTTAAAGCTGATTCTTGCATTTCATCGCTTTTATGCAAGTGGTATTCGGTTAAAATGACTAGCGAAGGGTTTTTACCTTCAAGTCCCGCCTTGTCAAACGGTAGGGCTTTAATTTCGCCGTTTTTTCTGCTTACTATTCTGATGCTGTTATTCTTTTCAAACCTAGGGCGAAGGTATGGGCTTTTTTTTATATAATTTACCGCCATATTGTAGGGTATTTTACTAGAATCCTTATGCGGCCCACAAAAGTAAACTTCTGGTTTACCATCTTTTAAAAGTCCCAAAGAAGTCGCGAGGGCTATCATTGCCCAAAAGCTGCTTTTTCACTGCTTTCTCGCTTCAACATCAAAAATCTCCTTGGTTATTAGTTTATTTTTATCAGATTTATAAACTCAACCAAATACAAAACCGCTAATAAATTGCCTGAAGTCGGTGAAGATAAAAGGTTTATTTATTTCGGGTATGATGATTTTACTTGCAAATTTTTCAATTGCTTGATATTTTTCTTTTAAGTAGATAAATGGAAAATCAGGTTCAGTTGCTTGACGGTATAAAAATAGTAGATGCCTAGCACAAGCATAAAGCACCATTTTTGAACTAATATTATTTTTATTAAATGTTTTTATAGCATAAGCAGTTGGTGGGTCAATTTCTTGCGGTTTAAGGTTATTAATAAAGTTTTTAACATTCTCTCAAGTTTTAGATCTAAAAATCGTCATTGTCCTCCACTTCCGCAATGTTTTTACTTTGCTCATTTTCTAAAATTATTTTTTTAAGTTGTTCCTTCGAAATTTGCACCTGCAAATTAGCACGAATATGCAGTTGTATTTTTTCATAATATGAATCTAAATCGATTTTTTTATCAATAAGTTTACCCTTTTCATCAAAAATGTAGAAATTATTGTCATTTTTTAAGTTTTCGTATTCGCTTGAAACTTGCTCAAACCGTTTATACAACTTGTCAAGTATTTTCATGTATGCAATTGTTAGGTTGTTTATGTTTGTATAAAAATAATAAAGATTGGTAGGACTTTCGGGCGAAATGTCAGCAAGTATTGGCAAATTTAACATTTCGTTATTTTTTTCAATTTTTTCCTTGCTTTCTTCAATTTGATTATGTAAGTAATTTAGTTCATTTTTTAAAACTTTTAACCTGCTAGGTTTGATCTTATTTTTCCACTGGCTGACTAAATTTTCCAACTCTTTTAATTTTGTCAAAATATTATCAATAGCGGACAAAGTTAACTGAACTGTAAAATCTTCATAGTTTAAATGATTGTCCGCAATTTTATTTAATTCACTTTTTAATTTTTCAACTTCGTCAATATTTTTAAACAACTCTCCTCCGTTATTTTGATTATACCAACTAAATGAAAAAAATAAAATTTAAATTTATTAGTGGTATTAAAATGGTTTAACTTGATATATTTACTTGCCGATTTTTATAATAATTTTATCGCTAAAAAACCCGATTTCAATTTATTAATTTTTTTTAACTTCATTTTATTTTTTTATTTTTTGTAATTTTCTTTGATATAACAACCCCATAATATATCCAAACTTTTACCTGTGTGTAACTAATTTATTTTTTTTATAAAAATATATGAATTTTAAAAACCTCGGAAAATTCCGAGTAAAATAAATAAAAATATTTACTTGATATATTCAAAAAACCCCCTAAAACAATGAAAATGAGGAGCAAAATTATGAACGGAGAGGGCAAAAATATGAACGGAAGGAGCAAAATTATGAACGGAGAGGGCAAAAATATGAACGACATAACTAAAAATATGAACGGCATTATCGGTGGTTATTAAATTAATAGCATTCATTAATTTACCCCCTTGCTTTCATTTTTTACCCCTTCAAATTCATTTTTTACCCCTTCATCTTCATTTTTACCCCCCTTCCGTTCATAATTTGGGGTCTCATCTTCATTGTTTTTGACCCTTTTTTAGATATATCAAGTAAATAGATGTAGTTGATTTTGAAACTTTGCTTTTTAACCTAATCAAGAAAATTAAAACCCTCAAGATTTTTCAAAATAATTTTTTAAATCTGCAAAAAATGCACGAAAACCTTGCGGCCTGGGTTAAAGCAACATAATCAAATTTTTTTAAACTCCCCCCCATACTTCAAAAATCTTCAAGCAAACTAATTTTAAAAACCTCATTCACCAGCAACCTAAGCAAATGAAAAACCTTAACCCCTTGCTGTTTTAGCAGCCAAATTAATCACAATCGTAATTAATTAAAATAACCAAAGCAAGATTACCCCCCCACATTAATAAATTAAAAAACCACTCGATTAATCAACTGCCACTAAATTTTTTTTATTTTTATTTAATTTATTAAATAGTTATTAATATAAAAATTATTTTAATTATTTTAATAACATTTTAAAACTTTGGAGTTATACTTTTGGTAGGAGGTAAAAAATGTCTGAAAATAAAAAAGTTAAATACAATATACATTTAACAATTGACTATGAATTAAAAAAATGTCTTGAAGATTTAGCAGACCAAGGGCTGGTTATTTCTAGATTAACAACTAAAGCATTAAAACAATTTATTAAAAACAATTACCCGGCAATTGCCGAAAAAAATAACTTAAAATAATAATTAATAATAAAATAAAAAAGGAAGTTAAAAAATGATTAAAAACTTTATAGATGAATTAAAGCTATATAATAGGCAAGAATTAACAATATATAAATACGAACAAACATTAAAACTTTTAGATGTAGAAAACTTAACTTTTGAGGAAATTACACAAAAAATTATTAATAATAATCATAGTGCTACTTATCAAAGATATCTAAAGGCAGTTTATCAATCTTATTTAAATTTTTTAGAAGATACTGAAAAAATAAAAAAATTAAAAAAAGTTAAATTAAAGCACTTAGATGTTGTTTTCCGTGATGTGATAAGCAAAGATGAGTTGATGGAAAAAACCGAGATTTTAAAAACTGATAGTAGTAAGGATATTTTTTGGAAAACAGTGATTCGGTTTCTATTTCAAACAGGAATCAGAGTAAGCGAAATAAATAACCTTAGTCACTTAAATAATAAACTGTATGTTATTGGTAAAGGCAATAAAAAAAGAGAGATTTTTTACAATAAAAAAACCTTCAACCTTTTAACTTTATACCAGTCGCAATTAAAAAATAAAATTCAATCTGCAAGCATTTGTAAAAATATTAAAAAATATTTAAATAACAATTTGACACCACATTCACTTAGAAGAAGTTTTGCAACTTACTTTTTAAAAAGCGGTGTAGATATTAAACTAATTTCCCAGCAACTAGGGCACTCAGATGTAGCAACAACTTATAGGTATGTTCATATAACTCGCGAGGAGAATTTAAAAATTTATAATAAATTAATGAATGATTAATTTTCAATATAATTTACATATTAAAAAATTTTAAAAAAAAATATTTAAATAAATATTTAAAAAGTTATAATTATTTTAATTAATATAAAATGATTAACAAGTCGTTAAAAAAAATAAAAAAATTTTCTTGACTTGTTTTAAAAAACTGTTATAATTACTATGCAAGGTTGTGTAAAGCAACTTATTCTGGAAATTGATATTTTATTCATCGTTTTCTTTGATTATTTTTTTATATTCACAACTACTCATTCAATTAAAAATTTTTCTTGGCATATTGTTTATTTTTTCTTTTGGTTTACTAAGTGTTGCACTTTATATTTCAATTTGGAATTTCTTTTTATTTCTGTTTTAAATATCTTTTACATCTTATTTAAAATAATTTTAAATTACTTTTTATCTTTATATTTTTTAATATCATCTTCGTGGAAAGATTTTAACATTTTAATGTCTTCTTTCATTTCTTTAATATCTTGGCTATGCTCTGCCAAAATAACCTTGATTTCCTTGATATCTTGGCCGTGTTGCGCTTGAACTGCTTTGATTTCTTTAATATCTTGGCTGTGTTGTGCTAAAACAACTTTAATGTCTTTAATATCGGCAGAATTTTCATTAGTTTGTTTTTGCACATCTAAAAGTACATTTTGCATATTAAGAACTAAGTTATATAAAGATTTAAGTGTGATTTTTTTCTCACCAGTTTCTTGTGTTTTTAATTGATTTGCATACGCCATAACTGTACAATTTTCTCCTTCCTTTTCTTCTATACTTCACTCAACATTTTCATATTTATGTAAAGTTTTTAATGCCTCTTTTTCAGAGGTTTTAATTTTTTTACCTGTCTTTTTTATCATACCATAATCATAATCAAAAAAAATTAAATTACCAAGAAATTTAAACAAAATTTAAACAAATACTGTTGTTTGTTTAATTGCATATATCTATATATAGAAAAAATAATTGACTTATCATTTAAATTAGTAAATAATGTTATTTTATTAATCATCTTCTTTGATTATTTTCTTATACTAGTAGCTACTCATTCAATAAAAAATTTGTCTAGAAGATGTAATTTTTATATTTAGATATTTTTTTAACAAATTGATAAGTGGCTTCAATTCCATAAAAATTTTTATCATATTTATAAAATGGACCGGCATATTTATGATAAGATCTTCTTTTGCTTTTTGACGCTTTTTATGTGCATCATAAAAACTAAATTCATCAAAATTTCTTTTCAACTCTCTAGATATAGTTGATTTATTTTTTAAAATTTTGAGCTATTGACTTATATTTTTTTATTAAAATAAAATAAATAGTTTATTAAATGTCGTTCTTCCTTTATAATATATTTGTACATTTTTCTCCCTATTTTTTGGGGAGGATTTTTTTTATTTTTCAAATATTTAATTAAATAAAAAAATGCAACCCCTTATTTTTAATTTTAAACCAAAATATTTTTTCATTGATTTACTAAGTGTTGCGCTTTATATTTCAATTTGGATTATTAACTGGTATAAGCGTTAAAATTCTTGTGAAAATTCCTCCACTCGACCACTACCTCTTAATATTTCTTTTTTTAGTGAACTGTTATTGTATGATACTGAATGCAAATTTCAGCAATTTTCTTTATAATTCTTTGTAAATTATTATTCATCTTGAATTTTTTTATTGACATTAATTAATTTGCATTTTTTTATTAATTTGATCAAAATCAATAATAAAATCAAAATGCTTTTTATCTTTATCTTCTAATTGATGCGAAATATAAATAATTGTTTTATCTGTTTTAATTATCTTTTCAAGTAATTCTTCAAACTGTTCTTTATTTACATTTGAAAAAGATTCATCAAGTAATAAATAATCTTTATCAAAATATAATAATCTTGCAAATGCTAGTCGTTGTTTTTGACTAATAGATAAATTATTAAATGAATCAAAATTTTTATCTTTTATTTCTTCTTCCAGTTCTGGATCTAAATTAAGAAATTTTAAAATTTTATTTGCTTTTTCTAATTTTGCTTTACCTAAACTTAAATTATTATAAATATTATCATCATAAACAAAACCGCTTGAATCTAAATAAGATATATGTTCTTTAATTGCGCTATCTTTAATGTTTTTAATATCGACATTTGTAAATTCAATTTTTCCTTCATAATTATCAATATTACCTAATATTAATTGTAAAATTGTTGATTTACCGGAACCTGATTCGCCAATAATTAAATATTTTTTACCTTTTTTAAAGCTGTAATTAAAATTATTTAAAATTATTTTATCTTCCACTTTATAAGTTAAATTTTTTAAATTAATTTCGCTTAAATCAATAGTTTTAATTGTTTTTTTATCTTGCTCAATTTTTAAATCAAACATTGTCTCTAAATTTTTAGATGCATAGTAGGTTCTAATATTAGTAAATAAGTTAAATAAATTAGTTGTAGCATTAGTGGACAATGCTTTTCTAAAAATATAAACAGAACCAATTGAAACATTGAAATAATTTTGACTATAAATAAATAATAAAACTATTACTCCTGTATATTCTAAAATCTCAATAAAATTTTTGGAAAAGAATTTATTTTTTACTTCCATTTTAGAACCCTGGTAAGATCCGAAATAAAATTCGTAAATGTATTTTGCTAAAAAATTTTCAACTAAGTGGGTTTTATTATTAAAATAAAATTGAGAATAGCCTTCTAATAATTCATTTGTTTTATCAATTAAATCATTAAATGCTTTTTGACCACTTTCAATTCCTGATTGTGTATTTTTAAAACTGACAATATTAGGAATTGAAATAATAATTGATACGATTATAAAAATTATCAATGTTATTCAACTATTTATTGAAAAAATAATTATTAAAATTATTATAAAAATAACCGATGTTATAATATTAACTAAAGAAATGAAACGATTAAAATAATAATTATCTGAATTATGAATTACATGATTATAGGCATCTGCGCTAGAATATTTTTTAATTTCACCAGCACTAACATTTTTATATTGATTTATAAAATCTCTTGCTACAGATTTTGAAAAATAAATATTATTTTTATTGTATAAACTATTTCAAAAATAGTTAGATATTAGAATAACTATTTCCAAAAAAGCTATAAAAACTATAAAAATTAAAAACATTGAAAAATTATTTAATTCATTAATTTTAATTTTTCCTAATAAAGCATCAATTGCAAATGCTTCTATCGATGTTATGATAGCTGGTAAAACAGCAATTAAAATTGAAAAAACAATTAACATTAAATTTCTAAATTTATTGTGCTTAAATACTAAATGCATTGTTCCTCCAAATTAATAATTTCATCATAACTGTTTTCATCATTTAAATTTTGTACTCCATTAATTAATAATAAATTATGATCATTAAACAATTCATTTTTAATTATTTCTGCATTTTCTGGATCAATATTT
This sequence comes from Mesomycoplasma lagogenitalium, assembly GCF_029854295.1. Classification (NCBI taxonomy): domain Bacteria; kingdom Bacillati; phylum Mycoplasmatota; order Mycoplasmoidales; family Metamycoplasmataceae; genus Mesomycoplasma; species Mesomycoplasma lagogenitalium. The sequence goes on from NZ_CP122979.1 coordinate 807,130, forward strand.
CCATATGCCTCATTTAAGATTCACACTTTTTTATCACGATAAAATTGTCTTGCAAAATTAATTCTTTGTTTTTCGCCTGTTGATAATTCATCATCTTTTTCAATTGTTTTTTCAATATCAAAATCAATTAAAGTTGATTTAGCTAAAGCATTTTTTACTTTATTTTGCTCATTTTCATCTCACAATGCAACATTATTATAAATACTTGTTTTAAATATAAAACTTTTGGAATTTAAAAAAGATATACTATTTTTTAATAAATAATCATCTATTTCTTTTAAATCCATATCATTTATTAAAATTGTCCCTTGATATTCCTGCTCTTCTTTTAAAATCAAATTAATTAAAAGTGTTTTTAAATTACCGGTTTCATCAATTAATGCATATTTTTTCCCACTTTGGAAACTAAAAGAGAAATTTTTAATTAATGTTTTTTCCTCTTTTACATAACTAACATTTATAAATTCAATTTTACTAATTAAAATTTCTTGCTTGTTATTTTCAATTTTATTATATTCACTAAAAATTTTAATGTATTTTTTAAAGGAATTATAATCTTGTAAAAATTTAATAGTATTTTTAATTGCTAAAACAATATTTAAAAATATTGAAGGCAAAATAAAAACAGTTCCTATTTGTAAATTATTAAAATAAATAAAATAACCAATTAAAAAGAAAAATAAAAGATTTGCAAAAGTAAAAAATCCTGAATTAATAACCTCAATTAGCAAGGCTTTATTTTTGTTTTTATTAAAATCGGCAATTCATTTTTTAATAATTTTGTCTGATTTTTGAACAAATTTATCAGGTTTATTTAAATAATAAAGCATAATAAAGCCGTCAAAATTATTTTTTAATAGAGCATGATATTTTTCCTGATTTGAACCAAATTTACTGTTGATTTTAGCGGCTATAAAACTTAAAAATGTTGGAAAAATAAATGTAATTACTACTATTAATAAACCAATTAATGCTAATTTTCAACTAGTAAAAAATATTATAAAAATTGAACAAATCATTAAAGAAATTGATAAAAGCGAATTAAATGCCGATTGAAATATTGTTGAACTAATTTGTTTTGCTCTAACTTCAATTCAATATAAATATGTTCCTGATTTGTTTTTCTCCACATCGATGGCTTTGCTATTTGCTATGGCATTAGAAATATTTTCATTTAATTTTAAATTAAATTTTAATTCTAATTTGCTTTTTAAAAAACCGCTAACAATTGTAAAGAAAGCCGTATTTAAAACTAATGTAATTAATAAAATTGTATAAAAATTAAACTTACTATTATCTTTTGCTGATATTTCGTTAATAAAATTACCCAAATAGTAAACTGAAATAGTAGGTAATAAATAACTAATAATTGAAGTTATTATTGTTGCAAATAACAAAAATTTAAAATTTTTTAGTATTTTCATAAAATTCCTTTAAATTATTTAATAAAAAATGCAAAAAGAAAATCTTTTTACATCATTAATTATTTTATCTTTATTTGTAATTATAAGTCAATATTTTTTACAAATTTTGCATTTTCTTCGATAAACTCACGTCTTGGAGCAACTTCCTCGCCCATTAATTGCTCAAAGACTTGTGAAGCAATCATTGCATCTTCAATTTGCACTTGAAGCATTTTTCTAGCAACAGGATCCATAGTTGTTTCTCATAATTGACTAGGATCCATTTCTCCAAGTCCTTTGTATCTTTGAATTGTTACTTTTACATCACCAATTCTAGATAAAATTTCTTCTTTTTGTTGGTCGTTATATGCATATTCGTCTTTTTTCCCGTAAGAAATTTTATATAAAGGTGGTTGAGCAATATAAATAAATCCATATTCAATTAAAGGTCTAAAATATCTGTAGAAAAATGTTAATAATAATGTTCTAATATGAGCGCCATCAACATCAGCATCAGTCATAATAACGATTTTATGATATCTTAATTTGTTTATATTAAACTCAGAACCAACACCAGTTCCAAAAGCGGTTATTAAAGATAAAATTTCTTCATTTTTAAATAATTTTTCATCACTTGTCTTTTGCGAATTAATTACTTTTCCTCTTAAAGGTAAAATCGCTTGATAATGACGATCTCTTCCCATTTTAGCACTTCCGCCAGCTGAATTACCTTCGACGATATATAATTCAGCTATTTCAGCATTTTTAGTTGAGCAATCAGCTAATTTACCTGGTAGTGAACCAATTTCAAATGGCCCTTTTCTTTTTGTTGCTTCTCTAGCAGAAGCAGCAGCCCTTCTTGCTTTTTGCGCTAGTAGGTTTCTTTCAATAATTTTTCTAGCTTCACCAGGATTTTCATTTAAAAATCTTTCAAACACTTCTGAAAATACTTTATTAACAGCTGGTCTTACATCTTTATTAATTAATTTTCCTTTTGTCTGTCCTTCAAACATAGGATCGCTATGTTTGATTGAAATAACGACAAACATTCCTTCTTTTAAATCGTCTCTAGAAAATTTATCAGTGTCAGATTTAATAAATTTATTATCCATTGCATAATTATTTAAAATTCTTGATAAAGAATCAAATAAACCAGTTTCGTGAGTTCCGCCTTCTTTGTTGTAAATATTATTTGCATAAGTTAAAATTTCTTCTCGATCTTCTTGAACATATTGTAATGCAACTTCAACACTTATATCAGTAGATTTTTCCTCGCCTAAATTAAAAATACCTTCAGCATAAATTGATTTTTCTGTAATTTTTTCATAACCTTTTGTTAGTTCTGAAATATAATCAATAATTCCGCCTTCAAAACAAAATTCTTTTTTAATATTCGACCTTTCATCGAAAATTAAAAATTTCAATCCTTTTGTTAAATATGCAGTTTGTTTAATTCTGTCAATAATAGTATCGATTTTAAATTCATGCTGTTCCATGATTGTAAAATCAGGTTTAAACATTATTGTTGTTCCTGTTTCATCAATTGGACACTCTCCAATAACTTTTAAATCGTCAACCTTTTTACCACCATCAATAAATTCCTGAAAGTGAATTTTTCCTTCTCTTTTTATTCAAACCTTTAAATTTGAACTCAAAGCATTTACAACAGATGCCCCAACACCATGCAATCCTCCGGAAACTTTATAAGCATTGCTATCAAATTTTCCACCAGCATGTAAAATAGTTAAAACAACTTCAGCCGCAGACACTCCGTGTTTTGGATGAATGTCTGTAGGAATACCTCTACCATTATCACTTATTTTTGCATAGCCGTCTTTAGTAATTGTGATAGAAATTTCATTAGCAAAACCAGCTAAAGATTCATCTACTGAATTATCAACAATTTCTCATATTAAATGATGTAACGCTAAAATTCCGGTGCCACCAACATACATTCCAGGACGTTTTCTTACTGCTTCTAAACCTTCTAACGATTGAATGCTACTTGCACCATATTCATTGCTCATAATCACACCTTTCTATTATATTTTCTTATATAAAATATATTTTAAATTATACTATTTTTTGGCCATTTTTAAAGCAAAAATATATTTTGTTAATGTAAATAAATTCGCGAAATTTAAGAGTATCACAATAAATCGGTTGCTAAAAAAGCAACTTTTTTATTTTAAGGAGAAATATGAAGTGATTAACAAATTTTAAAAATGAAAATAAAATCAAAATTAAAATAAGTTTTGATACTCTTAATCTGCTAAAAAATCAAAAAAGTTCGCTTTTGATATTAGTTATTTTAAAACTTTTAAAAATTTCTAAAACAAAAACAATAAATTCAGTTGAACTAAAAAATATTGTAAATATTTCTAAATCAAGTTTTTATTTTTCACTAAAAAATTTAATTGATAAAGAAATTATTAAATTTGAAAATGGACGAATTTCATTAATTGAAAAAACTAAATCAAAAAGCCCATTTATTTTAATTAATGATATGAAACAACTTGAAAATATTGGAAAAATCACTCCTAAAGAGTTAATTTTAGTTTCTTTTTCCAAATTTATAATTGAAAAGAAAACTAAAAAAGTAAAAGAGAAAATAAAAACAAAACATAATGATTTTATTCATTATAAGTTGAAAATAACTAATAATCAGCGATTTTGTAGAGAAAATTGTCTCTACCAAACAAAAGAAACTGAATTAAAATTCAATTTTTTCTATTCTGTTTTTAGTAAAACAAAACTTCATTTTACATACATTAAAAGAAAGTTCAATTCAGATTCTTTTATTAAATTATTAAATAATTTTACTAATAAACTAAAAATAATGTCCATAAATGTTTTATATAAATTTTCTAAAATTAAACAGCATTTTTATACAAAACACAGTATGAATTTAATCATTGAAAACAATTTAAAAAACTCATTTAATTCAGTATATTAGTAAAAAAGGAGAAAAATGAACAGAATGAATCAAATATCTAAAAAAGATAAAGAAAGGATAATTGAAGATTTTTTATTAGAAATTGTTGAAAAAATCAAAAAAGGAGAAGATGTTAAATTAAAACATCTAGGAACTTTTAAAATAAAAAACCTTGAAAAATACAAGTTTTATAATTTCACAACCTCTACTTTTGATGAATATGAAAACTATAAAAAACTTAAATTTTCTGTAAATAAAAAATTAAAAAAACAAATTAATTCAGAAATTTTTGAAAGTTAAATATGAGTGAGCAATTAATACAAATATTAATTCATATTGTAATTTTTGCGATTATCGCTTTACTTATTGCAATTATTACTATTAGATTATTTTTCCCTAAAAAATGACTAGAAATAAAAGAAAGTTTTCAATCTAATGAAAAAGAAACAGAAGAAAAAAAGCAAAAAGATAAAAAAGAAAAAATAGAAGATAAAAAAGAAGAGCCAAAAACAAAGAAAGTTACAAAAAAATCAAAGAAAGAGGATAAATAATGCTTGAAATATATGGAATTTATTCACTAATAGTATTAGCCGTTATTATTACTGCTGTTTTAATTGGTTTTGGTGCTTGAAAATTACAAAAATACATCTTTAAAAAGAAAAAAGAAAAAGCAAAATCTGAAGCAGTAGAAGAAGTGGAAAATTTAGAAGTGAGAAAAAAAGATGATAGATAATAAAATTTTAAGTTTGTTTAGTAATTCCGATACAACCAACAATGTAGCGAAAATTAATAGCACAACAGAACGAATATTTAAACAAATAAATATCTATTTTACTCCAATTTTAATAATTGCCACTTTAGTTTTACTGATTATATCAATTGTTTTTATTTTTATGATGGGTATAAAACCAAATGAAGCACAAAAATATAAGGACAAACTAAAATATACCATCTTTTCCGCAATCGGTTTAGGAATGATAGTGATGATTATTTTACCAATTTTAATAGGTTTCTTATTGCCTGGTGGAGATACTTCAACAGCAATTCCGACTGGCTAGGATATAAACACAATGGGTGCTTGATTAGTAGATAAGATAGTTAATCCTATTGCCTTTTTCTTTTTTAGTATTCTATGAACGACATTTGTCGCTTTACCTTATGTATTACTTGAAGCGATAAACTTTGTAAAAAGTATTTTCGGTTTTGGATTTATTAGACAATTATTTTTTGGTAAATCAGAAAATTTTGAATATTTTAATTTACCTTGAATTTTTTTAATATTATCGTCTTTAGCAATCATTATTTCATTAGTTATTTTATGTTATATTATTTTTAAAAATGCTGTTTCATTTAAAGAAAATAATTCAAAAGAAATATTAAAACAAGGTCTAAAAACTTTTGCTTTAATATTATTAATGCCAATAATTTACTTTATTTCATTATTACTTTTAGAAGTATTAAATGAAATGATTAGACAAATATTTTTTTCAGATAACAATTTATCTGAAATGCAAAATTTATTTGTAAAATTAAAACCACAAAATGTTGCAGAAAATGAATGATTGAATTTAGTAAAATCATACTTTTTTGATGTAGAAACTATTAGAAACTCTTGAAATAACTTTGCTTGAGGAGATGGTTTCCAAATGATTTTAATGTTTTTAATAATAATAGTCATCTTAGCAATTTTTCAATTGTGAATGATAATTAATTTAGGTAAAAAAATAATTATTATGTATATTTATATGGTTATTTCGCCTGTGTTAATTAGTTTAATAATGGCCGATAATGAAAAAGAATATTCTAAATTTAAATCAGAAATGAAATCGTCATTAGTTTCTTTAATAACTGCAGAATTCTTTTTTAATGTTTTCTTTTTATTTATTATATTTTCAATAAATTTCAATGTTGATTTAGCAAGTGGATTACCAGCAATTATTAATAATTCAATTAACTTTATATTTAAAATTGTTGCAATTGCAGCGGGTTGTTATGGAGTTAAAGAATTTATAGCAAAAATGGAAGCAAATTCACCAACAGTTTCCAATGTCGTTTCGGGAGCAAAATCGTTAGCAAGTGGGGCGATTGCAAAAAATCCAATTCTGGCTAAAAGCGGATTAGCAAAAATGGCTTCACCAAATTCTAATAGTGCAAGTTCTGCTCCAACAGTAAAAGAAAATGTTGAAAAAAACAAAAATTTTAGTTCTATTCCACAAAATAATAATTGAAATGCTTTTAAAAATAACCAAGGTGGATTTTCAACAATTCCTACAAAGAAAGTTTCTAAATAATGAAAGTATAAACTATGAAATATCAAATTAAAAGATTAAAACAAAGTAAAAAGATTATTATTTTTAAAGGTTTAGCATTAGTAGATTTTCTATTTTTAGGAATTATTTTATCAATCGCTTCTCTTCCTATAATTTTTATACAAAATAATAATTGAATATTAAAAATATCTTTATTTGTCGTAATTACTTTAGCATTATTACCTTTAATAGTTAAATACAGAAAGCATCAATCAAAGGGATATCAAATTATTATTAGAATGTTTAAATATATCTCTTCTGCTAAAAAATATAAACGAATTAAAGGCAAAAATAATAAAGGTAATTTAAACAATATTATTCCATATTCATCTTTTGGTAAAAATTGCATTATAAACAAAGATGGAAAAAGTGTTTTTGGAGCATTGAAAATTTACGGTAAAAATATAACATCAGAATCAAAAAATGACCAATTAACGATGATGAAAAATTTAACTGATTTTTTCAATAAAATCAAAACTAAAGCAACATTAGTTAAATTACCAGTTAAAGAAGATTTAACTAAAAATTTAATTTCAATTAAAGATAATAAAGCAAAAATTGAAAATATATCAAAATTTTACGATGAATGAAATAATGAAATAACTTTTGATTTTTCTCAGAAAATGAAAAGTGAATACTATTTAATTCTTTACGAACAAGATGAAGAAAAATTAGAATTAGAAATTAATGATTTATCAAGAGAATTAAGTGTTTGTAAAATAGTTTCTGAAAAATTAAATACTAAACAATTAGCAAATTTAATTAATGAAATTTATATTCACGATCCAGAATTTGATTTTGAGAAACTAAAAAAAGATAAAATCACTTTAAATTTTGATAATGTGGAATTTAAAAAAGATTATTTTAAAATTGATGGAAATTTTTATTCAACACAAACTATACACGAATATGGAACATTATTAAAAAACGATTGAATTTGAAAAATTTTTAATACTCCTAGTGTTGTTATATGGCATATAAATACAATTGATATTGAATTATTTTTAAATAATATTAATAGAACAGAAATTAATGCCGAAATGAATGCTTTTGAAGAAAAAAATCGTCCTAAATCTAGAAAAATGAATCAAGAGATAGAGGCGATTAAAGAAATAGTTGACTCTGCTATGAGCGGACAAGAAAATATTGTTGAAAGCACAATTATATTTTTAACTAAAGCCACTAATTTACAAACAATTAAAAAAGTTAAAACGATTAACGAAAGAAATTTATCAAGTATTAATTCTAAAATTGATAATTTAATTTACCGTCAATTTGAAGGATTTTCAGCAAGTTTATTTATTAAAAACGATTTATTAAAAGAATTTCAAGAACAAGCAGTGTCAAACATTTCATATGGATGACCATTTGTAATTGAAGAATTTAATGATGGAACTTTTCCAATTACAGGTATAGATAAAAATAATAATGTTCCCATCTTTTTTGATCCAAGATTAAAAAAATCAGATAGAACAAACCATAATATGTTTATTTTTGGAGAACCTGGAAAAGGAAAAACAACTTTTACTAAAAAGATAATGTTATCTAATTTAGCCAAAGGTGATGAAATCATTTTAATTGATACTCAAAACGAATTTACTGATTTTGTAGAAAAATTAAATGGTCAAATGATTAATTTAGGTTCAGATAATGAAATTGTTATTAACCCTTTACAAATAAGAAACTTTTGAAATCCAAGACCCTTAACAGAAGAAGAATATAAATTTAATAATGAATCACTTTTAATTCAACAAGAAAATTTTATGGAAGTTTGATTAAAGTTGCTTTATGGTGATAAATTAGGTGTTAATGAAAGAGATATGATTATCTATTATTTAAAAGATTTATATAAATCATTAGGTTTTTATGACACAAATGAAAATTTAAGTCAATTACCAAATGAAAAATATCCTATAGTTTCCGATTTAATTAAACACATTCAAAAGGGAATGAAAAAATCAAATATCGCTTTTGATAATAAAACCAAAATCAATGTTTTAAGAACTTTAAAATTAGATTTTGAAAATAATGGAAAATTCGCCAAAAGTTTTAATAATCATTCAACACTTGAATTAAATAATAAGGTAATTTGTTTTAATATTTCTTCTTTAATAAATTCTGAAAATAAAAACTTATTGGATTCGTATTTCTATTTATTAGTAAGTTATTTACAAGGAAAAATATCTTTACAATCAGATAAACAGAATTTTATTTGATTAGTATTTGATGAATTTCACAAGTATGTAAAAAGCGATAATATGATGATTTTTAACTTTATCTATTCAATGGCAAAAGAGGGAAGAAAATTCCGTTCTAATTGTATTTTAACAACCCAACAAGTTCACGATTTAACAAGAACTGATGCTCTTGCTTCAATGGGTCGTTCAATTATAGAAAGTTGTCAATATCTAGTTTTATTTAGTATTAAAGCCGATTCATTATCTAAAATTGATAGTTTCTTTTCAAGTATTGGTGGTCTTTCAGAAAACGAAAAAAGCAATATTTCTTTATTTAGACAAGGTGAGTGTTTATTAATTGTCTCACCTTTAAGAAGATTTCAAATAAAAGTTAATTACAATCAACTTGAGCAAGAATTTTTCTTTAAAAAGAATCAGCAATCACAATAGAAAGGAAAAAATGAAAAAAGCATTAAATATTATTAATATTGTTTTTAAAATAGGTTTTTCAATTTTGCTACTTTTACAAGCATTTATTATAACTTATCTTTTTATTTGATGAAATTCAACTTCAACTTCCGATAGTCAAATATTAATTGAAAGCAAGGAAATAGCACTTGAAATAAGCAAAATATATTTAACACTTTTTATTATTGTATGAATTTCAGTGATATTAATATTAATTTCCCTAATTTTAGAAATAATTCTTGGAATTAAAAAATGAAAAATTAATTTTATAGATTTATTTTTTAACAGCAAAAGGAAAACTAATGTTTAGCATTAATCAATTAACAATAACGGGAAAAATGGTTGAAAAACCTAAATATAAAAAGATTAAATTTAAAGATAAAGATGTAGAAAATGCCGTTTTTTGCTTGCAACTTCTAGATGAAAATAAAACTGAAAATATTATTGAAATCAATGTTTGAGGCAGATTAGTAAAAACAATTGAAAAAATTTCTAACGATGATTATCTTTTAATAAATGGAAAAATTACTGCTAACAATTATAAAGAATATAAAAATATTGTAATTATTGCTAATAGTATCCAAATTATCAAAAACAATAATTATAAACTTTTTGATACTAATGATAAAAGCGAACAAGTCGATGATGATAACAATCTTCATCAAATATCATTAGATTAATTTTAACAATTTTGAAAAAGACATTTTTGTCTTTTCATCTGTTAATAATGAAAGTTGCTAACAGATGAAAATATAAAAATAAGAAAGGAAAAAATGATTATTAAAGACAATAAATTAATTGAAATAGAAAGTGCTTTTAATGAAAGTAAAGAAAAAGGCAAACAACTTTTACTTAATAATTTACTTGAATTAATTTCAAACGAAAATAGCAAAAAAACTACTGATTTTCTTGAAAATTTACTTTCAATAAAAAAATTAATTAAAAAGATTAAGCGGTTGTTAAATAGATTTGAAAAATCAAATATCAAAAATATTATTAAAACTAAGCAATTGTCAAAATTGCCTTTAAAACAACAAGAAAAATATTTTCAAAATATTAGGATTTATACAAATAATTTAATTGATTTAAATAAAAAAATTAACTTAATTTTATCTTTAGGTCAATATTATGGCTGTTGAAAATTTACTAAAAAATCTAAAGAAGAAGTTAAAAAGCACTTTAATAATGAAAATCAAGAACTTCAATCTTTAAATAAAAGTCAATATCAACCGGTTAATCAATATGCTAATAATCGTTATTTAAGATGAATGAAAGTTTTTGATGAAACTAGAATTACTTTAGAAAAAGCACTAATAGAAAAAAATATTTAAAAGGAAGAAATGAAAAATAATTTATTAACAAAAAACCAAATGGAAATTATTATTAAAAATTGAAATGAATTAGTTTTAAATGCTAATAGCAAGGAAAAAGATAAACTATTAAAACTGCTTAATAAGAAAGTAAAATTAAAGCATTATTTGCAAAATAAACATCTTTTAGAATGTTATAAATGAATTTTCAAAATCAATAAAGACTTAGTTGAAAAAGGTATTAATTCAGATTATGTAAGATTGAATTTAAAAAATTTAGTTGATAATGAAGATGATGAGCAATTATTTTATTTACACGATGAATATAAAGTGTATCAATTACAAAAATTTGATTTAATTAACGATTTTAATAATGATATTCTAATAAGTTTTTCTAATGATAATAAATTAATTAAAGCACTAGAAGTTGTTATCAAAATGTTTAAGAAAAAATAAAATGGAAACAGTTAATAAACATTTTAAAAAGTTCAAAAACTACGGATTAATTTGCTTTTTATCTTGCATATTTATGGTTTTTGGCTTTAGTTATTATTTTAAAGATTATGGAATAGGGCTATTAATTTTTTCTATCTTTCAAACAATTGTTTTTATTGTTTCATTTATTTTTTTAAATTTTGAATTAACAAAATATAGAAAAGCAAAAGCAATACTTAAAAACTTTAATAATAATGGAAAATAAATTATTAATTCGCATTAAAGAAAGTTTAGCAAACTTTGATTGTAGTGAAGAAGAAATTACACTAGCACTATCTAAAATGACATTAAATGGGAACTACGAAATGCTATTTCAAACTGCTTTAAAAATTATTTTCGCTTATCGTTTTGAAAAAGGAATGGGCGATTTAAATTTATGTTATTAAAATGAGCGATAAAGAACAAGAAGTTTTTCAAAATTTTATCACATACATTGATAATCACCATTTACCAAGTTTTAGTAATTGAAAAACAGATAATTTACCGGCAATAAAATCAGTAAGTGAATTTGAAAATTCCTTTGATTTGCCGACATTAAATTTTTTAAATCGTTTTTTGATTGTGAAAAAGAATTTACTGAAATTCAAAACTTTTATCAACAAACAAAGCATTTAGATAAAGATGAATTTATTTTAAAAGATGAAGAATTCCCTTCTATTTGAGTTCATTTATCGCTAAAAACAACTTTAAGTTTTTATATTAAAGAAAACAATTTAAATTGAAAAAATAAAAAAGCATTATGAAAAATAATTAAAAAATTATAAAGGAAAATTATGGAAAATTTTAAAACAAAAATTATAAATTATATAGAAAATCTAGACCCTAAAAAGATTTGAGATTTTTATAGTCAATTTTTAAATATAATTGAAAATTTAGAAAAAAATGGATATAAACTTTGCAAATATAGCATTGAATTAGATAGCGAACATTCGTTATTTTATGGAAAAGATTTTAAATATTTAATTGATGATGAATTAAAAGAAAAAGGTTTAAGTTCTCATTATATTTATATTTTTAAAAATCTACAAAGAAAATTGGCTGCCGTTGATTTTTTAAGACACGGAAATTACTTTTTTAAAGTTAATGATGCTCAAAATGACTTTGTGGAAGTCAAACTAGATAAAAAAATAATGGAATTAAATGGTAGTGATTTTGATGAGCATATAGAAACAGAAGCACTATTAAATAGTGATGAATTAAAAGCATATATTCATAGTAATTTAAAACAATATGGAATTAATAGTGCTTGATTATTAGGTAAAACAACTAATAGTGAAATTTACTATTTAGATGATGAAAAAATTTATCAATTAAATGCTTATATGGATGAATTTATCGAACAAGATTTACAAACTCAAATGATAGATGTTATTTACCAAATTTTTGAAAATGAAAAAATTAATGATAGTGAAAGTGAAAATTTAAAATTACATTTAAAAAATCAATTAACCGATTTAATGGAAAAGTTTCAATAAAAGCGATTAGTAGCCATTAAAAACTATAAAAAATAAAAAGAGTAAAAAATGGAGAAAGATAAAAAGCGAAATTTTTTCAATTTTAACAACGATGATGAATGATATACAACAAAAGAAGATGTGCAGTTTTTTATTGATAATGCCAATATAAATAAAAATAAAATTATTTGATGTCCCTTTGATTTAAAAAATTCTAATTTCGTAACAACATTTAGAAAAAATGGCTATAAAGTTGTTCATTCTCACATTAATAATGAAAAAGATTTTTATAAATACCAACCTAAAAAATGGGACATTATTGTAAGTAATCCGCCCTTTAAAAATAAAAATAAATTACTAGTAAGATTATTGGAATTTAATAAACCTTGAGCATTAATTTTTGGCATTCAAGCATTAAATAGCGAACGATTTTGCAATGAATTACAAAAATTTAGCAATATTGAATATGTTCATTTAAAAAGGCGAATGTGCTTTACAAAGGATTATTTAAATTATGATGTAAAAAAATTACAAAGACCTTCGTTTGCCAGTATGTGAATAACAAGCAAAATTTTTGATAAGCAAATTCAAATTTGAGATGGTGTTAATTATAAAAATAGTGATAAATAATAAAAAAGTTGAAAAAGATAAAGGAATATTACATTATGGTAAAAGAATTTAAGAATTTAGAAAATAAACAAATTAGTTTATTAACTTGAAAACAGATTTTTGATATGGACGAAAGAGAAATAAATAAATGAAGTGCAAAAATTAAGTTATTAAAATTTGTTTTAAAGCAAAATGATAAAACTGATTTACCTACTAAAAAACAGATTTTTAACATAAATCATAAACAATTAAATTATTTTTTACTAAAACTTGATTTATTAAAATTAATTGCAGAGTTAGATGATAAAACTGATTTACCAACTTGAAAACAGATTTTTGATATGGACTTTGATAAATTGTATAAATGATGAGAAAAATTAGATTTATTAAAGTTCATTTTAGAGCAAAAAGATAAAACTAATTTACCTACTAAAAAGCAAATTTTAAATATGGATGATAGTCAAATGAAACACTTATATGAAAAAACTAAATTATTTAAATTTACCGTTAAACAAAAAGATAAAATCAATTTACCAACTTGAAAACAGATTTTGAATATGAATATTGATAAACTGCATAATTGACTAGATAAATTAGATTTATTAAAGTTCATTTTAGAGCAAAAAGACAAAAGTAATTTACCAACTAAAAAGCAGATTCTTAATATGAATGATAATCAATTATCTTATTTATATAAAAAAACTAATTTATTAAAATTCACTATTAAACAAAAAGATAAAAGCAATTTACCATCTTGAAAACAGATTTTTGATATGAATGATAATCAATTAAATAATCTCTTTCCAAAACTTGAATTTTTAGAATTAATTGCAGAGTTAGATGATAAAACTGATTTACCAACTTGAGAGCAGATTTTTGATATGGAAAATAATCAATTATCAAATTTATATGAAAAATATTGATTACTAAAATCAATTTTAAAACAAGAAGATAAAACTGATTTACCTACTAAAAAACAAATTTTAAATATGGATGAATATCAAATAAATAATTGAAGCGACAAAATTGAATTACTAGAATTTGTTTGAAATCAAAAAGATAAAACTAATTTACCAACTAGAAAGCAAATTCTTAATATAAATGACAACCAATTAGAGGATTTTAACATAAAACTTGATTTATTAAACTTGATTGTAAAGTTAGATGATAAAACTGATTTACCAACTTGAAAACAGATTTTTGATATGGATATTGATAAATTGCATAACTTGCTAGAAAAATTAGATTTATTGAAATTAATTTCAAAGCAAAATGATAAAACTGATTTGCCTACTAAAAAGCAAATTTTAAATATGGATGATAGTCAAATAAATAATTGAAATAGAAAAATTCAGTTATTAAAATTTGTTTTAAATCAAAATAATAAAACTGATTTACCAACTACAAAACAAATTCTTGATATGAACGATAATCAATTAAATAATTTAAATTTAAAAATTGAATTATTAAAGCAAATGTTAAGTTCTTAAAATCAGTAGTGAAGATAAAAAATATTTAAAAATATAAAGGAATATTGCATTATGATAAAAGAATTTAATAATTTAGAAAATAAACAAATTAGTTCATTAACTTGAAAACAGATTTTTGATATGGACGAAAGAGAAATAAATAAATTAATAATCAAAAAACGAATATGAGAATTTGTTTTAAAGTATAAAAATAATTTTTATTTACCTACTAAAAAGCAGATTTTTAATATGAGTGAAAATCAATTAAACTGCTTTTTTCTAAAACTTGATTTATTAAAATTGATTGTAGAGTTAGATGATAAAACTGATTTACCAACTTGAGAGCAGATTTTTGATATGGATTATACTAAAATATTGAATTTAAATGACAAAATAGAAATCTTAAAATTAATTTCAAAACAAAAAGACAAAACTAATTTGCCTACTAAAAAGCAAATTCTTAATATGAATAATATTCAATTATCTTATTTATATAAAAAAACTAACTTATTAAAATTTACCATTAAACAAAAAGATAAAAGCAATTTACCAACTTGAGAACAGATTTTTGATATGAATATTGATAAATTGTATGATTGGCAAAAAAAGTTAGATTTAATAAAACTAATTTCAAAGCAAAAAGACAAAACCGATTTACCTAATAAAAAGCAAATTTTAAATATGAATAATAATCAAATAAGTAGTTGAAATAACAAAATTGAGTTATTAAAATTTGTTTTAAAACAAAAAGACAAAAGCAATTTGCCTACTAGAGAGCAGATTTTTGATATGGATAGTAATCAATTATTTTGTTTGTATATTAAAACCGAATTATTAGAATTTGTCATTAATCAAGAAGATAAAAGCAATTTACCAACTTGAAAACAGATTTTTGATATGAATGATAATCAATTAAATAATTTAAATTTAAAAATTGAATTATTAAAGCAAATGTTAAGTTCTTAAAAAACATAATTATTGATTTTTAAAATAAAAAACTATTTTATTTAAACATATAAAGGAATATTACATTATGGTTAAAAAAATTGAAGATTTAAAGCCAAAGCAAAGTAATTTGCCAACCAGAGAGCAAATTATCAATATGAATGATAATCAATTAAATCATTGAAAATTTAAAATTGATTTACTAAAAATAATTTTAAAGCAAAAAGACAAAACTAACTCGCTAACTTGAGAGCAAATTTTTAATATAGATGAAGAATGAAAAGTTGAACTATTAAAATTAATTTTAGAGCAAAAAGATAAAAGTAATTTACCTACTAGAGAGCAGATTTTTAATATGAACGAAAATCAATTGTTGAATTGAGTAAATAAATTTTATCTATTAAATTTTTTATTAGACCAAAATAATAAAAAGAATTTACCAACTAAAAAGCAGATTTTTAATTTAAGTAAAAAACAATTAAAATCTTGAGTTACAAAGGCCAAATTACTAAAATCAATTTTAGAACAAGAAGATGAAACTAATTTACCAACTTGAGAGCAGATTTTTAATATGAATAATAATCAATTATTTTATTGACAATGGAAATTAAATTTATTAAATCTAGTTTTACAACAAGAAAATAAAACTAATTTACCAATTAGAAAGCAAATTCTTGCTTTTAATACAAAAAATATTCCATTGCCAAGTTTATTAAAAAAATATTTATTACTAGAATTAATTTTAGAACAAAATGATAAAACTAACTTGCCAACTTGAGAGCAAATAATCAATATGAATGATAGTCAATTAAAACATTGAAAGGAAAAAATTAAACTATTAGAGGAAATTATTAATATGAACAATAAACAGTTGGAACATTAACAAAAAAATAACTTATTAAAGCAAATATTAGATTAAAAACAGCAGTAAGGAAGATAAATATGGAAGATATTTTACAACAACAAACAGTTAAAAATAATATTAAATCAGCAGTTTATTATCAATTTTTTAATTATCTTGAAGATAAAAAAGATTTAAAAACTGTCTATTGAGATTTTTATGATAATAGTCCCATTAAAAGTGTAAAGTATTATAAAGCCCGCATTGAAAATCTTACATCTTATTTTAATTATAAAAAATCAAAAACTGTTTTTTTAAATAAAGAAAAAATCTTTGTTAATTTTTATCAAATAACTAAAAAGTTATCGGGAATTGATTTTGTTAAAAACATTAGTAATTATTCAATAAAAAATTGAAGTTATAAAAATGATTGTTATAAAAAATTACTTAACAGTATGAAATTAAAACAATCTTGAGATAAATGAGAAATTTCATCTTTTTCAGAGCATTTAACACTATTTTTAACTTGAAAACAAAGTTTATTAAAGCAAAAATATATTGACAAAATAAAAGAATTTATAACTCTTGCAAAACTAGAAGACGAAGATAAAAGTTTTATTAAAAAACAAAAAAATTGACTAGTGGAAAAAATTAAGCATTATATGATTGAAAACAATCTTTATGATAAAGTATTAGATTTTGATAAATGACGATTTTATAATGACAATAAATTGTCTTATTGAACAGTTGAAGAAATTAAAGAAATTCTTTATCAACATAAACTTGAAGGTGCCAATTATATTCATAAACATACAGATTATAATGATTATGGTATTGGATTTACTAGTTCAAATTTAAACTATAATGCTAAAAAGTTTTTAACTAAAACTTTATATAAATTAATTGATAAAAACGATGATGTTCAATATATTTCCCTTATAGACAGAATCACTGAAGAAGATGAATATTATTTAATGTGAAATGTAATAGAAACGAAATTAATTTTATATAACTACATAGAAGAAAATTCAAACAACCTTTTACAAGAGCATATACAAAAATTAAAGCAAATAATTGAAGAATCGGAAGATGAATTAAATGAAGATGAAAACTTACTTAAGTTCTAAAAACACACAAAAAAGGAACAAAATGAAAAAAGGCAACATAATTAATTTAATAAAATACTATTCTGAAAAAGATGATTTAAATTTTAAAAATGAAGCATATTTAATTGCTAAAGAATTTGATAAATTAGGTGATTATCAACTATCAGAATATATAAAAGAACTTCTTCGTGAGCCTAATGATTTTACTTTTAAAGAAGATACAAAAATAAAAACCGAGCAACTTTCTTTTCCCGAAAGAATTAAAGAAGATATTAAAAAATTTTAAATACAAATAAAAGGAGCAAAATGAATAAACAACACACTGTTAAAAGGGTTGGTTGTGATGAAGTGGGCACTGGCGATTATTTAACACCAATTGTCGCTTGTGCCGTTTATATTCCTAAATCAAATTTACCTATAATTAAAGAATTAAATATCAAAGATTCAAAAAAACTTTCTGATTATACAATTAAAAACCTTGCCCAAAAATTAAAAGAATATTGTATTTATAAAATCAGTTATTTATCACAACAAGAATATAATAAATTAAATAAAAAATTAAATGCTAATGAATTAAAAATGTTAATTCATTTGCAAAATATTAATTATATGGAAGAAAATTTACTAGTTGATGAAATAGTAATTGACCAATTTTCCACCGAAAAAACAATTTTACTTTATATGGAAAAATTAGCATCAAATAATTTATATAAAGTTAAAAAAATTAATTCACCTTTAACATTAGAAATTCATAGCGAAGATAAGTATTTAGAAGTTGCTTGTGCTTCCATTTTAGCAAGAGATTTTTTACTAGAAAAAATGAAAGAACAAGAGCAACTGTGAAAATTTAATTTCCCTTTAGGTGCAAGTTCTAATGTTAAAGTGGCTGCCCAAAAGTTTTTAAAAATCTACGGTTTTAATAAATTAGATAAAATTGCTAAATTACATTTTAAAACAACAAATGAACTTGAAAATTAAAATATCAACAATAAAACAAATTAAGGAGAATTATGAAAAGAAAAACTAAATTTCACTTGCTATTATCAACAATACCAATAGTTTTTACTTTACCATTTTTTATAAGTGCTAATAGTAATAATGAAAATGAAAAAACTGTTTCCGATGGTTTTACTTATTATAATAAAAAAATTGAATTGAATTTTAGTGATTCAACTAATATAGAAATTGAAAATTTAAAAACAACTATTAGCAGTTTTAACTCTAAAGAAGCTAAAATTCTTTCTAATTTTAAAAATAAATTAAAATCAAGTATTAAAAGTTTTTCAGATGAACATTTTTTATCTATGTGAGAACAAATGGGATTAAATAAAATTTATCCAGGACACTTTATTTATTCACCTAAATTTGAAAATTTAAAACTAGAAAATACAGTAAATGGAAAAATTTTAACTTTTGATTTTGAATATAAACTAACTGACGAAAATGTTCAACCCGAATCTTGAAAAGTTAAAATTCAAAGTTCAACGACATTTCAAAAGCCAAATTATATAAATCAAAACAATTGACAAAATTTTAATTTTTTAAATTTAAATAATATAAATAAAGAATATTATTTTAGTAATGAAAGAGTATTTTCTTCAGTAATACAAGATGCCTTTAATAAAAAAAGTTCTACTTTAGCAATTAATGAACTAAAAAAATATAATTTAGATGAATTTGAAGAAATTTTATTTAGTGATATATATAATGTTAGATTAATAGATTCCTATCTAACTATTTCTGATTTAAGAATATATGATTATTCAAAAACTAATGATTTTATTTCTTTTAAATATGAGGTAAATTTATATTATTCTAATTGAAATAGTTTCAAAAAGAAAGCATACAATAATTCAGAAGATTATTCATATTTAACCGAAAATAAAGAATGAAAAAATCAATTGCCGAAATTATCATACAACGAAATTAATAAAGAAAATTATTTAATAAAAAGTGAGTTAAAGTTTAACGACGGATATGATAGAGATGAGTATCTAAAAAGAATTAAATCCTTAAATAAAAGTTTTGAATTTCTAAAATTTCCACAATATATTACCAATTCAGGTCTTGCAATGCTTTGAACTTCTTTATTTTATAATAAGTCGGCACAAACTAATTGAACAGAAAAAATTTCTAAAATTAGTTCTGATGACAGAATTTTAGAATTTAATATAAATAATATTATAGAATCTGAGGAGGAAATTCCTTATCAATCATCAATTGATAAGGGGTATTATGATAGACCACCAATAATAAATTATTTATTAAATTTCGATTTAAATTTTGTAGTTTTAAATGGCGTTCAACTAAAACAACACAACAATTTAATTAAAACTCTTAATGAATTAAAACAAAATTTAGTTAAAACAAATTTAATTACTAAAGATGGTTATATATTATATAATTCTGAAACAAATTTTGCCAATCCTTTTGATAAAACCATCAATGGAGGCAGTAAATCCAATTATGAAAATGTATTAAAAAAACAAGAAGAAATTAAAGAATTTATTAAAAATACAAATAATTTAAATATCAAAGCAACATTTAAAAATGATGAAAAAAATAATACTTCTATTTTAAATTTTGATTATTTTGATATTTTTAATAACAATAAATCTATTACAGTTTTTAAAGATATTAACTATAAAAAAATAAATGAGCAAATAGAAATTTCTCTTGCTCAACGACTTAAATTTAAACCAAGTGCCTATATTGACAAAAAAAGCAATTTAGATTTTAAACTAGTCAATAATGAAGTGCCAGAAATAGTTGAATGAACCTTTTTTAAGGGTGATACAAAACAAAAAGAGCAAATTGAAAAATATTACAATTTCCCGTCATTAGAATTATATTCTCCAAAGGAAAATAATGAGATTTTGTATATTAATAATCAACCAGTTCCGATATTTAATAATGTTTATACATATCAATTTAAAGATAAATTAAATGAACCGAGCACTAATTATTTATTAGAGCAAATTAAAGAGTTGGAAAAAAGATGAAAAGCATCTAGTAATGAAAATGAAAGACAAAAAAATCAGTTAGAATATGAAAAAGCATTAAATAAATATCAAAATATTAATGTATATTTAATTGAAGTTAAACAGTTTGATAAAACAAGTCAAAATAAAGATAAATTAAAAACAATTTTTAGCAAAAAAATAATGATTCAGTCACAAAAAGATGTTTTATTTAATATTAAATTTTTCGCTTGAAATCCAAAAAATAATAAAGAACAAAAAGAAATGATAGAACAATTTTTAACTGACCCCAAAGGTAATTATATTTTAGATGAAAATAAAAACAAAATTCCTAACCCTAAATATAATCCATTTATCAATAGTGAAACAGGAACTAATATGGAATATATAGTTTTATCAGAAAAATTTCAAGAAAAAGAGGCGAAATGAAAATATAATCACAATAATCAATTTATTTTATTTAATCTTTTAAATGAAAAAGGAGAAAAAAATCAATCACCAACAGAAAGTGAAACAACAAATATATATGAAGCACATGTTGTTTATGGTGGTATTAAATTAGAATTAGGAAATGGTGTAAATCGTTTTGATGTATGAAAATGAGACGGAAGTAATAGAGAATGACAAAAGCAAGATTTTTATAGTCAAAACATTGATTTTTATAAAAATAGTGAAAATATTATAGGAGATGCGGGTTTATTTAAAATTGTTGCCAATAAAGAAAACGGACAAGCAAAACATAAAATAGTTTATATTAAAAAGAATGTCGGAAAAGAAGAAAAAGTTAATGATGAATTTTTCTCTAAAGCAGTTAAAGAAAATATTAAAGAATTTGAAAATAAAATCACTCCTTTATGAGAACATTATTGAGGAAAACAATTATTAATTTTCTTAAAATTAACTTACAATATTAGCGAAAATATTGCTAAAACTTTTAATTATGATGAAATTTTAAATTATTGAAAAGAATTTTATAATTTTTCAAACAATGAATTAACATTAAAAGAAATTACTCCAATTATTAATGAAGCAGAAATAAAGAATTTTATGGAATATAATGTTAATCCAAAAGATGATGAAAAATTAAAAGAAAATTATAAAAAACAATTAATGAATTTTGTTTCATTTCCTTATTTTGAATACATTAATACTGAAATAATTTTTGAAAATATCGCAGAAACAAATAACAGTTCATCGGCAGAAAATCAACCAACAAACAATCAATCTACAAATACAGAATCAACATCTATAACAAAAAATAGTGGTAATTCATCAACTGATAAAAAATTAGCAGATGTAGAAAAAGCAGGTACAACTCAAACAAATGATAATTCATCAACAAAAGAACAATCAATAGATAATCAGCCAATTAATAGAGATATAACAATCAGTAAAAATGATGAAAATTCATTTATTGACAATAATTTAATGGATTTTTATTTAAATGAATTAAAAAAATCAGAAAACTGAAGTGATGAACAAATTGAAAAATTCAAAAAAGATTTACAATCTGATGAATTAATTTCACAATTGAGCAATATAAGATTTTCTCCTGGAGAACCTGTAAGTTATGTAATAAAAAGTTTAGATAAGGAAGAAAATAAGAATATTGAAAGTAATAAAACAAATATTTTAAATACAAACACAGAAAGCAAAAAAGCAAATTCAAAAATAACAGACAATACAAATGACGATTCATCAAATCAAAACAAAAATACTAAATTAAGCAAAGAAAATGATGAAAATATTTCTCAAGAAAGTGGTGAATATAAAGGGAAAATTATTTTTAAATTTACTACTTCAACTAATTTTATTAAATTAACAAAAAATGAAATAACCGTTTATGGTAATTGAATGAAATTGGACAATGGTGAAAGCGGAAACGGTGGAAATGGCAATAAAAAAGATTTATTTATGCCTAAAATAGAAACGAAATTGATTAATGATTTTTACTGAGAAAATAATGAAAATATAACAGTTGATGATTTAAATACTCATAAAAATAACTTTTTCGACACCACAACATACGAAAATTTAGAAGCACATAATCTTATAATCACCAAATATGATACTAATGAAAATGAAAATAAAAAAGCCAAATTAACTTTTAATTTTAATAGAAAAATAACTAGTAATTTACAATTTCAAGATAAAGAATATGTGGTTCATTTAGAACTTGTAAAAGATTCTAATCGTAATCCTTTTGATGTTTCAATAAATGAATCGCAAATAAAAGAAACAGATTTTGCTAAAATGGATATAAAAGATATATCTTTTGTAGGAATAAATATAAAAAAAACTTTATCAGATAAAATTTATGAAAATTTACAAAAACAATTTGAAAAGTATTTTGGAAATAATAAAATAACTAATTTAATTGAAATTGAAAAATTTGATGATATTCTTAATGCCTTATTAAAACCGTTATCATCAAATACTGAAAAAATTACTATAAAACCAAAAATTGATAGGTTATCTAACGGGAAAAAATTTAAAGGTAAAATCACAATAAATGTTACTAATGATATGACCGATGTAAAAGATTCTCCCGATTATAAAGAAGAACAAGACAAAAAGTTTCAAGAAAGTAAAGAAAAAGAAAAAAAGGAAAAAATAAAAGAAGATGAAATTCTTGAAACTGATTTTTCGAAAATGAAATTTCAAACAATTGCACTAAAAGATATTATTATTCCCGAAATACTAAAAGAAGAAATTTTTAATAATTTATCAGAACAAACAAAAAAATATTTTGGAAATAACAAAGCCAATTTACTAATACAAATTCAAAATGAAGATGCTGTTTTAAAACCTTTATTAAAACCTAAAACTTTAAATTCAATTGAAGCAACATTAATTCCTAAAATGGAAGAATTATCAGATGGAAGAAAGTTTAAAGGAAGTGCTAAAGTTACTATAATTAATGATTTAACAAATGTTGGTGAATCTCCTTTTTACAAAGAAGAATACGGAAATGCATCAAATAATAAAAATGATGAATTAGGTGCTGAAGAAAAAAGAAAATTAGCACTTAAATCATTAAATAACTTACAAAAAACAAGCAATATTATTTCAATTGTTGGTGTTTCTTTAGTTGTTTTAATATTCTCCTCTTACAGCGGATATGTATTATATATTAGACAAAGAAAAATAATATAAAAAAACTAACCCCAACGGGCTAGCACATTACAATATAATTATACAATATTTTTTAAAATTTATCTTTTATTTTATCATTTTTATTTTTTTATTATCACTTAAATATCTCATTAAACTTCTTTCATTTTAGTTCATAAATTACTTTAAAAATATTGTATTTTTATATTTTAAAACCTTTTAATACACCTTTAGGTGTATTTTTCTTTGAAAAATATAAAAATGTGTTAGAATATAATAGTAGATTAAGTTACTACTAACTCTTTAAAAGTTGAGCCAGCCTTAAGCGATTTTGTAAATTCGCCAACGAGCAAAGAGGTCGTTCTAATTTTGAACGATTTTTTTATATAAAAATTAACAAAAGGAGTTTGATGAAAAAAACAAAAATTTTATTTTCACTTCCCGTTTTATTATTGCCTTTATCGGTGGTTTCTTGTTCTTTAAGTTGAAACGGCATACCAATAATAGGTTCGCCAAAAAAAGAACCAAATAGTCCTAATGCTGAACCGAAACCATCTCCAGATTCACCGCCGCATTTTGATGGTTCAGAATTAGGAACTCCAAATAACCCAGGAGTAGAAAAACAAGTTGATAGTAAATACGGTGTTTATGAAGATTTATCTTTTGATACCATTCCAAGATTTAATTCTAAAACAAATCAAAATTTAGGAAAACTAGTTGCTTGAATTTATAATCTTCCCGTTTTAGCATATAAAAAACAAGTAGAAGAATATAAACAAAATAATAGCACTTCAGTAAATCCAAAAGATAGTGAAATTACCAACTTTACATTAAAAAGTTATTTTGATAATGAAAGCAATAAAAAACGATTAGATGATGTTTTTGATATAGATAGAGTAAATTCTGAATTTAGAAAATTAACAGAAAAATTTGAAGAAGAAATTAGACAAACAAATTCTGGAAAAACTAAATTGGCAACCTTTAGTTCTGTAATGGATGATTTTAATAGAATGTTTAATAAACCTTCAAATGCAGAAGAAAAATTTAAAGAATTAGACAAAAAAGACCCAAATTTTGATGATAAAGCAACAATGATTACACAAGGTAATATGGTAATGAAAGAATTGGAATTGCCTTTATTTTATCGTTATATTCAAAATATTTATGAAACCGTTTATTATTATTGATTTGATTCATTCAAGAATTTATTAAATCCTATTAGAAAAAACTCGAAAGAACTTGATGAATGAATGAAAGTTAGAGTTCCTTTTAAATGAGATAATACACTAATGCTAAGCGAACAAATTGAAAATATTAAAAATTTTAAAGAATTATGAACATTTAGTGGTTATACTAATATTTTAAATCCGATTTTATATCCTGCTTTATCAATAACTGCTAGCGAATTGGGTGATTATGGTTTCTCAGAGCAATTTATTAACAATAAAGCAAAAGAACACGGAGAAACACAAAAATATATTGATGAAGAAAAAAGAAAAAATCCGTTTTATAATCCTAAATATGATCCTAAGGTTCCTGAATTTGCATTAAATTTGCCATTTTTCAGTGATATTACTTATAAAAATAACGATTCAGTATTAACATTTAACAAATTTTATGAAATGGCTAGAATCGGAGCACTGTTTGATTTAGCCGATGATGGAAAACCAGATTTATTAGGAACACAAATACCAATAATTATGAATTTTCACAACAAAAGAATCGCTAAAGAACACTTTTTTGACTATAGCCACTTAAACAAAAACGGGCTAGAAATTGCCAGAACTGTTAATTATAATACAAGCGATATTTGAGATTTAAATATGAGCAGAGAGCAAGCGATTAGCGAACTTGAAAAATGATTAGAAGAATATGTTTGAGTAGATAAAGAAAATGATGTATTTACTAAAAGAAAAAACCTATTTAATATTAAGTTCTTAAAAAGTGATGCTAGTTTAGTTGGTAAATCAAAAGAAGAAAGAAGAGAAATATATAAACAAAAAATGCTTCAAACTAATCTTTGAAATGAATCCGAATTATTAAATAAATCATTTGAAGAATTAGTTAATATGTATGAAGATTATCAAAAAACTTTAGTATCTAAAGAAAATATTAAAAATTATTAAACACCTTTTGGTGTTTTTTTAATCAAAAACCAACAGTTAATCAAATTAAACATAAAGGAAAAATAGAGCAAAAAAGAACTTTTATTGCATAAATAAAAAAGAAAGTATTTTATCAAAATTCAATTAAAAAACAAGAATTTTAATTTATTTTTTAATTGAATTAAAATAACGATGTAAAAGGAGAAATTAAAATGAACAAATTTAAACCAATATCTGCTTTATTGTTTTTTGAAACTTTTTTAAAATATTGTAATTTAAAAAAGTTTAAGGACTGAAATTTGCTTACTTGACAGCAGAAAATGCTGTTTTTCACTCACTGAGCAGTTTTAAAGAAATTTGATATTTCACTATTTAAAGAAGAATTTAAAGCATTTTATTTTGGAGCAAACATTCTGGAAGTGTATTGAAAACAAAAATATACTGTTTTTAAAAGTGAAGATATTGAAAAAACTACAGAAAGTAAAATAAAAAGGGAATTAAGCGATAAATTTAACATTGAAGATAAAATCATTGACTACATTTTATCTGTTTGAAATAAACTAGAAAATTTAACAAGAGAGGAGTTGGTAATTTTAGCACATCAATTAAATTCTTGAAAAGATATTTATGATGAAAACAGTGTTGGCAAAACAATCACAAACAATAAAATGAAGGAAGATAATCTAGATATTTTAGAAAAATATTTAGATATTAAATAATTTAAAAGGAGTTGTTAAAAAATGGAAAGTTTTGAATCAATATTAGCAGAAGATTTATTTCCTTATTTTTTACAATTTTGTAAAAATAGGAATTTTAAAGATAAAGAATTAAGAACTTGACAACAAAAAATGCTATTTTTCGCTCATTGAGCCATTTTAAAAAAATTTAACATTGCTTTATTTTCTAATGAAATTAGAGCATATGATTTTGGAGCGATGATAATACAGGTGTTTAAATTTCAAGTATCAGGTTTTTGAACATTAGATAATGTTAGTAAAACAAGTGATGAAAAAATACGAGAAAACATTATTAAAACTCTTAATTTGCCTAATAAATTAATCGATTATATGTTCTTTGTTTGAGAAAGTATGGGCGAATTCACTAAAAAACAACTAGTAATTTTATCGCACGATTTAAATTCCTGAAAAAATAATTATGATATGAAAAAAGTTGGCAAAATAATTACAAACAACGATATGAAAAATGATAAATATGAAATCGTTGAAAAATATTTAAAAATAAAATAGGATTAAAAATTAAATGACTAGTAATGAGAAAAAAATCAATAGAACATTAAAAGATATAGATTTATCAGAAAAAAAATTTTTAGAAGAAATGGATAAAACAGAAAAATATATAGAATCTTATTACAATAAAAACAAAATTTTAAACGATGAAAAAAGAAAACTATTATACAATAAAATATATAATAAATTGCAAAATTTTTTCAATGTTGAGAGTATTGAAAATGAAAAAAGAGTGAAATTGATAAATAGATTCGAAAAATTAAAACAAAAATATAGCGAATTAGTAATAAAAAGTTTGGAAAAGGAAATTCAAAATCAAAAAAATATAATTATTGAATTGAAACAAAATAATAAAAAACAAATACTCTTTTTTATAATTATTAGTGTTATTATAACTATTTTTATTTGTCTAATAGTATTTATGAATTCTACAACTTCTAATGCTATAAAAGAATTAATACTTTGAATTTTTTTAGGTGATAAAAAAGAAAAAATGTTTTGAAAAACTACAGTCATTTTTGTTTCAATTATTACATCGGTTTTAGTTATTTTCCTTGTCTTTTATGGTTTATTTTTACTAATAGAAAAAATATTTAAATCAATTTTTAAAAAAAATAATATTTCAAAATACAATAAAAGACCTTTTAAGAAAAGACAACAAATAAAAAAGAAAGTATTTTATCAAAAATTAAATAAAACACAAGAATTTTAATTTATTTTTTAATTGAATTATAATAATATAAAAAGGAGAAAATATGTAAGAAATGTCAAAAGAAGAAAGAAAAAGAATTTTAGAAGAAATTAATAATGCTATCATTAATGAAGATATTAACGAACTTCCTAAAATATTTGAAAGAAATGAAAAAGGTTCTTGAAAAAAATATGTTAGATGTATGAAAAATCTTGCCAAACTATAAATAACTATTAATTTAATAAATGAAAACACCTTTTACGGGTGTTTTTTTATAAAAAAATATGACATTTAATAAATTGAAAAGGAATTTAGCAGAAAAATTAATTACATAGTTAAAAAATAATCATTGAATTTTTATTTTTGTAAAAAATACAAAAAAATATTAATAAAAGTTATTTATAGTGGCTTTTTTTGCTTTTTAAAATTGAAGTGATGTAAATAAATTATATTAAAGATATAATATTTAAAGAAAAAAGAAAAGGAAACAAAAAATGAATTTTTATGAATCTGATGATTTAAATAACTCATATTGATTAAAGTCAATGAAAGAAAAAATAGAAAAAGAAGATGAAGAATATCGCCTTAAAGGCGAATATCGCAAAGAAAAATGAAGAGTTCAAAAGAAAATTGAAAGAAAATTAAAAACGATTTTTGGACTTTTAGTTTTTAAAATTACTAAATATCAAAGAATAAATGAAGATGGTAAAATTGAAACAAAGCAATTTGAAAATGATTTTTTACTTAAAAATAGAAATTATCAAATAGAAGTTGATTTGCAAAAACTTCTTGTTAATTGAGTTATAAAAGGCATTTCTGCAACCGAACTAGCATCAAAATTTGATGTTTCAAGAACTTATATAATAAATTTAGTAAAAACTAAAGCAGAACAAGTAAAAGAAAAGAATTTCATTGAAGAAAGTAAAGATAAAAATATACTTTACATTAATTTAGATGATACTTTTTTATCTTTGAAAAAGAATAATCGGAAAATGAAATTTAAACATCGTATGTTAGTTATTTCTACTGGTTTAAATGAAAAAAGAGAAATGAAAAATTTATCACTTATTATTGAAGATAGAGCACAAAGACAAAAGTGTCATTCAGTAAAAGAATTAATTGAAATAACTAAAAATGTGATAAAAGAAAAATATGGCAATAAAAATTTTAAAATTCTAGTTATGGGTGATGGAGCAAGTTGAATTAAAAGAATAGCAAAAGGTTTAGATGCTACATACATAACAGATATTTATCACATTTTAGCAAACGGTAATAAAGTTTTAGGTTATTATTGAAATAAATATAAAAGCAATAAAGAAGAACTTAAAAAAGCCGAAAGAAAATTGAATATTAAATTTATGAAAGAATATAAAAAATTAGTTCTAGAATTTAAATTTCAAGAAGTAATTGAGTTATTGGAAAACATTTTATCAAATGCTGGTGCATTATTGTCAGAGCAAAAAACTACACAAATAAAAAAATTAATCAATTATTTAATAAAAAATGATTTAAAAACCGAAAATTACTTACCAAAAAACGGTTATCAAGGAACACACACAGAAATTAGTGTGTCGCACTATTTAAAAAAATTTATAATTAAAAGATTTTCTACTTTTTCACAAAAAACTGCAAGAGCAATTTTAAAATTAAACGAAAAGCCAAATAATACTTATATTTTTATCTAGCATTTATCTGCATTATTCTCGCCATTTTCAATCTTTTTCGCCAATATTTAATATTTTGTCGTGAAAATATTTAATAAAAAAAAATAAAAACTGAAAAATATTGTGCTATAATAATTTTAAGAAGCACTGAGTGATAACTATAATAAAAAATAAAAAAGTTAAATGCTTGGGATTTGCGAATCTTGGTGCTCTTTAGTTCTTTTTTTCTAAAATACAAATCAGAAAAAACATTCGTTATTTAATATAAGTCCAGTGATTGGTCAGTATAGAATAAAGTATAAATACTTTGGGATTTATACTTTATATAAATCATCTAAAAATAAAGAAGTTCTCTAACAAACTATCATCTATCAATCAAGAAGTTCTTTAGCAAACTATCATCACTAAATAATAAAAACTTTCATTAAAGAAATGAAAAAACTTTTTTTATGCCTTAATTGATAGGATGAAAACACTGACAGAGAAGAAATTCTCTAACAAACTATCATAAAAGCAAGCATTTTTAAGGCATTTAAGAAGCAAAATAAGCAATTATTTAAACTGACGGTTAAAAAATTTACTAAAAATGACAAATTTATTTACCAAAACTAAAATATACATTATTATTTATTAAAAAGCCAAACTATTAAACAACCATTAAGCATTATAAAAGCCAATAAAACAATGAAAAATTAGAGCAATAACTTTAACTAGCAACAAAAAAATCTAAAAACAATGTAAAAAATCTAATATTTATCAAAAAAAGTCAAACTAACAATTGAGCATTTAACAATATAGAAGCCAAATAGCGATAAAAATCAGTAATTATTATTAAAAAAACAAAATTTCTTAAAAAAATATTTGGTTTATTTTAAAAAAGATGCTATAATTTTTATAAGCAACCTTAAAAAAGGTGATACTATAGATTTTCATCTATCTAAAATAAAATTTCTCTTTAATTAACGATAAAAAAGCAGATATTAAAAGAAAAATATCTTTTATTTTTTTTATTAAATATTTTTTTGTTAGTTTTAAAAAATAAATAAAGTAAAATTAAAAATATGAAAAAAATTATTGCAACTTTTAATGATCAAAATAGAACATTATACAAATTTATAATTAAGCATTTTAATAAAGTTCCTTTATCAAAAATAGAAAAAATATTTAGAAAAAAAGATATTAAAGTTAACGGAACTAAAACAAACAATAAAAAATATTTAGTTATGGAAAATGATGTAGTTGAAATTTATGGTTTAGATGAAAAATTAGAAAATAGTAATAAAATAAATTTATTAAATTCAAATTTAAAAATTGATTTTAATGTAATTTACGAAGATAAAAATATTTTAATAGTAAATAAAAAAAATAATATTGCAATTCACGGAGAAGATAATTGTTTAGATAATCAAGTATTACAATATTTAAAATTTATTCAAAATTCTTCTTTTGTTCCATCGCACATTGGAAGAATTGATAAAAGCACTTCGGGGATTGTTGTTTATGCAAAAAACTATCATTCGCTTGTTCAATTAAAAGAAAAACAAAGTAATTTTGATAAAATTTACATATTTAAATCAGATATTAAAATAGATAAAGAATTTCAAGTTTCATATTTTTTAGAAAAAGATGACAAAAAGATGAAAATGAAAGTTGTTGAAAAAAGTAATGAACTAGCTATTACTGACTTTTATGAACAAAGTGGGAAAAAATATGCAAAGTTAATTACCGGAAAAAAACACCAAATAAGAGTTTCTCTTTCAAAATTAGGATTTCCGATCTACGGAGATAAAAAATATGGTGGAAAAAAAGAAAAAAGAGTTTATTTGCATTCACACATACTTAAATTTAAAAATTTAAATGGTGAATTAAAATATTTAAATGAAAAAGAATTTATTTGTTATCCGAAATGATAAATTTTAATTAAGGAGAAAAATGGAACGAAAAAAAATTATAGAATTAGCTCAGCTTTTAAAACTTATTCCAACTGAAGAAGTTATTTCTTCTTTAGAACAAGAATTTTCAGAAATAGAAAATATGTTGAATGAATTTAATAAAATTAATGTTGATAATGTACAACCCTTAGCGAGATTATCTGATGTTATTGAATTAAATTTAAGAGAAGATATTCCTGAAAATAAAGAGCAAAATAAGCAAATTATTTTAAATAACGCAAGTGAATCGAATGAAGATTTTGTAAAAATAGAAAGGGTTATTAATGATTAAAATTAAAGGTGATTTTGAAAAAGCAAAAAAAGAAATGATTAACGATAAAAATAATGCAGTTAGTCATATATTCGAAAATGCAAAAAATAACTCCGGTATATTAGAAAAAAGTGTTTTTACTATAAAAGATGTATTTGCCAATTTTTGTGCAAAAACTCAAGCTTCATCATTTATACTCAAAGATTTTCATGCCAATTATAATGCAACCGTTATTCAAAAACTTTTAGATGCAGGAGCTAGTCCGGTTGCTAAAGTTAATTGCGATGAATTAGCATTAGGTGGTGAAGGAATTTACTCCCACTGAGGAATTATCGCTAATCCTTTAAATTTAAAAAGAAAAGTAGGAGGTTCTTCTTCCGGTTCAGCAGCGACATTAACTGAAAATATAAGTTTTGCTCTTGCATCCGATACAGGTGATTCTGTTCGTTTACCTGCTTCATTTATTGGAAAAGTTGGCTTTAAACCAACTTATGGAGCTGTTTCAAGATTTGGAATGTTTGCATATGCATCATCACTAGATACTGTTGCATGATTTGCTCATAATGTAAATGACATTATTCAAGTAGCGCAAGCAGTTTATGGAAAAGACGAAAAAGACTTTACATCAAAAAATGTTGAAATTAAAAATATTAAATTAACTAAACCGCAAAAAATTGGATATTTAAACATTAAAGGTCAACATTTATTAAATAAAGAAATTGAAGATTCTTATTTTAATTTAGTAAATAAATTAGCAAAAGAAGTGACGATGGAAAAAATTGAACCTAATGCTGAACTTTTAACTGCCATTAAACCAGTTTATGACATTATTTCTTATTCAGAAGCATCATCTAATTTATCTAATTTAAATGGAATTGCATTCGGTCAAAGACAAAAGGGGGAAAACTGAGAAGAAATTATGACCAATACCAGAAGTAAGGGGTTTGGTAAAATGGTTCAAAGAAGATTAATTTTAGGATCGTATTTTTTAGAAAAAGATAATCAAGAAAAATTGTTTTTAAGAGCTCAAAAAATTAGAAGATTAATTAAAAATTATTTAGATGATTTACATTCACAATATGATATAGTTATTTACCCGGCTTCCGCTTCAATTGCTCCACTTTTTGATGATAAAAGTAAATATGGTTATATGGATTATATTTTAACAGGTTCTAATTTAGCAGGAAATCCATCAATCACAATGAAACTTGAAGAAAGCAAAATAGAAAAAATGCCTTTTAATTTAGCAATCGATGCTAAAAGCAATAATGATAAAAAATTATTAGAATATGCTTTATGAATTGAGCAATTTATTAATAAAGGAGAAAATAATGAATAAATATAATGTAGTTATTGGAATTGAAATTCATTTAGAATTAAATACAAAAACTAAAATGTTTTCTTCTGCTGCTAATTCATTTAATCAAAGTCCTAATACTAATGTTGATTTAATTGATGTTGCTTATCCAGGAACATTGCCTTTACCAAATAAACAAGCAATTGTAAAGGCAATAAAATTAGCCAAAGCATTAAATATGGAAATCGATAACGAGTTGCATTTTGATCGAAAAAATTATTTTTATCCTGATTTACCAAAGGGATTTCAAATTACTCAACAATTTAGACCAATAGGTAAAAATGGGTATTTAAAAATTGAAGAAAATAATCAATTACATAAAATTTCAATTGAAAGAATTCACTTAGAAGAAGACACTGCAAAGCAAATTCACACCGAAAATGGAACTTTTTTAGATTATAATCGTGCTGGAGTACCATTAATTGAAATTGTTTCAAATCCAGTAATAAAAAATGCAGAACAAGCTGCTAAATATGTGGAAGCTATTGCTAGAATTGCTAAATTTTTAAATATTTCAGATGCTAAATTAGAAGAAGGATCACTAAGAGCTGACATTAATCTTTCACTAAATAAAAAAGATGAGCCTTTTGGAACTAAAGTAGAAATTAAAAATATTAATTCTATTTCAAATATTAAAAAAGCTATTGAACTAGAAATCAAAGAACAAAGTCAAAAATTAGATAGTAATATCAAAATTAAACAGGAAACAAAAAGATTTGACGATGTAAAACAAATTAACATTTCAATGCGGGAAAAAACTGGAGCAATTGATTATCGTTATTTTCCTGAGCCAAATATTCCAGTAATGAAATTGGAAAAAGAATTTATTAATTCTATTACAATTGAAAAATTACACTGACAATGAGAAGAAGAATTAAAAAATAAATCAATTCCTGCTAACTATGTTGAACAATTAATAAATAATTATGAATGACTGTTATTTTTTGACAAAATTAATTTTGTAGATAAATTTAAAGTTGCTAAATTGTTTTTTTCCGAAATTGTTCCTTTAATTAAAGAAAAAGGATTAAATAATATTAATATAAATGCTGTTGATATTGAAAAAATTTTAAATTTAGAAAAAAATAATAAAATTTCTTCAAAACAAGTAAAAGAAATTATTTTATTAAAAGAAAAAGAAAATCTTACAATTGAAAAATTAATTGAAAAATATAATATTAAGCAAATTGAAGATGATAATTTAATTATTGATTTAATCAATAAATTAATTGAAAGTAATTCACACTTACTTGCTGAATTTGAAAACAGACCAGAAAGAGTAATAAAATTCTTTTTAGGGCAGATAATGAAAGAAACTAAAGGACAAGTTAATCCTCAATTGGCAAACGATTTATTGATCAAAACTATCAATATTAAATTAAATAAATAAAAAAAATATAAATAAAAAATAGATCATTAAAAGGTGATCTATTTTTTATAAGAATTTATCACTTGAGTTTGATAATAATCAAAATTTGAATATGATGAAAATCGTTCTTCTTTATAATAATCTTCAAAATTGATTATATTAGGAAATTGTTGATTTATTTTTTGTGTCAATTGTTTTAAATTCTGTTCGATTGCATTTTGAAATTGTGCATCCTTTTTAGTTTCCATGGCAATATAAAATTTTTGATATTCATTTTTATAATTTTCTAAAGAATTTATTTCACCTTTATATTTTTCATTTAACGCTATTGGAACTGTTAGTCCGACAATTACTATTATGGAACTAATTCCTATATATGTTCACAAATATTTTTTATTTTTAGATCTAGTCACTACAGGAAAAAATACTAACGGTGCCATAAATAAAATTGGAAGATGCAAAAATAAGTATTTTTTTTGTTTTATTTTTGATGCCATTTCTATATTTATATCAGTAATTCAAGTTGATACTATATACGATCTTGAAACATAATTTTCATTATTTTCCAAAGCAAAATTTTTTACTTTATTCTGCTCATAAAAATCAATATTTTGATTATTATTTACAGGAGCAGTAATTGCCATTACGTTTGTAGTTAAATTTAATAATTCTAACCCTATTTTCATTTTTCTCCTTTAGTCAAAGTATAAATAAAATAATTTATTTAAATATTTTTTCATAATTTATTATTAAATTCTTTATAGTAAGTAAAATTTTTATTTGGAAAATCTTCAATTCAGTCGGTTTCGAATTCATAAAAATTTATAATTCCTGGAAATTTTTCATTTATCTGATCTACAAGTTCTTTTAATTTATTTTTAGCAACTGGCTCGTATTTTGCATCATTGTATTGATGCATTGCAAGAAAAAACTTGTTAAAATCATTTTGATAATTTCTTAAAAGCTCTTGTTTATTATTTTTTATAACATAAACAGTGATTACTACAACTAAATTAATAGCAAAAGTTGAAAGTAATACTGAATAATAAATTCGCCTAAATTTTTTACTTTTTTCTTTTAATGTTCACAAATTTACAATCAGCACAGTAACAAGACTTAAAGCAGGGGTTATAGCTAGATATGCTAAATTATTTTCTGAGCTTTTACTTCTTATTTCTATATCTTTAATTCAACTTTTAACAACATCTCTTTGAACTTTGGTAAATAAACCATCTTTATCTGCAAATGTTTTTAATATTTTATTATTATTTAATTGTTCATTTTCTAATTTACCATCAAAAGTTAATACATCATTATTAACAGCATTTGAAACAATGACCGATGGAACACTTGCTGTTAAATTCAATATATTTAAAGCTATTTTCATTTTTCTCCTTTTATTATGGATATAACTATTTAAATTATACAAAAAGAAAGAATTGAATCATGATATTGATTAAAATTAATTTATTAAATTTGGATTTTAATAGTCTGTTTATCAAATTAACATTTAATACTAAATAATTAGTATTTAAAATTTTGTTTTTTGACAAAAAATAGTATAATACAAAAGCAATATTTATATTGCCTTAGTGGGAGAGAAATCGCTAGAACCACCAAGAGATTAGAAAGGATGCTCGCAATGGCAAAAGAAATAGTACGTGTTGCTAAATTGCAATTTAATGCCGGGCAAGCTAAACCAGGACCTGCATTAGCGGGTTTAGGAATTGTTATGCCTGAATTTACAAGACAATTTAACGACCAAACTAGAGATAGAGGTAGCGAACCAGTTCCTGTTGCTATTACTATCTATAAAGATAAATCATTTGATTTTAAATTATTTACATCACCTGCTTCATATAAAATTAAACAAGCTGCAAAAATTGAATCTGGTTCTTCAAATTCTAAAACCAAAATTGTTGCAACAATTACTTTACAACAATTAGAAGAAATTGCTAAATATAAACTTATTGATTTAAATACAGATTCTTTAGAAAAAGCAATGCACATCGTTGCTGGAACAGCAAGAAACATGGGAGTCTTAATCGAAGGATGAGACAATGTTGTTGAAGCTAAAAAAGAAGCTGCAAGACTAGCTAAAGAACAAGCAATTGCAGATGCGGCGCTTGCTAAATTAGAAGAAGATGCGAAAGCTGCTGCTGAATCAAGCAAAGAATTTGTTGAAGCTGAAGTTGTAACTGAAAAATCTAACGAAAGCGAAGAAGAATAAAATGAGAAAAATTGGTAAAAAACTTCAAAATGCTAAAAAACTAGTTGAAAAAGAAAAAGTTTATTCACTAGAAGAAGCGATGGAGTTAGTTAAAAAAACTTCATATGCAAAATTTGATGCTTCAGTTGATTTAGCAATTAGATTAAATTTAGATACAAGAAAAGCAGACCAACAATTAAGAGGAGCAGTTGTTTTACCACACGGAACAGGTAAAACAGTTAGAGTATTAGTAGCTACTGATAATCCAGAAATGCAAAAAGCTTCAAAAGAAGCGGGAGCTGATTTAGTTTATACAACAGGTGAATTAGAAGAAACATTAAAAACTGATAAATTTGATTTTGATGTTATGGTAGTTGATCCGAAAATGATGCCAGTTTTAGGAAAATATGGAAAAAAACTTGGACCTAAAGGATTAATGCCTAACCCAAAAACAGGAACTGTTACTCCTACCCCTGCAAAAGCAGTGGAGGAAATTAAAAAAGGTAAAGCAAATTATAGAGCAGATAAATCCGGAATTGTTCATTCACTAATTGGAAAAACATCAATGTCTGTTCAACAATTAGCAGAAAATGCTCAAACATTAATTTCATTAATTAAAAAATTAAAACCAAGCGTTGTTAAAGGTGCTTATGTTTTAAATTTAACAGTTTCTGCATCTATGGGACCTTCAATTAAAATTAAATTTGATTAATAATATTTAAAACTCCGCGAAGGAGTTTTTATTTTAAAAACGATTTTTTTAAAGTAATTTTTTAATTTAAATGAAATTACTTTTTTTTTTTTTTTTGTTTTTTAATACAATATATAGGATAGTTTAATTTTGTATTTATACTATCATAATTAAATAAAGGAGAAAAATGTCTCAATTTTTATACTATTCTTGAATAGTTTTTGCAATTTTTGCAGGAATTTGACTTGTAGGATTAGTTCTTTCATTTGTTTTCAAATCGCCATTTTTAAGAAAAATTGTTTGATTTGCTTTAATAGTGGTTGCTATTTATCTACTAGTAAATGCAGGAATTCAAATATATCATTCCTATAGCTAAAAAACAAGAATTTTAGTATTTAGAATTTACAAAATTCCATATAATAAAGCCCTTTTTCAAAAGGGTTTTTATTTTTTATTTATTTATTTATTTATATTGCTATAATAATAAAGGGGGGGTATATGAAAAAAATATCAAAATTAATGTTTATACCAGTACTATCAACTATGATTTTTACTTCGTGTACTAAAATCGAAAATAAAACAGAAGAGAAAAGAAATGAGCAAAAAGTGGACAAACAAAAAACAGAAAATGAAATTGCTTATGATAATTTTGTTAATCAAGTTAATGATTTAAAACAATCAAATAATTCATCACTATATATAAGATTTGATGATAAACAATTTACTAAAAAAACTTCAGAAAATTATGCATATTATAATTGAGACAAAAATTATAAAGAAAAACATTATCTTCTTAGTGATTTAAAATCACTTGAAGAAAATTTAAAAAATAATAAAGCAAATGCAACAAAACAAATTGAAGAAATTCAAAAAATAGCAAAAGAAAAACAGTTAGACTTAAATAATTATGATTTTTTAGTTTGATATAAAACTATTAGAACAAGATTATTTGAAAAAAATCCTCTATCACTTGCTTTAAAAGCTGAAGGAGAAAATTTAAAATTATTTAGTGCAGAATGTTCCTCATTTAATGGGTGTGGTGATTATTCAGAACCCATAACTGGAGAAAAATATGCTAAAACTTTTATTTATGTATTTTTTGTTCCAAAAACACAAAATTTACAAGCTGATGTAAAAATAGCTACAAATCATTTAGTAGATAAAGAAAAAGCATTAAATTTATTAAATGATAAGTCTTTATTATGACTATCAGAAATAAAAGTTGAAATTTAAAAAATGCTTAAATTTTATAAAATAAAAGCGGGGAAGCCCGCCTTTTTTATTATTTTATAATTCTAATGTTATTTTAATCTCCTCGAGTTTTCTTGTTTTAACAAAAGAATCTTTAAATATTTTTCTAGCAATTCATGCATCTTCTGTATCGTGATAAATATCTTGAAAATAAACAATTTCTTTAATTCCTGATTGAACTATTGTTTTAGCACAATTTGAACACGGAAAAAGAGAAGTGTATAAAGTTGCGTTTTCTAAACTTGTAATAGAGTTTAATATTGCATTAATTTCCGCATGTACTACATAAGCATATTTTGTTTCTTTTGGACTTTCAGCTTCTCTGTCTCAAGGGAAATCTAAATCATTTCCGCTTGGCATTCCGTTATAACCTAATCCAATAACTCTTTTTCTATTATTTATAATACAGGCACCAACTTGCGTATTAGGGTCCTTTGACCGTAATGCACTTAATTTGGTTAAAGCCATAAAATATTGATCTCAGTTAATAATTTTCTTTTCCATTACTAAATTATATAATAAAAAGAAAAAATCCAAGAACGGCTCACCTTTCTTGGCTTATTAATTTATGAAATAATGCTTTTTGCATCGGAAAATATTATCGTATGAAACATTTAGTTTCGATAATCCCTCTATCGTCAGAAGAATCTATATTATTATAGCACATTTTAAAATTTATAAAATAAAAATGGTAAAATATTTATTATGATTAAAAATAAAAAGTGACTAGTAGCATTCAAGGAGCACTTTCCAAATAACTGAGTTAAATGAAAAACATATTTAAAGTTTTCGCTTCCAGTTATTATAACTGGAATTTTATTTGCTTTAAATGGCTTTATTGATAACTTTATGGTTGCCAATATTGCTCACGGTGTTGATTCACTTTCTTATGCCAATTCTTGAAGTGGTATAGTTAGTGGATTAATTGCTGGTATTTCAATTGTTTGTTCTGTTTTAATCGGTCAATATTGAGGTTCTTTGAATTATAAAAAAATAAAAGAAGTAATGCGAATGAGGGTTTTACTCACTTTTATTTGTACAACAATTTTTGCTATTTTTGCGCTTACATTTACTAATCAAATGATTTCTGTGTTTTATCGAGGAGAACAAACTGAAATTGTTATGAATCAAGCAAGAGATTATTTAATGTTAATTACAGTAACATGAATAATTTTTTCTTGAACATCTCCGATGAGCGCTTTATTAGCAGAAACAGGACATGGAAAAGAAGCATTAATTTCTTCAATTGGATCATTATTAATTAATATAATTTTAAATGCTATTTTAATTTACGGACTAAAATTAGGAGTTAAAGGAGCTGCTTATGCTTCGATTGCAGCTAGAATTTTTGGAATAATTGGTGATACTTTTTTTGTATTTTTAAAAGTAAAAAAATGCTTAATTAATCCGCTAACAATTTATAAAATTTCAAAAGCAACTTGAAAAAAATTTTTTATAAGAATTCACAGTTCGCTTTTAATTGCTTCAAATGTTATATTAATTATTTTAAGAAATGTTTTATTTAATACAGCATTTCCTCAAGGAACTATTGGTAATTATGAATGAGCAATAGGGGCGGCAGCTATTTTAGGATTAACTGGCGCTATAAGTGAAATATTTTTAGCGGTTTTTGGTGCTATAAGTTCTAATATCTCTATTTTTGTAGGTAAATATTTAGGTAATAAAGAATTTGAAATTGCCAAACAAAATGCTAATGAATTAAAAGGATTTCATACAACTGTTGCTTTACTTTTATCGATAATTTTAATTATTTTCGCTTTAATTATTCCTAAAATAGATTATTTTAGTTCTGCAATTAAAGAATTAGATGCTAAAAAAATTTATTTAAATGAAATTAGAAACACACTGTTTGTTGTAGCATTTTTTAATCCATTATGAATTTGATATGTAACATCTGATAGATTAATTGCTTCTGGAGGAAGAACTAATTTAGCAGCATTTTTAGAATTTATATTAGAAGCAGTATCATTAATTTGATTAATTATTATTGCATTAGTTATAGTTCCTAATAATGAACATTTATCATTATGACACACTTATTGAATATTTTTTGCTTTAGATTTTCTTAAAATTTTTATATTTGAAATTATTTTTATTAAAGTTGATTGAGCTAGGCATATTGACGATCCTAATGTAAAAAGAAAAATATGAGAAAAAAATGTCATCAAAAATAATTAAGGGAATTGTAATTGCTAATAATGATTTTAACGATCATGATGCAATTGTTAAAATTATAACAAACAAGAAAATCATCTCTTTTGTGGCATTAGGAGTTAGAAAACCAAATAGCAAAAATCGTCCATCACTATTAGTTTGAACTTTAGGAGAATATGAAATTTTTCTTTCCCGTTTAAACAATAAACTTTCAAAACTAAAAAAGGGGACAATAATTAAAACGATTGATCATTTACAAATGACTTCCTTTTTAAGTGAAATGCAAGAAATTTTATATTATTTAAATAAATTGGAAATTTCAAATCATCAATTATTTACTAATTTAAATGATTTTATATCATTAGCTAATGGCGAAAATATCTATTATTGTAAAACATTTTTACTATTTAAAATAACTGAAAATTTTGGTTTTAAACAAAATTTAAGAAGTTGTGTAGAGTGTAATAGCAATCAAAATTTAAGAGATTTTCAGCTATATTCGGGTGGATTTTTGTGTAAATTTCACTCAAAAGATAATATTTTTAGATCAATTGAAGAATTAAAAACCTTTTATTATTTAAATTATTCAATGTCAGATTATATTAAATTAGCCAATTCTTATGCTAATTTAATCATTTATAGAGAAATTATTAATTTTCTTAAAGAAAATATTGCTTAAATGTGGTAATATTTTTTTTATATGATAAGAATAATTTCAGGAATTTTTAAAGGCAGAAGAATTGAAGAACCAGATCTTACAGTCGTTAGACCAACAACCGATAAAATTAGAGAAGCAATTTTTTCATCAATTCAATTTGAAATTGAAAATGCTACTGTTTTAGATCTTTTTGGAGGTTCAGGAGCAATTTCTATTGAATTTATTTCAAGACAAGCTAAAGAAGTCGATTTATCTGAAAAAAATAATAAAGTTTTTAATATTATTAAAAAAAATACAGAACAACTTAAAATAAAAAATTTAAATTTGTATAACATCGATGCTTTAAAAATGATAGAATTAAAAAAAGAAAAAAAATACGATTTTATATTTTTAGATCCTCCTTATGACAACCAACAATTGCTATTAGATTCTTTAGAAAAAATTCAAGAATTTGATATTTTAAGTGATGATGGAAAAATTATTATCGAAACTAATATTGACAATTTAGAATTTAATGCTAAATTTAAATTACTTAAATTAAAAAAATATCGCAAAACATTTATTTATTTTTTGGGAAAATAATAAAGGAGTAATATGAATAAAAATAAATTAATAATCCTAGCAGGTCCATCAGGAGTAGGAAAGGGGACTGTGGAAAATATTTTATTTGCTGATGAAAAACTAAAAAATATTTTAAAACTTTCTTGTTCAGCTACCACTAGAAAAGCGAGGCAAAATGAAACTGATGGAATTCATTACTATTTTATTTCTGAAGAAGACTTTTTAAAAAAGATTGAAAATAATGAATTTATTGAATGAAATAAACATTTTAATAATTATTACGGTACACTATATTCAGAAATTAAAAAAATCAATAAAGAAGGATATTTGCCACTTCTTGAAATTGAAACAGTTGGAGCATTGAATATAATGAAATATTACAATGATAAAAACAAAAAAAATGCTGTAATATCAATATTTTTAGCTCCTCCTTCACTTGATGAATTGAAAACCAGAATCAAAAATAGAGGAACTGAAAATCAAGATGAAATTGATATTAGAATTAGAAAAGCTGAAGAAGAAATTGCTGAAATGGATAAATTTATTCATAAGATAGTTAATGACACTCCTGAAAAAGCTGCCCAAAAAATAAAAGAAATAATTTTAAAAGAAATAGAGGAAAAAGATGAATAGTAATTTTTATTCGCTGTCAAAAATCGGAAAAAGAAAAGAAAATCAAGATGCGGTTTACGCTAAGGATTTTGAAGATGTTTCTTTTGGTATCATTTGCGATGGTATGGGAGGACACGCTGATGGAGCGATTGCATCTAGTATAGCCGTAAATACTTTCAAAGATTTAGCAGATAAACAAATTCCTCAATCCACCGAAGAAGAAGTGCACAATTGATTTTTAAATGGATTAGAATCTTCAATAAACAATATGGAATTAAGTGTAAAAAATAATAAACATTCTCTAGATATGGGTACTACTTTGGTTGCATTTTTACACTATAAAAAAGAAAATTTAACATATGTTTTAAATATTGGCGATTCAAGAGGGTATTTATATTTAAAATATTTAAATCAAATTACTGAAGATCAAAACGTTTTTAATCGTCTTGTAAATGAAGAAAATATTTCTTTTGAAGAAGCGCAGAGATGACCTGGTGCTTTTCAATTAACTTCATGTTTAGGTCCAAGAAAAAATCAAACTCCTACTATTAGTAAATTTAAACTTCCTAACATTGATGATACATTAATAATTTTAACAACAGATGGTGTTCACAATTCCATTTCAAAACCTATTATGGAAAATATTCTATTTCAAAAAGATAAAAGTTTAGAAGATAAAGCTCATGAAATTGTTGATATTGCTTTTAAAAATGGTTCCACCGATAATTTAACAATTTTAATATTTGAATTAGATTTACAAAATGTTTAACTTAGAAAATAATAAAAAATTAAATAGTAAATACAAATTATTAACTCAAATCGGAAAAGGTGGAATGTCCGTTATTTATTTAGCAATTAAAAAGGATGATAATTCTAAATGAGCTATAAAAGTAATGAAAAGTGAACAACTTGATAAAACAGGAATAACTAGATTTAAAGAAGAAATTAGAATTAGCAACAAAGTTAATTCCCCTTATGTTATAAAAATAGATGATTATTGCTTCGATCCTGGCAATAATGAATTTTGAATTGCTATGGAATTTGTGGATGGAACTATTTTGAAAAACGTCATTGAAAGAGTTGGTAGTTTAACTGAAAACGAAACTGTTAATTATGCCAAGCAAATAGTTTTAGGAATTGATGCAATTCACAAAGCTGGAATTTATCATAGAGATATTAAAGATACAAATATTATGGTATCCAATTTAAATGAAATTAAAATTATCGATTTAGGAATAGCAATTGATGAAGATTCAGAAAGAGTAACAAAAGAAAATAATGTTATCGGTTCTGTACATTATATGGCCGGGGAAATTGCTGAATATAAGAAAAAGGGTTCACCAAAAGCTGATATATATGCTATTGGGATAGTGATTTATCAAATGTTAATTGGAAACGTTCCTTTTACAGGTGATACATATATAAAAATTTTAGCTAAACATCGTGAAAGTGAAATACCTAACATTAAAAATATGAAACCTAATACATCTAATGGTTTAATAAACGTTATTAATAAATGTTTAGCAAAGGATCCAAATAATCGTTATGATAATATGGAAGAATTATATCGCGATTTATCAACTTGTTTAGATCCAAAAAGAATGGCTGAAAATGAACTTGTTTATAAAAGAAAAGTAAAAAAGGGAATAGCAGACTTTTTAGCCTCTAAAGCCGGTATGATCACTATTTGAACTATTTTTGGAATAACACTTTTATTATTAATAATAGTAATTATATTATTATATGGAATTGGAATTTAATGAAAAAAGGACAAATAATTAGAATTATCGCTGGCTTTTTTGATGTTTTAAATGATCAAAAAAAAGAAATAAGATTAAGAGGAAGTGGGAAATTAAGAAATTCAAACATTATTCCTTTAGTGGGCGATATA
This sequence comes from Mesomycoplasma lagogenitalium, assembly GCF_029854295.1. Lineage (NCBI taxonomy): Bacteria > Bacillati > Mycoplasmatota > Mycoplasmoidales > Metamycoplasmataceae > Mesomycoplasma > Mesomycoplasma lagogenitalium. The sequence goes on from NZ_CP122979.1 coordinate 851,429, forward strand.
GTTGAATATGATGAAAGCGGATTTGTTCATAAAGTACTGGATAGAAAAAATTTTTTTACTAGACCTAAAATTGCCAACATTGATCAAGCAATAATAGTAATGTCTATTAAAGAGCCTGATTTTTCCAATTTGCTACTTGATAAATTCCTTTTAATTAGCGAATCAAAAGAAATTGAACCTATTATTTTAATAACTAAAATAGATTTAAAATTTAACTATCAAAAAATTGTTGATGATTATTTAAAAATGAATTATAAAATTTATTTTATCGATAATAACAATCCAAAGACAATTGAAAATATTAAAAAAGCTAATTTATTTGAAAATAAATTAAGTGTATTTATGGGTCAAAGTGGGGTTGGTAAAACTAGTATTATAAATAATTTATCAGATAATAATTTTCTCACTCAACAAATATCTAAATCATTAAACAGAGGGAAACATACAACAAGAGTTGTGCAAATAATTGATTGAAACAGCGGTCAATTAATTGATACTCCAGGTTTTAGTTCTTTTAGCATTGAATTAGATAAAAAACAAATTGCTACTGGTTTTAAAATTTTTAAAGAAAATGCTTTTTTATGTAAATTTAGAAGTTGTCTTCACTATCAAGAAAATGAAAAAGAATGTAAAATTAAAATGATGGTAAATGAAAATAAAATCCCGATGCAAAGATATTTAAATTACTTGTCATTTTTAAAAGAAATTTTAGGAGAAAATAATGAAAAAAATTAGTCCTTCATTGTTAAGTATAAAAAAAGAAAATCGTTTAGAAGTTGCTAATCAGCTGTTTAATATGAACATTGATTGAATCCACTATGATTATATGGATGAAAAATTTGTGCCAAATAGTGCTATTGAAATTTCTGAAATTGAAAATATTAAAAATAATAGTAAAAGACACATTATGGATATTCATATTATGGCATTTGAACCAGAAAAAGTTGTTGATCAAGTTATTGGATTAGTTGATTATGCTACCGTTCACTACGAAGCCTTTTCAAGTGAAAACGATTTACAAGAATTTATTAATAAATATAAAGGAAAAATTAAATTAGGATTATCAATTAAACCTAACACAAGTTTTGATAAAATAACAAAATTTTTAAATAATATTGATTTATTATTAATAATGTCTGTTGAACCAGGAAAGGGTGGACAATCTTTTATTGAAACTTCTTTAGATAAAATTAAAAGTGCAAGAAATTATATTGATAAAAATAAAATAAATATTTTAATTCAAGTAGATGGCGGAATAAATGACAAAACAGCTTCTGGTGCTTTTAAAGCAGGTGCTGATGTACTAGTTTCAGGTTCATATTTAACAATTGAACCTTCAAAATCTAAACTAGATTTATTATTAAAATAGGAGAAAATATGTTAGAGTTTGGAACAGCAGGAATTAGAGGGATTTTAGGAAATAAAAAAGAAAATTTAAATAAAAAACATGTTTATAGAATAATTGATGGCTATGCAAGATATTTATTAAAATATTTCCCTAATGTTAAAAAAGATGGAATTGTTATTGGTAGAGATAATAGAAATATGTCCTTTATATTTTTAAAATTAGCGGCAAAAATTTTAGCGAAAAACTATAAAATCAAAGTTTATAGTTCAAAAATTCCTTTAGCAACTCCATTTATAAGTTATGCAACTAAAAAACTAAGAGCAACAGGAGCAATTAATATTACCGCTTCTCATAATCCTAAAGAATATAATGGTATTAAATTATATAATCAAACAGGTGCTCAAATTTTACCTAATGAAGTTAAACTGATTACGCCTTTTTTTAAAAACTATCATCTAATTAAAAATAATTTATCAAATAAAAAAATTAGTTTTGATAATAAAAGAGTTATTAATATCGATTATTTAATTGATAAATATGTAAAAGATGTTTCATCAATTTTAGGCGAATATAAAAATGATAAAAAAATTGAAATCGCTTTTTCCCCGCTACACGGAACTGGCTCAATAATTATGCCTAAAATTGAAAAAATGACTGACATTAAAGTTCATTATGTAAAAGAAGAAATGAAAAATAGTAAATTTTTCCATTATGCATTTAATCCAAATCCCGAAGTTAAAAGTGCTTATGATAATTTAATTAAATTAATGGAAAATAAAAATTTAAAATATGGATTAGTAAGCGATCCTGATGCAGATCGAGTTGGTCTTGTAGAAAAACTTGACAATAATGAATTTTATTATTTTACAGGAAACGAATTAGCAACAATAATTTTTAACCAGTTGGTAGAAAAACAATATTTTAAAAATACAAGTGCATTAATTTATTCTTTTGTTTCTACTAATTTGCCTGCTATTATTGCTCAAAAAAATAATTTAAATACTGAAATAATTCCTACAGGATTTAAATGAGTTGGTCCAAAGATTGATCAATATTTACCAAAAACAAATAATTTTCAAGCATTTGCATTTGAAGAAAGTTATGGATCGTTAATTGATTATAATATTTCTTATGATAAAGATGCATTTCAATCAATTATAGCAGTTATAAAAATGCTACAAGAAAATTCTAAATTATCTTTTTATCAAAAACTTCAAGATATTTATAGAAAATATGGTTATGTAAAAAGTAAAGTAATTTCAATTAATTTCAATACTTTTGATAAAGTTAAATTAAATGAATATTTAAATAACTTTAAATCTCTAAAATTTGAATTAGAAATTGATACAATAATTGATTATCGTAAAGGTTATAAAGACATCAATCCAGAAAATATGATTCAAATTTTCTTTAAAAATAAATCATGAGTTAGTTTAAGACCTTCAGGTACCGAACCGAAAATTAAGCTTTATATTTTTTCAATCAATAATGATGAAAAACAAGCAGAAAAAATTTTAAGATATTTAGAACAAACATCTTATGATTTATTTAAATAAAGGTCAATGAAAAAGTAGGACAAATTCCTACTTTTTATTTTATATTTTTCATTTCTTTTTTTATCATTTTAGCTATTTCAAATGACAGTTTACAAGGAACGGCATTTCCAATTTGTTTAAGTATTTGTGATTTATTTCTGCAAAAAAGAAAATCATCGGGAAATGTTTGTAATCTTGCTAATTCTCTTGGAGTTAAAACTCTTGGTAATTCTGGATGTAAGTGGACTCCGCCATGATTTTCTTTCACGGTATAAGACGGTTTATTGTAATCTAATTTCCTAAAAGCATCAGAATAACCTTTCATAGCACTTTTTCCTACTGGAGTATTTATTATTTTTTCTTTCATTTGAGCACTATGATTAGAAAAAATATGGCTAAATTCTTTATCTTCTGGAGTATTTAACAAATCGTATATAGCATCTTTTGTTGTTTTAACTGGCTCACTATAATTTTTTAATTGATTAATTATATAATCAATTTTTTCTTTATATTTTTCTTTTGCACCAATAAAAATAACTCTTTCTCTCTTTTGCGGAACACCAAATTTACTAAATTTCATTTTCATTTAAAGCAATATCGCTTAATAAACTTTCGTTCAGTTTATAATCAAATGCTTTAACTGTTATTTTTTTATTATCTATTTTTTCATTTATAGTTATTTTATTTGCTGGTTTAACTATTTTAAATAATTTATCATCTAAATAAATTTCGTATGCTATTATTGATTTTTCAACATCTTTTTCGTCGAACGAAATTGTTAAAATGATATTTTCAGTTTCATCACTATTTATGTTTTTAGAAAATGTAACTTTAGGTATAGACCTTTCTGTTAATAACGGATATTTTAATTCATTATTAATTTCTGCTAAAATGTTGTAATATTCAATTTTTTTATTTAATTTAGGATAATTTGCTGTAAATTTTTTAATTTCTTCTTTTATATTTTCTTGGCCAAATCTAACTAAAATTTCAGAAAAATCGTATCCTGTTACTATTGAAAATAGCAAAGGAAATTTATTCATATCATTGTTGTTTTCTAAAGAGTTAAAAAGATTATTTGTATCATATTTAGCTAATTGATCTTTATTTCTTACTAATCTTTGTAGCGCTCCTCAAGCTCCAAATTTTTTTAATGTATTTATTTCATCATTTGTAAAAATTACATCATTTAATTTATTAAATGGATAATCATTGTAATTGAATTTATTAATGAATTCGGTTGTTAAAAATCACACATACATTGGAAAAAATGGAATTCCATTAACTTTATTTTTTTCAACAAAAAAGGTTTTTTGCTTGTTTTGTATTTTATCATTTAAATATTTAAATTGATTTAATTCGCCATTTTGATATTTAGGCATAAATTCATTTACATAAACATTAGGTTCATATTTTCCTTGCTTAATAAGCCGTTTGATTTCACTTAAACCTGTAAATGATGGGTACATATTGTTTGTTACTTCAACAATGCTTATGCTTTTTTTATCAATAATATGACCTTTTTCATGAGTAGCTGCTCAATCATATAAAAGAGAAGTGTCTTTAAAAATATTTGAAATTAATTTGGGATTAAAATGTAAATAATTAACAAAAGCATAAATATTAGATGGATTCATAACAGTATCGGAACCAATTATTAACAATGGCAAATTGGTTGGTTTGTGCACTTCTAATTCATCTTCTATATCTAATCCATCATATTTATTTACTAAATCAATCCAAATTTTTAATTCACTAGTAATTTTTTTAATAAAATCAACAGCTTTTAGGTCACTATCAATTTCTAATTCTTCTATAAATGTTTTAACAGCTCAAGAAACACTTCAAACTATTTCAATTCCTCCATTATCATAATTACTAATTCTCATAAAAGTGGAACTATTTAAATCTTCTTTTTTAAGATTATTTAAATAATGTCAAAAATTTTCAGGTTCATCTTCTTGGTGAATATAAAATAAATATTTAGAAAATGGAGCATTAACTTCATCTAGATTTTTAATTTCTGCAGATATTGGTTTTTCTGATAAATTACTTAAATAAGTTAAATAACCATATTTTTTATCTGTTAAATCAATTTCTATTTCATTATCTTTATAATCTAAAAATCATTCTTTTTCATCTAATGACAAATAACTATCATTTTCAGTGTTAGCACCTTGTCTAATGACAAATTTCACATCACCTTCAGGTTTGTGATTTAATTCAATTTTAATTTTATATTTTTTTCCTGCATCTAAATAAATTCCTGTAGGATCAATGTTAGAATAACTGAAAAATTCATCTCTTAAATTCCTAGATTTTTCTCCGTTTTTTAAAACTGATAGATGAATTTTATTATCTTTTTCATATTTAGGTAAATAAAATTCTTTTCTAAAATTATCGCTATTTTTAGCATCGATTTTTAAAACATCATTTTTACTTTTAATTTCATCATCCTTTTTAATTATTTCTTTATCATCTATTTTTTTAATAATTTTAGGCTCTTCATTTGGCTCTTTGTATTTTTTAATGATCTTTTTGTCATTTTCATCTTTATTTTTTTTATTTATTTCTGCTTTTGAACATGAAATAATTAGTGAAAAAGATGATAAAATCATAAAAATAGCTAAACTAAATTTTTTTCACTTTTTCATATTTAAATTATAATATTTTCAAGGACAAAATAATTATTTTAAATAGTAAAAAACAAATTTACTTTATTTAATTAAATAAATTTTATTGTAAAACAGACTTTCTGAATTTAGAGAGTCTGTTTTTATATTTTATTTAGTAAAATTTACTTGTTTTCATCTTCAAAAAGCGATTTTCCATTTGAAGCTATTACTTTTTTATATCAATTAAATGAAGCTTTTTTATAACGATTTAATGTTCCGTTTCCTTGATCATCTAAATCTACATAAATAAAGCCATAACGTTTAGACATTTGAGCTGTTCCTGCTGAAACTAAATCGATTGGACCTCAAGAGGTGTATCCAATTAAATTAACTCCATCAGCAATTGCCTCATTTGCTTGAATTAAATGATCTTTCATATAGTTAATTCGATAATCATCTTCAACTGTTTGAATTCCATCTTTTTCAATTAATTGATCTTTGGCACCAAAACCGTTTTCAACTATCATTAAAGGTTTTTGATAACGTTCTCATAAGGTGTTTAAAATAATTCTTAGTCCTTGTGGGTCAACATTTCAACCTCATTCTGTTTGTTTCAATGTTGGATTAATTAGTGGCTTAAAGCCATTGAATAAATTATTATTATTATTATCCGCTACTGTTGATAAATAATATGAAAAAGTTATAAAATCAACGGTATTTTTTAGAATTTCTTCATCGCCTTGTTCCATTTTTATATCAATATTATTTTCTTTAAAATAACGTTTTATATAACCTGGATATGATCCTCGTGCTTGAACATCAAAGAAAAAGAAATTTTGCCAATCTTTTTTCATTTTAGCAATATTATCATCTGGGTGTGCTGTTAATGTATAAATAGGAATTGCTATTGACATACATCCAATTTTAAAATCTTTATATTTTTCTTTTGCTAATTTTACTACTTTTGCACTTGCTAATAAAGTATTATGAACTGCTTGAAATCTTAAATTTATATCATTTCTATTTTCGAGTACACCTGCTGCCATAAGAGGAGAAAATAGTATTGCATTAATTTCGTTAAATGTTAATCAATATTTAACTTTATCTTTGTATCTTTCAAATACCGTTTGTACATATTTCATAAAAAAATCAATAGTTTTTCTTGAAGCAAATCCATTATATTTTTTAGCTAAATTATATGGAGTTTCATAGTGACTTAAAGTTACAATTGGTTCGATATTTAATTCTTTTAAATATGAAAATACTTTATCATAAAATTCAAGTCCTTTTTCATTGGGTTTTTCATCATCTCCATTAGGGAAAATTCTCGATCAAGAAATTGACATTCTTAAAGCGGTGAATCCCATTTCTTTAAATAAGTCAATATCCTCTTTTCAGCGATGATAAAAATCAATAGCATTTAATTTTAAATTGCTATCTAAAACTTTATCTGATACTTCTCCGTGCGAACCTTTTGGTAAAAATTCTTGAATACTTAAACCTCTACCGTCTTTATTATATGCGCCTTCAATTTGATTTGCAGCTGTTGCCCCGCCTCAAAAAAAGTTTTTAGGAAAATTACTTTTCATATTATTTTATCCTCATTTCTATATGATCTTTTGTTTCTTTTATTTCAATATCTTTATATTGTTCTTTAGTTGGCAATGTAATCATCAATGAATTATCATAACCTTCTTCTGTTATTTTTTGATAATCAAATTCGATTATTGTTTCACCCTTTTTCACTACATCGTTTACCTTTAAATCACTTTTAAAGTATTTGCCATTTAAATTAACTGTATCGATTCCAATGTGAATTAAAATATCAATTCCAGTTTTAGTTTTTAAAGCAATTGCATGCTTGGTTTCAGCGACAAAAACCACTGTAAAATCCTGTGATGCGATAAGGGCATTATTATTAAAATTATTAAATGCAATTCCCTTTCCTAAACTTTTGCTAGCAAATGCTTGATCATTGACTTTTTCTAAAGGTAAATAATCTCCTGGTTTTTTAAATTTAATAACATTATTTTTTGACATTTTTGCTTGTATTTTACTTTTTAAATTGCTTTTTGCAACAACTAACTTATCTATTGTATGTGTTTTAACAGGAATAACAACATAATTATTTAATTTGGTTTTAAAATCAGAATAACCATTTGACATTTTTGTATTAAATGCATTAATTTTAACCATTGCTTTTTCAGGTAATTTAACTTTATAAAACATTAGCATTAATAAAAACGATGCAAAAAGTCCTCCAAAAGTTAATATTAATGTTAAATAAAAGTTTAAATTAAATCCATTTACAGGATCTATAAACAATGGTAAACGAACAAAACCAGATGCCAGTGCACCAAAAACTTTAATTTGAAATGCACCCGCTATTGCTCCTATTATTCCTGATACTACACAAGATAATACAAATGTCTTTTTCCGCGACAATGTAAAACCATAAATTGTTGGTTCAGTAATTCCAAAAAAAGCACTTGCTAGAGCACTAATTCCCTTTGAAAAATCTATTTTTCTTTTTTCTAAAACCATTAAAGCTAATAAAATTCCAATTTGGGTTACAAAAGGAAAGAAAATTATTGCAGCTAGTGGTGAAGCATTTGCTGCACTTGCAAATTCTAATAAAGCAATTGGAACTAGCGATCAATGAAGTCCAAAAATTACTAGTATTTGTCAGAAAAAACCTACAATTAATCCAACCAATATTGGAGAAAAGTTGTAAATATTTTTAATGGCGATATTTAAAATTTGTTGCGCCCATGATGCTAATGGTCCGATGAATAAAAGACCAAAAAATGATCCAACAAAAAAGACAATTAAATTAGTTGTTATCATCGAAAGAGCTTGTGGTGTCACTCTTTTTAAAAATCTATTTAATTTTGATACAGATAATAAAATAATAATGATAGGAATGAACGAAGAAGCATAACCTCCTTTTGGTCAAATAATAGGCATTTTCCCTATTCTAGCATAAACGTCAGTTTCAAAAATGGTTCCTACAAAAATTTTATCTGCTACTTGTTTTTGTTGCACACTAATGCCATCAACAGCTCCTGAAAAATTATAGACAATTGATGGAAATACTAGAAAAATTGCAATGGACATTGCTACATAAACATTTATGTCTTTTCTTTTGGCGACATTATATGCTATAAATACTGGAAGAAAATTAAATGTCGAATCTCCTAGTGCTTTCATAATTATAAACATCGCATCAGTTGACGGAACTTTAAATGCACTCATTGTTGCAACTATTCCTTTTAAAAGTCCAGAAACAATTAAAATCGGCAATGCTGGTGTAATAACACCAACGATAAAATCGAGAAAACGAGAAAGTAATTTAGTCTTTTTATCTTGATTTAAATTATTATTATTATTATTTGCATTAATAAAACCTAAAATTTCATTAACTGCATTAAAAACATTTTTAACTTCATTTCCGATAATAATTTGATATTGCCCGCCAGCTTTAACAACACTAATTACTTGTGCCATCTTTTTTATTTTGTCAGTATTTGCTAAATTTTCATTTTGTAAAACTAAACGTAATCTGGTCATACAGTGTTTTACACTAACGATGTTGACTTTTCCACCGACATTATCAATTATTTCTTGAGCAATTTTTTTATAATTCATAATTAATAACCTCCTTAAATCAATTATAAAAAACATCGCTTTTTTTTTTTTTTTTGTGAAAAACCTACTTTTTAGCCATTTTTATTAACTTTTTTTAAAAAATAAAAAATAATTAAAAATAGATCTTTAAAATCTAGATCTATTTTTAATTATTTATAATCCTCGGTTTTTAAACCATTAAATTTAATTTGTTTTACTTTTTATTTTCAAAAAGCGATTTCCCATTTGAAGCTATTACTTTTTTATATCAATTAAATGAAGCTTTTTTATAACGATTTAATGTTCCATTTCCTTGATCATCTAAATCTACATAAATAAAGCCATAACGTTTTGACATTTGGGCAGTAGATGCTGAAACTAAATCAATTGGACCTCAAGAAGTATAGCCAATTAAATTAACTCCATCAGCAATTGCCTCATTTGCTTGAATTAAATGGTCTTTCATGTAGTTAATTCGATAATCATCTTCAACTGTTTGAATTCCATCTTTTTCAATTAATTGATCTTTAGCACCAAATCCGTTTTCAACTATCATTAAAGGTTTTTGATAACGTTCTCATAAAGTGTTTAAGATAATTCTTAGTCCTTGCGGGTCAATTGTTCAACCTCATTCACTTTGTTTTAAAGTTGGATTTGGAGTATGATGGAATCCATTAAATAATTCATCTTTACCATCAGTGACTGTTGAAAAATAATATGAAAAAGTTATAAAATCAACAGTGTTTTTTAAAATTTCTTCATCTCCTTGCTCCATTTTTATATCAATGTTATTTTCTTTAAAATAGCGTTTTATATAACCTGGATATGATCCTCGTGCTTGAACATCAAAGAAAAAGAAATTTTGTCAATCTTTTTTCATTTTAGCAATATTATCATTTGGATGAGCTGTTAATGTATAAATGGGCATTCCAATTGACATACATCCAATTTTAAAATCTTTGTATTTTTCTTTTGCTAATTTTACTACTTTTGCGCTTGCTAATAAAGTATTATGAACTGCTTGAAATTGTGTATTTACATCTTCTTGATTTTCAAGTACACCGGCTGCCATAAATGGTGAAAATAGTATTGCATTAATTTCGTTGAATGTTAATCAATATTTAACTTTATCTTTATATCTTTCAAATACCGTTTGTACATAGTTCATAAAAAAGTCAACGGTTTTTCTTGAAGCAAATCCATTATATTTTTTAGCTAAATTATATGGAGTTTCATAGTGACTTAAAGTTACAATAGGTTCGATATTTAACTCTTTTAAATATGAAAATACTTTATCATAAAATTCAAGTCCTTTTTCATTTGGTTTTTCATCATCTCCATTAGGAAAAATTCTTGATCAAGAAATCGACATTCTTAAAGCGGTGAACCCCATTTCTTTAAATAAGTCAATGTCTTCTTTTCAGCGATGATAAAAATCAATAGCATTTAATTTTAAATTGCTATCTAAAACTTTGTCTGTTATTTTTCCAAAAGCACCTTGTGGTAAAAACTCTTGAATACTTAAACCTCTACCATCTTTATTATACGAACCTTCAACTTGATTTGCCGCTATTGCGCCACCTCAAAAAAAGTTTTTAGGAAAATTACTTTTCATATTATTTTACCCTCATTTCTATATAATCTTTTGTTTCTTTTATTTCAATATCTTTATATTGTTCTTTAGTTGGTAATGTAATCATCAATGAATTATCATAACCTTCTTCTTTTATTTTTTGGTAATTGAACTCTATAATTTTATCGCCTTTTTTAATTATATCATTTGCCTTTAAATCACTTTTAAAGTATTTACCATTTAAATTAACTGTATCAATTCCAATGTGAATTAAAATATCAATTCCAGTTTTAGTTTTTAAAGCAATTGCATGTTTGGTTTCAGCAACAAAAACTACTGTAAAATCTTGTGATGCAATAAGGGCATTATTATTAAAATTATTAAATGCAATTCCCTTTCCTAAACTTTCACTAGCAAATGCTTGATCATTGACTTTTTCTAAAGGTAAATAATTTCCTGGTTTTTTAAATTTAATAATATTATTTTTTGACATTTTTGCTTGTGTTTTATTTTTTAAATTGCTTTTTGCAACAACTAATTTGTCAATTGTATGTGTTTTAACAGGAATAACAACATAATTATTTACTTTGGTTTTAAAATTAGAATAACCATTTGATATTTTTGAATTAAATGCATTAATTTTAACCATTGCTTTTTCAGGCAATTTAACTTTATAAAACATTAGCATTAATCCAAAAGCTAATAAAATTCCACCGAAAGATAAAGCGATTGCAACTCAAAAATTGGTATTTTCACTTATCGGTACATTTGGTGTGATAAATAATGGTAAATTAGTTAATCCTAACGGATTTGCATATGCTTCTAATTTAAATGCTCCTGCTATTGCTCCTAAAATACCAGAAACCAAACAAGATAAAAAGAATAATTTTTTTCTAGATAAAGTAAATCCATAAATTGTTGGTTCAGTAATTCCGAAAATTGCACTAGCAAATGCTCCTGTAGCTTTAGGCAAATCAATTGTTTTTCTTTCTAAAAGCATTAATGCTAATAAAATTCCTATTTGCGAAACAAATGGTAAAAAGATAATCGCCCCAATTTGTGATGCTCCTGATGCTAATTGTAAAATAACAATCGGAACAACTGATCAATGAAGACCGAAAATTACTAAAATTTGTCAGAAAAAACCTAAAAGCAACCCTGTTGCTATTGGAGAAAATTCATATATAGAATTAATAACATAATTTAATATTTGTTGCATTCAGGAAATAACTGGTCCGATAAATAATAAACCGCCAAATGCTCCAACAAAAAATACAATGGAATTTGTAGTAATTGAAGAAAGTGCTTCTGGTGTTACTCTTTTTAAAAAACGATTTAATTTAGATACAATTAATAAAATAGCGATGATCGGAATAAATGAAGAGGTATATCCTCCACTTGGTCAAATTATTGGCATTTGACCAAGTTTGGCATAAATTTTCGATTCAAATATCGTATTAGCAAAAATAACATCAATTGGTTCTTTTGCTGTGGAATTAGCACCATCGACTATTCCTGAAAAATTATAAACAATGGTTGGCATAATTAAAAATAATGCAATCCCCATCGCGACAAAGATATTAATATCTTTTCTTTTAGCAACATTATATGCAATGTAAACAGGAAGAAAAGCAAATGTTGCATCCCCCATTCCTGCTAATATAATGTACATTGTGTTATTCGCAGGAACATTTGCGGCACCTAAAATTGCTACAAGCCCTTTAAATAACCCCGAAACTATTAAAATAGAAATTACTGGTGTAATTGTCGCAACTATAAAATCAATAAATTTATTTAATAAAGTTGTTTTTTTAACATTATTAGAACTTAAATTATTTGATATTTCGCCACTTAAACCTAAAATTTCAATTACGGCATCGAAAATGTATTTAACTTCATTTCCGATAATGATTTGATATTGTCCGCCAGCTTTAACAACACTAATAACTTTGCTAATTTTTTTAACTTTTTCTGTATTAGCTAAATTTTCATCTTTTAATATTAATCTCAACCTTGTCATACAATGTTTTGCATTGATAATATTTGTTTTTCCTCCAACATTATCAATGATTTGCTGAGCAATGTTTTTATAATTCATTTTAACCTCCTTAATTTAATTATAAAGCCATCACTTTTTTTTTTTTTTTTTACTCAAAAGATTAAAAAAACACTTGTTTAAAGGCATTTTTTAATAAAATAAAAATTAAATTTAATGTTTATAAACTAAAAGAAAAAATAATTTATGTACATTAAATATTTTCATTTTTTTAAATTTAATAAAAAAGTAAAAGTAATAAAATATAAAAAAATCACTGTTGGATAATTGAATAAAGAAAAAGAAAATAAAAATTATTTGTTTTTATAAAATTTTAATTATAAATTTAATTAATTTATTTAAATGATATTAATAAATTTAAAAAGCGTTAAAAATCAAGACAATAAAGAGCATTTATAAAAAAATATGGAAAAATTGGCAAAAAATTGCATTATTTTTTTATAATATTAATATTAAAAAATAAATAAAAATAAATTAAGGGGAAAAATGCATTTAACAAGCAAAAAAACAATAGATGATTTACAATTAAAAGGAAAAAAAGTTTTAATAAGAGTTGATTTTAATGTTCCTATCAAAGATGGAAAAATAACTTCAGTAAAAAGAATAGTATCTTCTTTACCTACAATAAATAAAGTACTTGAAGAAGGTGGAAAAGCAATTGTTTTTTCTCATCTAGGAAGAGTAAAAGAAGAAGCTGATAAAACTAAAAAATCCTTAAAACCTGTTGTTTATGAATTAGCAAATCAATTAGGAAGAAATATTATTTATGTTGATCAAACAAGAGGTGCTAAATTAGAACATGCAATCGAAAAAATGCAAGATGGTGAAATTTTAGTATTTGAAAACACAAGATTTGAAGATTTAAATAATAAAGCCGAATCTAAAAATGATCCTGAGTTAGGAAAATACTGAGCATCATTAGGAGATGTATTTATTAATGATGCTTTCGGTACAGCTCACAGAGCTCATGCTTCTAATGTTGGTATTGCTTCGAATATCGCTGAATCAGCTATGGGATATTTACTAGAAAAAGAAGTAAAAGCACTATCGAAAATAGTTCACAATCCTATTAAACCATTTGTAGCAATTATTGGAGGAGCGAAAATTTCAGATAAAATCGGTGTTGTTTCATCATTATTAGAAAAAGCAGATAAAGTTATTATTGGTGGCGGAATGGCATATACTTTCAATAAGGCGCTAGGATTTAATATCGGTAATTCTTTAGTTGAAGAAGATAAAATCGAATTAGCGAAAGAATATTTAGAAAAATATAAAGATAAAATTATTTTACCTGTTGATCATGCTTCAGCAACAAGTTTTGAAGATCAAGAAAGAATTTTAAATCCTTCTCACCCACTACAAATTCCAGAAAATACAATGGGGCTAGATATTGATCAATATTCTATTGAATTATTTAAATCTGAATTAGAAGGTGCTAAAACAGTTTTATGAAATGGACCAATGGGAGTAACAGAATTTTCTAATTTTAAATACGGAACTGAAGCTGTTGCAAAAGAAATATCTAAATTAGAAGATGCTTATTCAGTTATTGGTGGTGGCGATTCAGTTGCCGCTGTTGAAAATTTAGGATTTGAAGATGCATTTAGTCACATTTCTACAGGTGGCGGAGCTTCTATCGAATTTTTAGAAGGAAAAGAACTTCCTGGAATTAAAGCAATTCAAGATAAATAATAACTTAGATTAATAAATTATTTAAATAAAATACCAAAAATCAACCGCAAAAATAAACGGTTGATTTTTTATAATTACATTTACTAACAGCACATAAAAAGTAAAGGCCATTTTTATATACTGCTTTTATATATAAAAAAACTTGTTCATAACTGTTTATTAATTATTATGAATATTTTTTAAAGAACTGGGCTAAAATAGCTTTTTTAACAGATTTTTCCATCATTTACATTCAATATTAATTGGCCAAATAAGAAATGAATTAATTCACTTTTCCCTTTATCTCTATAAATAGCACCTAATGGCGATTCAAAAACATCACCAGATATGTGATGATTTATTTCTTGACCATTTCCTAATAAAACAGTCTCATCAAGTCTTAAAAAGCACTTAAGTTAAAAAATGTTATATTAGATTGAATTATATTTTTTTTAATTAGTTATTTTTTAAATAAATTTGAGCTGCTTTAGCAATCATTGCTGCATTATCAGTACAATATTTTAAATCAGGAGTAATAACATTTTTATGTAATTTTAAAAATTCTTGCCTTAATAATTTATTAGCAGAAACTCCACCTGCTAAAACGATTGAATTTACTTGATAATGTTTAATTGCTAAAGAAAATTTTTCAATTAAATATTCAACAACTGTCTTTTGAAATTCATAAGCAATTTCACTAACTGGAACATTTAATTTTCTGTTTTCAAAATTATTAATGATGTTAATAACTTGAGTTTTAATACCACTTAATGAAAAATCATAAATCTCTTCGGTTTTTGGTTTTGTTAGTTTAATGGAAGTTCTTTTGCCACTGTAATTTCAATATTCTTTATCTATTAGCGGGCCGCCGGGAAATCCTAAATTTAATTTTCTTGCAACTTTATCGTATGCTTCCCCTACTGCATCATCTAAAGTTTCACCAATAATTTTAATATTATTTTCATTTTCAGCATACAGAATTTGTGTATGACCACCTGAAACTAATAGCCCTAATGCTGGATATAAAATTTCATTATCAATTGCTCCTGAAAAAAAATGACCATCTAGATGATTGATTGCTATTAGTGGTTTATTTATCGCCAATGAAATAGCACTTGCAAATAAATAACCAACTTGTAGTGCTCCAATTAATCCCGGTTCTTTTGTATATGCAATATAATCAATTTTATCTAATTTAATAACTTTTTTAATTTCTTGCAAAATTAAAGCAATGTTATTAACATGCTCTCTTGAAGCGATTTCGGGAATTGTTCCGCCATATTTAGCATGAATATCTATTTGACTAAATATAATATTTTTTAAAATTTTGTTATTTTCTAAAATTGCTATTGATGAATCATCGTGTGATGTTTCTATTGCTAAAATTGTCATTTTTACCTCTTAAATAAAATTATAATAAAAAATTTTGTTTTTTTAAAATATGTTGTATAATAATTACAGCAATCATAGCAAAGGGGATCACCTGATACCATTCCGAACTCAGTAGTTAAGCCCTTTTACGCCGAAAATACCAGAGATGGGAAAATAGGGAGTTGCTGCTTTTTTTTATTTTATTTTTAGTAATTTGGAGGTTTTATGTCATTTAGTCATCAAATAAAATTAGAAGTTCTAAAAAATAAAATGAAAGAAAAGCACTTTCTTTCCTTTTTAAATGGTCTTATTTTAACTAATTGTAAATTTATTGAAGAAGAGAGTTTTATAATAAAAATTAACAAAAGTGATATTTCTTTTTTAATTAAAGAGAAATTACAAAAATATGATATTAAATTTTATCGAACTACTAAAAATAAAAATTGAATTGTCATTTTAAAAAAAGATTTTAAAATTAAATATGAAATTGAAAATCCGCAATTTTTCTTTGCCGGAGCATTTGTAGGAGCTGGAACTATTTCTGATATTAATTCAATTTACTATAATTTGCAAATTACTTTTTTTTATGAAGAAATTGGAGAAATAATAAAAGATAAATTAAATAGTTATCAATTTAATTTTAAAATTACAAAAAATAAAAATAAATTTTTAATTTATGAAAAACAAGTGGAAAATATTCAAGATTTTTTAAATGCTATTGGTGCTAATGAAAATTTTCAAACTTTTTTTAATATAAAAAATATGAGAGATATTCAAAATAATGCTAATAGATTAGCTAATCTTGATGTTCATAATCAACAAAGATTAGTTAATGCCGCTTCTCGCGATATTGAAAATTATAATTTTATTTTAGAAAATAAATTAGAACATTTATTTAAAAAGGAAGAGTTAATTTTTTTTCAAGAAAGAGTTAATGAACCCTTTTTAAACTTAAATGATATTGCTTTATTATTAAGTGAAAAGCATAATATTAAAAAAACTAAAAGCGGTTTAAACCACTGATCAATTAAACTTAATAAAATTGTAAAAAATTTAAAATAATAAATTTTAAATCGGTTATTATAGTATAATACTCCTTAAAGGAGAAAAATGTCTGAAAAACAAGGTAAAAAAATTGGACTAGTACTTGCATTAATGATGCTTATTGGTTCCGTTGTAGGAATAGGAATTTTTTTTAAAAATGGAACTATTTCAAGAGAAACTGGCGGTAATGGAATTTCTTGACTTATCGCCTGAATTATTGGTGGAATTATTTCTATCGCTGCGGCACTAAATTTTGCCGAAATTGGAACGATGAAAAAAAGCAAATTAAGTGGCTTATCTAGTTGAATTTATCGCACATCAGGAACTAAAATTGGCTATGGAACTTCTGTAGCTTATGCAATATTTTATTGAGGTCTTTTGCTAGTTATTATCCCAATATTTTCTGCAGAAATGTTATTTTATTTTTTAGGTACTATTAATGTTATTGACTTTCAAAAAATAAAGTTATGAGTTATTTGTTTAACAGGAATAGGGATTGGAATTTTATTTTATGTATTAAACTGAATTTCACTAAAAATTAGTGGTTATGTACAAACGGTTGTTACTATTTTAAAATTTATTCCATTATTATTAGGAGCATTAGCTGGAATAATTTTTCCTTATGTTAATAATAATGGAGGAACAAATGCGTTTGTAGATTTTAAAAATACTTTTAGCGCTAAGGGAATCGTTCTAGCACTGCCTGCTGTACTGTTTTCTTATGATGCATTTTTAGTTTCAGGTTCAATTGGAAATAAAATTAAAAATGCTAATCGTAATTTACCGCTTGCTATTTTAATTGGGATGATAACAATAGTAATTCTTTATTCGCTGATAGCTATTTCCTCAATTTTACATAATTCTAGTGTGATTTGAGATTTACTTAAAAATACTATGCCTGCAAATATAAGTAATTATATTGTACCGATGGTTGTCTTTTTTATTTTAGTATCTTCCTTAGGTGTTACTAATGGTATAAGCGCTGCTTTTAGTGCGGAAATAGAAAATCTTATTGATTTAAATGTTCTTTTCGGATCAAAATGATTAAAAGACAAAATTCAAGATAAAGCTAAAATTGTTTATTGATTATTTATTTTATTAATTTGAAATTTAATGTGAATTTTACCAAGTGCAATAATCGATTCAGATGCATTAATAGATGGTGTGTCTAACTATCCAACAGCATTTTTTATGATGGTCTATGCTTATTTGATTTTAACTTATACAATTAAAAGAAATAAAATTAATGAAACTCAAAAAATTAATAAATATCTTTATTATATTGCTGCATTTATTTCAGTAGTTGGAATTGCTGTAGTAAAAATTGCTTATTTATATGCAATCAGTGAAAATTTAGTTAAATGGGAAATCGCTAATTGAGGGTTGTTTAAAACTGATGCAAATGCTATAAAAATTCCTTTAGAATTTATTTTATATATAATCAATCTTTTAATTATAATTATTATTCCATTTATTAATTTTTATTTAGAAAAATGAATATTTAAAAGAAATATATTAAATGAATTTACTAGTCAACTTGAAGAAAAAGAAGAAAAAACTAACAAATTTAAAAACGAATCATTTTATATTTAATGTAATTCGTTTTTTTTTTTTTTTACAAATAAAAAAAGCAAGTAAAACTTGCTCTTGTTTTTATTAATAACTATTAGTTAGAAATCCCTTGCTTACGTAATGTTCTAGCAGTTTTAGCACTTACTTTAATAGTGATAACTCTACCATTGTCATTCATTACTTTAATTTTTTGTAAATTCAATCTAAATGTTCTTTTAGTTGCATTTAAAGCGTGAGATCTTCTGTTTCCAGTCATTGACCCTTTTCCAGTAATATCGTCTCTTCTAGCCATAGTTCCTCCTTTTTATTTTAAAGCTGCTTGTGCTTGTTTAACAATAGTTTCAAAAACATCGTGGTGATGAATAGCGATTTCTGAAAGCATTTTTCTATTAACTTCAATGTTTGCTTTTCTTAATCCGTTAATTAATTGTGAATAGGTTAATCCTAAAGGTCTAACTGCTGCATTAATTCTAGCGATTCAAAGTTTTCTAAAATCTCTTTTAACTTGTTTTCTGTCTCTAAAAGCATAAGTTCATGATTTAACAACAGCTTGTTTAGCAACTTTGAAACCAACTGATTTATGTCCTCAGTATCCTTTTGCTAATTTTAATCATTTTTTTCTTCTTTGTCTTGTGACTGTTCCGCCTTTAACTCTCATTTAACTTACCTCTTTCTATTAAAATAAACCTTTAATTCTTTTTAAATCTGATGCAGAAACTAATGTAGCTTTTCTTGCATGTCTTTTTTGTTTTGTTGTTTTATTTTGAGCAAGGTGAGATCTGTAAGCTTGACCTCTTTTAACCTTTCCACTACCTGTTATTTTTAATCTCTTTTTTAAAGATGATTTAGTCTTCATTTTTGGCATTTTCTAATCTACCTTTCTCTTCTTTTTGTAATTCTTTTTCTTTTTTAGAACTTGTTAAATGGGGAGATTTTTTCTTGTCTCTTTCTAAATACATATCTAAAAATCTTTCATTTTGCTGTGCGTCTTTAGTTATTTTAGCAATATCTTCAACATATTTAAAAAATTTATCTAATACTTCTTTCCCTAATTCAGGTCTTGAAGCTTCACGACCTCTGAATTTTAAAGAAACTTTAACACGATCGCCATCTAATAAAAATTCTCTAGCTTTTTTCGCTTTAGTTTGAATATCTTTAACATTAATTCCTAATGTTAATCTTATTTCTCTGTTATTAACAAAAGTCTGTTTTTCCTTAACTTCTTTTTGTTTTTTCTTTCTTTCGTATTTAAATTTTCCATAATCCATAATTCTTCCAATTGGTTTTGGTTTATCACTTGAATTATCAATTGAAATGATTACTAAATCCATTTTTTGCTCTTTAGCTTTAGCAATAGCATCATTTTTTGATAAAACACCAATTTGGGTATTATCTGAATTTATAACGAAAATTTTGGAAAAAGGAATATTTTCATTAACCAAATGTTCTTGTTGTGGTTTTCTTCTATTCCCCATATTATTCAATCTGCTAATAATTAATCTCCTTTTAAATAAAAAAGTGGTTTTTATCCACTTTCTCAACTAACAAAATTAAAAATATAAAGTATATAAATAATCATTGTAGCTAAACCCATGAAAGAATCATCAGGTGAGAAGTGAATCTACTTTCTGCAATTGTTATCTATTGCTTTAATATTATAACTTTTTTTATTAAAAAACAAAATAAAAACTTTTTAAAAAAATAAAATAAAAACACAGAATGTCTGTGTTTTAGGTCATACAATGAAATGGTGGGAACGAATGGAATCGAACCATCGACCTCACGATTATCAGTCGTGTGCTCTAACCGGCTGAGCTACGCTCCCATAAATACAAGTTTTAAATTTAACTTGTATAATTATATCATAAATTAACGTTTTGAGAATTGTCTTGCTCTACGTGCTTTTCTAAGTCCGTATTTTTTACGTTCTTTAGCTCTAGCATCTCTAGTTAACATACCTGTTTTTTTTAAATTAGGTCTATAATCTTTTGAAGCTTGTAATAAAGCTCTTGCAATACCTAATCTAATTGCTCCTGCTTGACCTGATAATCCACCACCGGATGCATTAACAGTAATATCTCAAGAATTTTGAGTTTCCGTAATTTCAAGCGGTTGTAAAGCATCTTTAATTAATAAATCTGACATTAAATAATCTTTTGCTTCTCTTTTGTTGATTATAAAACTACCTTTTCCAGGTTTTAAAATAACTCTTGCAGTTGAAGATTTTCTTCTTCCTAATCCTCTGTAAAAAACAACTTCTTTTTTCGCCATTATTTAACCTCTAATTTCTCTGGTTTTTGAGCATTGTGTTTATGTTCTGGTCCAGCATAAACAAAAAGATTAACTCTTTGTCTATTTCCTAATTTAGTATGTGGCAACATACCTCTAATTGCTTTTTCAACAATTGCTGTTGGTTTTTTTTCTCTTAAATTTTTAGCATTAATTGATTTTAATCCACCTGGATATCCTGAGTGTGAATAGTAAATTTTATTTTCTTCTTTATTTGCTGTCAATAAAACTTTTTCAGCATTGATAATAATGATATTATCTCCCATATCAACATTAGGTGTAAATGATGGTTTATTTTTTCCTCTTAAATATGTAGCAGCTAAAGTAGCTAAACGACCAAGCACTTGATTTTCAGCATCAATTACATATCATTTTTTTTCTACTTCTAAATGCTTAACTATAGTAGTTTGTCTCATAATTCCTTCCTTTAATTTAGCTTAATTTTATTAAATAATGTAACAGGTATTTAAATATTGCTTTTAAATTATATAACTTTTTTAAATAAATAAAAATATTTTCTTATTTTTTTGTATAAAAAAAGCAAAAGTTGTAATTTTGCCTTTATTTTATTAAACTAATTCTAAAATTGCCATTTTGGAATTATCACCTAATCTAGCAGGTAATTTGATAATTCTTGTATATCCACCATTACGATCTTTATATTTAGGACCGACATTTTCAAATAAATGTGATAAAGCACTTTTGCCATCTTTAGTTTTTACATCTCTTAAAAATGCGGCAGCTAAACGACGAGAAGCAAGAGTATTTGTTTTAGCTTTTGTAATTAATCTTTCTACATGTTTTCTAAGTTCTTTAGCTCTTGTTTCAGTTGTTGTGATTCTTCCATAAACGATTACATCTGTAGATAAAGAACGTAAAACGTGTTTTTTTCATGTTGAATTACGTTTAAATAATTGTGTTGGATTAGCCATATTTATTCTCCTTCTTTTTTAAGAACAATTCCACGTTCTTTTAATTTTTCAATAATCTCTTGAACAGATTTTTTTCCTAAATTTTTAACATTTTGAAGTTCTTCTTCATCAATTTTTTCTAAATCAGAAACAGTTTTAAATCCTGCTCTTCGTAAAGCATTTAATGATCTTACTGTTAAACTAAGTTCATTAATATCGATTGATTTATCTTTTGGAACTTCTTCTTTAACTTTTTCTTCTTCAAAAAAGTCTTTTTCATTTAAATCTAAATTATCAACATTAGAAACAATTCCTAAATGAATCATTAAAATTTTAGCAGCTTCTGAAATAGCTTCTTTAGCTTCGATTGTTCCATCAGTTTCTACAGTTAATTCTAATTTTTCTTCAACGATAGTTGATGCTGAATTTAATTCATCAACAGTATAATTTACATTTAAAACTGGTGAAAAATCAGAATCAACAGCTAAAAATTTTCCTGATTTTAACTTACTTTCTAATGATGAACCAAATTCTGAAACAATTTTTTTATTATCTTCAAAAGAAACAAATCCTCTTCCTGATAATAAATACATTTCAAAATTAAATGCTCCTTTTTTAGAAATTTTTGTTATTGGTTGATCTAAATTAACAATTTTAATTTCAGGAGAAACTAAAATATCTTTGGCACATACTTGATCACCTTCAAAATTTTCACTATTAAAACTAACTTTAACAGGAACATTATCTTTAAAAACATCTTTATTATAAACAAATTTAATTTTCTTTAAATTATTTAAGATAGTAACAACATCTTCAGTAACATTTTCAATTGCTCCAAATTCATGTTCAACACCTTCAATTTTAACTGCAAACGGTGCAACAGATGAAACAGATGAAAGAATTGTTCTTCTTAATGCATTTCCTAATGTTCTAGCAAAACCTCTTTCTAAAGGCTCTAAAACAAAAGATGTTTTATAATCTGATTGTTTATTTTCTTTTTCTTCTTTATAATGAATTTTTGCGAATTTTTGCACCTAAGACCTCCTATCTTTTTGTTTCTCTTTTGATAACTTTTCTTGGAGGTCTTGTTCCGTTGTGAGGAATTGGTGTTACGTCTTTAACTTCAGTAACTGTTATTCCTGAAACTTCGATTTGTTTTCTAGCTGCATCTTTTCCTGGACCTAAACCTTTAATTTCAACTTTAACTTCTTTAATACCATGTTCTTTTGCAGATTCTGATGCTGCAGCCGCTGCTAAACCAGCAGCATAAGGAGTTTTTTTCTTTGTTCCTTTATATCCTATAGCACCTGACGAAGATCAAGCAATTACATTCCCTTGTTCATCTGAAAATGTAACAATTGTATTTTGATGAGTTGAATGAATGTGAGCGATTCCGCTAGTAATATT
Source organism: Mesomycoplasma lagogenitalium (assembly GCF_029854295.1). NCBI lineage: Bacteria > Bacillati > Mycoplasmatota > Mycoplasmoidales > Metamycoplasmataceae > Mesomycoplasma > Mesomycoplasma lagogenitalium. Next base: position 874,448 of record NZ_CP122979.1, read on the forward strand.
TTTTCTTTTAATTTTTCTAGCCATATCCTATTTACCTTTCTTTCCAGCAACTGTTTTTCTAGGCCCTTTTCTTGTACGGGCATTCTTTTGAGTAACTTGACCACGAACAGGCATTCCTTTTCTATGTCTAATTCCTCTATAGCATTTAATTTCCATTAATCTTTTAATATTAATAGCAACTTCACGACGTAAATCACCTTCAGTCATATATTGTGATGCTATATCTCTAATTTTTGATAATTGTTCTTCGCTTAAATCTTTTACACGAATATCTTCGCTAATTTCAGCTTGCTTTAAAATTTCTTGTGCTCTTGATTTTCCGATTCCAAAAATATAAGTCAAAGAGATAACAACTCTTTTATTATTTGGAATTTCAACGTTTAAAATTCTAGCCATTTTTTCTCCTTAACCTTGTCTTTGTTTGTGTTTAGGTAAAACACAAATAATTCTATTAATACCATTACGTTTAATGATTTTGCAGTCTTTACACATTTTTTTGACTGACGCTCTTACTTTCATAAGTCTCCTTTATTTATGACGATAAACAATTCTACCTTTGCTCAAATCATAAGGACTAATTTCTACATCAACTTTATCACCTGGAATAATTTTAATGTGATGTAATTTCATTTTTCCTGATACATGACCTCTGATTGTTAAATTATTTTCTAATAAAACATCAAATTCACTTGCGTTATGAGCATGAATTACTTTACCTGCCATTTTAATTGCATCTTTTGCCATTTATTAAAATAGCTCCTCTTTAAATTTTATTTTAATTATTATGTCAATTGTTTTTTATTTATCTCTTTAAAAGTAATTGCAACCTTTTAAAGAAATACCTGGACTTATTGAACCTTTTAGTTTTGCCAGGGATTTGAAATATAATTTAAATTATACTAAATTTTTAAAATTTCAGTAATTATTATTACTTACTTTTCTGTTAAAATGATGCCCTTACCATTTTTTATTAATACAGTTTGCTCGTAATGAGCACTTTTTTTGTTTGACGCAGAAACTACTGTTCAACCATCTTTTAAAATTTTAACTTTATTACTATCTTGAATAATCATTGGTTCAATACAAATAACCATATTGTCTTTTAAAAGCATCCCTTGATTATTAGTTATATAGTTATATACATAAGGCTTTTCATGTAAATGTTTACCTATTCCATGACCGGAAAATTCTAATGGAGTAAATAAATTATTTTCCTTAATCACTTTATATATTGCTTTTGAAATGTCATTAACTCTTGCTCCAGGTTTAATTGCTTTTAAACCTGCATCAAATGCGCGCTTAGCTACTTCAATAAGTTTATAATTTTCAAAATTATTTTCGCCTATTGATTTACTAAAAGCCGAATCGGAATAATATCCTTGATATTTAACTCCCATATCAATAGAAATTAAATCGCCATTTTTTAAAATTCGATTATCAGGAATGCCATGAATTACTTCTTCATTTAATGCGGTACAAATTGTATTTGGAAAATTTAAATAACCTAAAAAAGCTGGTTCAGCATTTCTTTTGATAGTTTCTTGATAAGCTAATTTATCTAATTCTAAAAGTGATACTCCCTCTTTGGCTGCATCATAAACAATTTTTTTTACTTCTGCTAAAATTTGACAAGATTTTTTAATTAATTCTATTTCTGAATCTTTTTTAATTATATTGCTCATTATTTTTCTAACTCTTGCAAAATATTATTTACAATTTCTTCAGGCGATGAAACAGCAGAAAGTTTAACTAACATACCTTTTTCTTCGTAAAAACTAATTAATATTTTAGTTTCTGAATTATAAACTTCCAATCTTTTCATTATTGCTTCTTCTTTATCATCTTCTCTTTGCAATAACTTTGTATCATCTTTTTCACATAATTCACCTTTTGCTGAAGGTTTAAAATCTAGATGATAAGTTGTTGAGCAAACAGGACAATAACGTCTTTTAGTTAATCTTTGGATGATAATATCTTTTGGTGCTTCAAGCAAAATAACTTTGTCAATATTGGCACTTTTTAAATTTTCTAAAAAGTTTGCTTGATTGACTGTTCTGGGATAACCGTCAAGAATAAAATTAATATTTTTAGTATATAATTCATCAATTTTTTCTTGAACTATAGCATTAGTAATTTCATCAGGTACATAAAATCCATTTTCAACAATTGATTTTAATTCTAATCCTAACTTTGTTTTTTCCCTAATTGCTGAACGGAAAATTTCTCCCGTTGATAAATGAACTAAATTTGTTTTTTTGGAAAGTAGTGAAGCAGCAGTTCCTTTACCAACTCCAGGAGCTCCCAGAAAAATTAAATTTTTTATCATAATAAATCTCCATTATTATTAAAGTTTTTGTTATTGTTTTTGTTAATTGACTTAGTTATTTTTTTTCTTTTATGAGAAATTTTTTCCGATTCTCTTCTCGCTTTTATTTGACTCATAGTTTCTAGTGCTGTTGAAACTAAAATAATCAATGAAGTTCCACCATAAGTTATTGTTCGTGGCATTCCTAACATTTGCATAATAGGTTCAGTAGCACCAATCGCTACAAGATAAAATGCTGAAAAAATTGAAAGTCTTAAAACAACTGAAATTAAATAATCTTCAGTTTGTTCACCCGGTCTTATTCCAGGAATAAATGTTGAATTTTTCCCAAAATCTTCAGCAATTTTATCTACTCTAGATTGTTGTAATCCCATTCCTATTGAAAATAAAAATGTAATAACAATAAAAATAGAAAATCCAATTGGATCTGTTAATCTTAAACTTCTTTCTACTCAATATCTTGTACTTGAAGTATAAGGATCTAAAAGTCCAACTATCAATGTTGGTAATGATAAAACAATTAATGAAAAAATAATTGGCATTACCCCTGCTGGATTTACCTTAATTGGTAACACTGAAATATCTTTAATGTTCTTCGACATTCCAGCTCCAGTTTGCTGAATTGGTATTTTTCTTTCTGCAAGATATACATAAGAAATTATAAATATTAAAACTAAAAATCCGATGATATATACACCAAAAAAGATTATATTGCTAATTAAAGCACCACTTTCAGCACCACCCATATAATAGCTATAGGCTGAACGGAATTTTGCAGGTAATTGAACAATGATACCTGAAAAAATTAAAAGTGATGTTCCGTTTCCTACACCTTTATCAGTAATTTGTTCTCCTAAAAATAAAGAAAATAAAGAACCGCCAATGAGAATAGAAGGTAAAATAAAATATTTATAATAATTACTATTATTTTGTAAATAAACAAAACTACTAGTTATTTGATTACTGTCAAATAAAGTTCTTATTAAAACAATAGATTGAACAATTGCAACAGCAATTGTTAAAAATCTAGTTATTATATTTATTTTCCGTCTCCCAAGCGGTCCAGATTGACTTAAGCGGTGTATAGGAGGAAATAGTTTTGTTTGCGCCACCATCATAATTAATGATGATGTAATAAACGGACCTATTCCCAAGGCGACGATGGAAAAATTAGATAATCCACCACCACCAACAATATTAATTATTCCCAAAAAGGAATTAGCATCAATTGTTGCATTTTTATTAAGACCAACACCTGGCATAGTGATAGTTCCTGCAATTACAAAAATTGATAAAATTCCAATTGTAAATAATATTTTTTTGGTTAATACTTTTTCACGAGAAAAAGTTTGAATTTTATGTTTAATATTTAAATAAGCTCTTGACACATTATAAACAATTCAATTTCAAGCTTTTTTAAATAATCTAAACATATTAAACTAAATTTACTGTTCCCCCTAATTTTTCAACCACTTCTTTTGCAGTTGTTGACACGGAATTTACTTCGATAGTTAATTTTTTAGTTAATGAACCAGATGCTAGTAATTTAACAGGCATTGTTTTTCTTCTAACTAATCTTTTTTCAAATAAACTCTCTAATGAAACTTTATCCCCATCGTTATAATTTTGCTCCAATTTTGCTAATGAAACTATTTGATATTCAATTTTATTAATGTTATTAAACCCAATTTTTGGTAAACGTCTAAATAATGGGTTTTGACCACCTTCAAATCCAGGTCTAACACTTCCACGTTTTTTTTGTCCTGATTGTCCTTTACCAGCTTGTTTACCCTTACCAGCTGCATGCCCACGACCTTTACGGTGCTTTTCTTTTCTTGAACCTTCTGAACTAACTAATGAATGTAATTTAAATGACATAAATTCCTCCTGGATTATTTGTTACTATTAAGATCTTCAACACTAACATCTCTTAGTTCTGCAATTTTTTCTACTGTTCTAAGTTTTTGTAATGCATTTACTGTTGCCCTAACAATATTTGCTTTTGTTCTTGATCCATATGTTTTTGTATAAATGTTTGAATATCCTGCTAATTCAACAACAGCAAGAACTGTTCCTGAAGCTATAATCCCCTTACCTCTAGGAGCGGGTTTTAACATAACTTTTGATGCTAAAAATTTTTCTGTAATTTCATGTGGAACTGTCGCTGCCACATCAACAATAGGAACAGTTATTAAATTGTTTTGAGCATCTTTAACTGCTTTTTTAATAGCGTCTTGTACTTCGTTAGCTTTTCCGTGACCAAAACCAACTTTTCCTTTTTTATTTCCTACAACAGCATATGCTGAAAATGAAAATCTTCTTCCACCTTTAACAACTGTTGTAACTCTAGCGATATCAATAACTTTTTCTTCAAATTCTGATTGAAATGCTTGTTTATTAACATCTCTTTTTCTTGAAAATTTACGATTTGCTTTTCCGTCTTTTTTATCATCTTTGTTTTTTGAAGAAGCATTTTCTTTTAGAGCAACAATTTTTCTTGTTGGAGCTGCTTTTTTAACAAATTCTTTTTTAACTTCTTGTTTATTTTCCATTATTAAAATTTAACCCCTTCTTTTCTTACTGCTTCAGCAAATGCTTTAACTCTTCCGTGATAAATATATCCTGAACGATCAAATACAATGCTTTGAATTTTCAATTCATTAATTTTTTGACCCATTAAGGTTCCAACTTTTTCAGCTGCTTTAATATTCCCACCATATTCTGCATTTTTTAATGTAGAAACAGATGCTAATGTTTTTCCTGTACTATCGTCAATTAATTGTGCATAAAAATTAGATAAAGATTTATAAACTGATAAACGAGGTTTAATAGCAGTTCCTAAAGCTAATTTTGCTTTAATTCTGTTATGTTTTTTAATTCTAGCTTGATTTCTTGATAATTTTGCCATATTTTATTAACCTAACCTCTATTTAGAAGCTTTTTTCCCTTCTTTACGTCTTATCATTTCACCTTTGTACATAATTCCTTTTCCAGAATATGGACTTGGTTTTCTAACTGCTCTAATAACTGATGCTAATTGACCTACTTCTTGTTTATCAATTCCTGATACTTTTACTGATACAGGTTTTGGAACTTCCACTTTTAATGAACTTGGAATATCTACTAAAACAGGGTGGGAAAAACCAGCTAGAATTTCTAATTGATTATCTTTTAAAGTCGCTTTATATCCAACCCCTTTAATTTCCAATTCTTTCACAAATCCATTAGTAACTCCTTCAATCATTCCGGCGATTAATGAATTGGTGGTTCCGTGTAATTGTTTTGTGTGTTTTTCTTCGTTAACTCTTTCGGTAGTTAATGAAGATCCATCGATTTTAATTAAAATTAATGGAGAAAAATTTTTAACTAATGTACCTAATTTACCTTTAACTGTTACTTCTGTTTTATTAACAATTACTTCAATTCCCTGAGGAATTGTTAAAACTCTTTTTCCAACTCTAGACATAGATTATCAAATGTAAGCGATGATTTCACCACCAACATTTTCCTTTCTTGCTTCTTTATCAGTTAAAAATCCTTTTGATGTAGAAACAATAACTGTTCCATAACCAGAAAGTACTTTAGGTAAATTATTTACAGAAGAATAAACTTTTAATCCAGGTTTTGAAATTCTTTTAATTCCTGTAATTGCACTTGTTGTCCCTTTGTATTTTAATTCAACAACAAGTTTTTTAGATACACCTTCTCCTACTGCTTGAAAATCTTGAATGTATCCTTCTCTTTTGAAAATATCGAGAATTTGGTGTTTTTTATTAGAATGTGGGATTTCAACTGTTTTGTGTTTTCTCATGAATGCATTTTTGATTCTTACTATCATATCTGCAATTGAATCTGTAATTATAGCCATAATTATCAACTCGCTTTCTTAATACCAGGAATTTTTCCTTCGTGTGCTAATTTTCTGAAACAAATACGACATATTTTAAATTTTCTTAAAACAGCATGTGGACGACCACATAATTCGCATCTTGTATATTCTCTAACTTTGAATTTTTGATGTTTTTTTGCTTTAACTTTTAATGATTGTTTTGCCATTGTTCCCCTTATTTTTCAGCCTTACCGAAAGGCATTCCTAATTTTTCTAATAAAAATCTTGCTTCTTCATTTGTTTTTGCAGTTGTTACAATAATTACATCTAATCCCTTAATTTTTCTTATTTTATCGAAACTAATTTCTGGAAAAATAATTTCTTCTTTAACACCTAAAGAGTAATTACCTCTACCATCAAATGCTTTAGGATTTACTCCTCTAAAATCTCTAATTCTTGGAATTGCTACATTAATTAATTTATTTAAAAAATCTCACATTTTTTCTCTTCTTAATGTAACTTTTCCTCCCATTGGCATTCCTTCACGTAGTTTTCATGAAGCCAATGATTTTTTAGCTACTGTTTGTGAAGGTTTTTGACCAGAAATTAATGCCAATTCGTTCATAACTTCTTCAATAGCTTTTGAATTTGTAACTTCTTTTCCAGCTGTCATATTTAAAATAATTTTTTCAATTTTAGGTAATTGCATTGGTGATTTATAACCAAATTTTTCTACAAGTAGTTTTTTAACTTCTTTTTCATATTTATCTTTTAATGTCATATTAACCTACCTAAATTGTTTTCCCTGTTTTTTTAACAACACGAGATTTTTTATTACCTTCAATTTTATATCCTATTTTTGAATATTGTGCTGGTTTATCTTTAGAAGCTTTTTTTACTAATAGTGCAACTTTAGATACATGAATTGGCGCTTCATATACTTCAATTCCACCTTCTGTTTTCTGTTGAGATGGTTTATTATGTTTTGTAATTTTATTAATATCTTTTACAATAACTTTTTGTGTTTTTGGAAATACTTCTAAAACTTGTCCAGTTTTACCTTTATGAGAACCTGAAATAATTACTACTTCATCATTTTTTCTAATTTTCATCAACTATTCCTTTCTCTTTATAAAACTTCTGGAGCAAGTGAAACAATTTTAGAATATCCTTTATCTCTAATTTCACGAGCTATAGGTCCAAAAACACGAGTTCCTCTTGGAGAACCATCTTCTTTAATAATAACAACAGCATTATCATCAAATTTAATATGAGAACCATTTTTTCTCTTGATTCCATAAGTAGTACGAACTATAACTGCTTTTACTACTTGTCCTTCTTTAACTATTCCGTTTGGAAGAGCTTTTTTTACTGAACATACAATAACATCACCAATATTAGATGATTTTTTAACTGAACCACCTAAGTTTCTAATTAAACCAACTTCTTTAGCACCTGAATTATCTGCTACAACTAATCTAGAAAGTTCTTGAACCATTATTCAACTCCTTCTTTTGCTTTTTCACGAATTTCAACTAATCTAAAAGTTTTAGTTTTTGAAAAAGGTCTAGTTTCACTGATTTTAACAATATCTCCCAATGAAGCTTCTTCTTTTTCATCGTGTGTAGCGAATTTTTTAGTAACTTTAAATCTTTTTCCATATAATGGGTGTTTAATATATGTATCAACTGCTACAATAATAGTTTTTTGATTTTTATCAGAAACTACTTTACCAATTAATGATTTTCTAGCATTTTTTCTTTCCATTATTTAACTTCCTTTGATGCTTTTTCTTGTAGTTTAATTGCTGTTAAAACTCTTGCGATGTTTTTCTTAATTTCACTAATTTTATGAGTTTTATCAAGTTGTGATGTTTTGTTTTGAAATCTTAGTAAAAATAGTTCAGCTTTATATTCATTTACTAGATTTTGTAAATCTGAAAGAGATTTATTTTTTAATTCTTTGAATTCCATTATTTATCTCCCTCTTCATTTTTTGTAATAATTTTTCATTTAACTGGTAATTTGTGTCCACCAAGTCTTAAAGCATCTCTTGCTACTTCTTCTTTAACTCCAGATACTTCAAACATAACTGTATTAACTTTAACAACTGCTACTCATTTTTCAGGCGATCCTTTTCCTGAACCCATACGAACACCAATTGGTTTAGAAGTTAATGATAAATGAGGGAAAATTCTAATAATAACTTGTCCTTCACGTCCCATTCTTCTTGTAATAGCAATCCTTGCTGATTCAATTTGTCTAGCAGTTACTCATGAAGAAGTAATTGCTTGTAATCCAAATTCTCCAAATGAAACTTTATTACCTTTATATGCTTCTCTTTTATCGTGTGAAATTCTAAAATTTCTTCTATATTTGGTTCTTTTAGGTTGTAACATTATTTTTCACCTTCTTTAACCTCTCCTAGAGAAATTCAAACTTTAACACCTAATGCTCCATATGTGGTGTGGGCAGTTGCTTGAGCATAATCAACATTTTGTCTTAATGTATGTAATTTCATTTCTCCTTCTGAATAACCTTCTGAACGAGCCATTTCTACACCGTTAAGTCTTCCTGAAACTTGGGTTTTAATACCTTTAGCTCCAGCTTTTAATGCGATTTTAATAGCTGTTTTTTGAGCAACTCTAAATGATCCTCTATTTTCTAATTTAATAGCAATTTGTTCAGCTGCTAAACGAGCATTTAATTCTGGTTTTGCTATTTCTAAAACTTCGATATTTAAAACTAGTTTTTTGTTTTTTACATATTTTTGAATATCAGAAGTTAATTTTTTAACTGTTTCTCCACCTTGTCCTAAAACTACTCCAGGTTTTGCGGTGTGAATAATTAAAGTAACTTTATTATTTTGATCTCTTTTGATTTCAACTTTTCCAATTTGGTATTCTCTAACAAATTTTTCAACATATTCTCTAATTTTTACATCTTCAAGTAAATAAGAAGCAAAATTTGACTTATCAGCATATCAATTTACATTGTGTTTTTTGGTAACTCCAAATCTAAAACCGTTTGGATTAACTTTTTGTCCCATTTTTATCTCCTATTTTCTTTCTTTAACTGTTATTGATAAATGTGATGTTCTTTTAAATATTGAATATGCTGTACCTTTTGATCTAGGTTGAAATCTTTTATATGTTGGACCTTCATTAACTTGTACATCACTAACATATAGCGAATTACCGTCCATACCTTTATTATTAACTGCGCCTGCAATTGCAGAATTTAATAATTTAATAAATAATTTAGATGATTTTTTGTTTGTATTATGTAAGATTGATAGTGCTTCTTCTGTATTTTTATAACGGAATAAATCAGCTACTAGACGCGCTTTTCTAGGCGACACTCTTTGCATTTTAACTTTTGCTACTGATTCCATTATTTTTTCTTCCCTTTATCTGCACCATGTCCTGTATAAGTTCTTGTTGGAGAAAATTCTCCTAACTTATGTCCTACCATATCATCTGTAACAAAAACATCATTAAATATTTTTCCATTATGAACTTGGAAAGTTAATCCCACAAATTCAGGGAAAATGGTTGATCTTCTAGATCAAGTTTTAATTGGTTTTTTATTTTTTTGTTCATTCATTAATGCAACTTTTTTTAACAATGATGCATCAGCAAATGGACCTTTTTTAAGTGATCTAGCCATTATTTACTTTCCTTTCTTCTTCTTATAATCAATTTTGTTGAAGATTTTTTGTTGTTTCTTGTTTTAACACCAAGAGCTTTTTTACCTCATGGAGTAAGTGGTGATTTTCTACCGATAGGTTGTTTACCTTCCCCTCCTCCGTGTGGGTGATCAACAGGGTTCATTACAGATCCACGAACTGTTGGTCTAATTCCTAAGTGTCTGTTTCTTCCTGCTTTACCAATATTAACTAATGAATGTTCTTCATTTCCTACTACACCAACTGTAGCTCTACATTTTGCTAATATTCTTCTAAATTCTCCTGATTTTAATTTTAAAACAACATATTTTCCATCTTCATCTTTACCTAAAATTTGTGCTGATGAACCTGCAGAACGAGCAATAATTCCACCACCACCTGGTTGCATTTCCACATTGTGAACAACTGTACCTTCAGGTATGTTAGCTAAAGGTAATGAATTACCTACTAAAATATCAACATTTTCTCCAGAAACCACTGTTTGACCTACTTTTAAATCTTTAGGTGATAAAATATAACGTTTTTCCCCATCGGCATATGCTAATAAAGAAATGTTAGCCGATCTATTTGGATCGTATTCAATAGTTTTTACAATTGCTGGAATATTATCTTTATTTCTTTTAAAATCAATAATACGATATTTTCTTTTATTTCTTCCACCTTTATGACGGGTGGTAATTTTTCCTTGATTATTTCTTCCTGATTTTTTATTTAAAATCACTAGTAGACTTTTTTCAGGAGCATGTCCTGATAAATTTTGTTTATAATCAAGAGAAGACATTCCACGACGACCGTTGGAAGTTGGCTTATAATGTTTAAGTGCCATTTTTTCTCCTTACTCTAAAATATTGTTATCTTTAAAGTTATTATTTTTTATTTTTTTCTTTTGCCGCTATTTTTTCAGCTACTTTTTTCTCAACATCGGACATTTCTTTTTTATCTTTTTGAACTTGTGGTTTGATAATTTCAGCTTCTTCTGCAACTGGAGTATCTTCAGAAAGTATGTTGATTTGTTGACCGGCTTCTAATTTAACAATCGCTCTTTTAAAGGCTTTTGTAAATCCGTTAAATCTTCCTAATTTAGTTGGTCTTTTAGGAACATTAAAAATGTTTACTTTTTCAACTTTAACATCGAAAATATATTCTACTGCTTTTTTAACTTCAGATTTATTTACTCTTTTGTCAACAGCAAATACATAAACACCTTCATTCATTCTTTTATATGTTTTTTCAGTTAAGATTGGATATTTAATTATTTCGTTTATATTCATTATTTAACCAACCCTTCTAAATATTTAATATCTTCTTGACTAATAACTAAAACATCAGCTTGTATTAAATCTTCAACTAATAGTGAACTAACTTTTCTAATTACTAAATTTTGAAGATTTCTACCTGATATAAATGTTTTTTCATCGTTTGAAACAAGTAGTATATGTCTTAATTGATTTAATTTCAATGCTGAAAGTTGGGAAAGCAATTCTTTTGTTGAATATTTTTCAACTTTAACATCTGAAACTATTACTTGGTTATTTTTAGCTAATTCACTTAATGCTGAAAATAAAGCTAAACTTCTTACTTTTTTATTAACTTTTAAATTATAATTTCTTTCTACTGTAGGACCGAATGCTCTACCTCCACCTACTCAAATAGGCGATCTCATAGAACCTGCTCTTGCTCTACCTGTTCCTTTTTGTCTTCAAGGTTTTTTACCTGTTCCGCTAACTTCAGCTCTGTTTTTAACTTTATGTGTTCCTTGTCTTCTTGAAGCTCTTTCAGCTATTATTGTATCGAAAACAGCTTGGCTATAAAATTTATCTAATCCGAACACACTTTTTGGTAAATCAAAAGTTTTTTCTACTTTTACAGTAGTAGCAGATTTAGATGTTTTTACTGGAGTTTTTCTAGGTGCTGAAGTTTTTGTAGTTTTAGAACTACTTGCTGTTTTTTTAACAGTTGTTTTCTTTGTTTCAGCCATTATTTATTCTCCTCTTCTGCTTTTTTCTCTGCTTCATCAATTATTTTTTTCATTTCTTCTAAAGACATTTCCATATGTAATTCAACATTGTATTTTTTAGCTTGTTCAAATAAATGATTTTTTTCTATTGCTTCAGCTAAATTAACTAATTTTACTCCCTCTTTAGAAGGAACTTGTTTTGCAGATGATTTAATAACAACATATGATTTTTTAGGTCCTGGTATTGACCCTTTAACTACTAATATGTTGTTTTTTACATCAATTTTTATTATTTCTAAATTTTGAATTGTTGTTTTTACATTACCTAGTTGACCAGGCATTGTCATACCTTTAACAACTTTATTTCCTGAAATATCTCCTAAAGAACCAGTTTGTCTTATTGGTTGTGATCCACCACCACCACCATGAGATTTAGGACCAATTGCTTGATTGTATCTTTTAATTGTTCCTGCAAAACCTTTTCCTTTCGAAGTTCCAGTAACATCGACTAAATCACCAACAGAAAAAATTGATGAATCAACAGTTTGTCCTAATTCAAAACCATTCATTCCTCTAATTTCTTTTACGAAGCGCTTAGGTGTTGTATTTGCTTTTTTAAAATGACCTTGTTCAGGTTTGGTTTGTCTAGAATTCTTTTTATTTTCTAAACCTAATTGTAGTGCATCGTAGCCATCTTTATCTTTTGTGAAAACTTGAGTAACTACATTAGGCTGAACTTCTATAACAGTTACTGGTAATAATGCACCAGAATCTGTATAAAGTTGTGTCATACCAACTTTTTTTCCTAAGATTCCTTTCATTGTTTCTCCTTATTTATTTTGTTTCTATTAGAATTTGAGCACCTGTTGGTAATTCTAATCTTTTAATTTTATCCATTAAAGCACTATTAACACTATTAATAACAATTAATCTTTGATGTGTTCTTTGCTCAAATTGTTCACGTGATGTTTTGTTAACATGAACAGATCTTAAAATAGTAAATATTTCTTTTTTTGTAGGCAATGGAACTGGTCCACTATAACTTGCTTTAGCTTCTTTTAGTAAAGAAACTATTTTTAAAGCTGCACTATCTACTATTTTATGATCAAATGCTTTAACTTTAACTTTTAATTTGCTCATATAAAATGTTGTTCCTTTCTGTTCATTTTATGAACTAGACTCCACATAAAAACTGTACAACGAATAACAACTAAGTTCGGAGTATCACAACCTTATGTTTCAACGTCTAAATTAACTTTTAAATTATATAATATTTTTCAAAAAACAGAAGAAAAAAACTCCTTTTTAGGAGCCTAGTTCTTTCAAAACTGAATAGCAAATTAAACTTTGTTTTTCTATAAATTAAATACCTAAATATTTAGCTATTAAATCAATCAATTTATTAGTATTGGTCAGCTGAATGTATTACTACACTTACACTTCCAACCTATCAACCTCATCGTCTATAAGGAATTTCAAGGGAACATTAATCTCTGAGGAGGCTTCCCGCTTAGATGCCTTCAGCGGTTATCCTTTCCGTACTTAGCTACCCAGCTGTGCTTCTGGCGAAACAACTGGAGCACCAGTGGTACGTCCACTCCGGTCCTCTCGTACTAAGAGCAGCTCTCATCAATATTCCAACGCCCACATCAGATAGGGACCGAACTGTCTCACGACGTTCTGAACCCAGCTCGCGTACCGCTTTAATTGGCGAACAGCCAAACCCTTGGAACCGACTCCAGCTCCAGGATGCGATGAGCCGACATCGAGGTGCCAAACCTTCCCGTCGATGTGATCTCTTGGGGAAGATAAGCCTGTTATCCCCGGGGTAGCTTTTATCCGTTGAGCGACGGCCATTCCACAATGTACCGCCGGATCACTAAGTCCTGCTTTCGCACCTGCTCGACTTGTAGGTCTCACAGTCAATCACACTTCTACCTTTGCGCTCTTCATATGGTTTCTGACCATACTGAGTGTAACTTTGAACGCCTCCGTTACCTTTTAGGAGGCGACCGCCCCAGTCAAACTACCTACCACGCACTGTCCTCCTTCCAGATAATGGAAGCAAGTTAGAAAATCAATATAACAAGGGTGGTATTTCAAGGTTGACTCCATAAGAACTGGCGTCCTTACTTCAAAGTCTCCCACCTATCCTACACATGTTAGACCAATTTTCAATACGAAGCTATAGTAAAGCTCCACGGGGTCTTTTCGTCTTGATGCGGGTACCCAGCGTTTTCACTGGGACCATAATTTCACCGAGTCCAATGTTGAGACAGTGGGGAGATTGTTACGCCTTTCGTGCAGGTCAATAATTAGTTGACAAGGAATTTCGCTACCTTAGGACCGTTATAGTTACGGCCGCCGTTCACCCGGGCTTCATTTTACTGCTTCGCTAATGCTTACAGCTCCACTTAACCTTCGGGCACTGGGCAGGCGTCACCCCCTATACATCGTCTTGCGACTTAGCAGAGAGCTGTGTTTTTGATAAACAGTCACCCCCCCCATTTTACTGTGGCCTACTTAAAGTAGGCATCCCTTCTTGCGAACTTACGGGATAATTTTGCAGAGTTCCTTAACATTGGTTTTCTCGCTCGCCTTAGAATACTCATCTTGGGAACGTGTGTCCGTTCTCGGTACAGGTTCCTATAAAATTAGCGTTAGAAGCTTTTCTTGGAAGCATGAAATCATACAATTCGCTACTTGATTGCTCTTTCACTATGCATCACAACTCAAAGTTATGATAGCCGGATTTGCCAAACTATCCTTCTTGTTGCTTACCCCACAATCCAATAAGTGGTAGTATTATCCTTCTCCGTCACTCCATCACTTTTATAGGAAGTATAGGAATATTAACCTATTATCCATCGACTATGCATGTCTGCCTCATCTTAGGTCCTGACTAACCCTGGGTGGACGAACCTTCCCCAGGAAACCTTTCCCAATAGGCGTCGGAGATTCTCACTCCGAATCGTTACTCATGCCGGCATTCTCACTTCTAAGTACTCCACTAATCCTCGCGGTTTAGCTTCACCGCCACTTAGAACGCTCCTCTAACGTACTTTCGTACCCGTAGCTTCGGTATTATGTTTAGTCCCGTTACATTATTGGCGCAAGATCTCTTGACTAGTGAGCAATTACGCACTCTTTAAATGATGGCTGCTTCTAAGCCAACATCCTAGTTGTTTAGGAAACCTCACAACCTTTCTCACTTAACATAATTTTGGGACCTTAGCTGACGATCTGGGTTGTTTCCCTCGCGACCACGGACGTTATCACCCATGTTCCGACTGCATAGTAATACACACTGGTATTCGGAGTTTGATTATAGTCAGTACAGCTAGGCGCCGCCATTCCATATTCAGTGCTCTACCCCCAATGCTTAACACTACACGCTAGCCCTAAAGCTATTTCGAGGAGAACCAGCTATCTCCAGGTTCGATTGGAATTTCACCGCTATCCACAAGTCATCCGGGCACTTTTTAGCGTACTACGGTTCGACCCTCCACTTAGTTTTACCTAAGCTTCAGTCTGCTCATGGATAGATCACCTGGTTTCGGGTATATATCAACATACTAAAGCGCCCTATTAAGACTCGGTTTCCCTACGGCTCCGTTTTTTTCCACTTAACCTCGCATGTTAACATAACTCGCCGGCCCATACTGCAAGATGTACGCCATCACCCATTAACGGGCTCTGACTAATTGTAAGTATACGGTTTCAGAATCTATTTCACTCCCCTCCCGGGGTTCTTTTCACCTTTCCCTCACGGTACTGTTTCACTATCGGTGTCTGGTTAGTATTTAGCCTTACCGGGTGGTCCCGGCAGATTCAGACAGGGTTTCACGTGCCCCGCCCTACTCAGGATACACTCAAGAGAATCTATTATTTCGTTTACGGGGATATCACCCTCTTTGTCAAAGCTTCCCAACTTTTTCAACTATAATAAATTTTTGTAACTCTATATAGAATGTCCTACAACCCCATCTAATTGATGGTTTGGGCTCTTTCGCATTCGCTCGCCACTACTAACGAAATCATTATTTATTTTCTTTTCCTGTTGCTACTAAGATGTTTCAGTTCACAACGTGTCTCGCATTTATAACTATGGATTCATTATAAATCAACTAGAGTTTATCTAGTTAGGTTCCCCCATTCGGAAATCCCCGTATCACAGCGCAATCCAGCTCCACGAGGCTTATCGCAGGTATTCACGTCCTTCATCGACTTCCAGACCCAAGGCATCCACCATATACTCTTACTTATTTAAAAGCTAATATAACTTGTATTTTTTAAGCCTATTGTTTAGATTTATATATCTAAGGTATCTAATTTATTTTGCTAACTTTAACAGTTAGACTCGGTTTATTTTTTAATGTCGTTGTTGAAATATTTTGAAATTATTCAAATATTTGCTATTCAGTTTTCAAAGAACTATTGAATTTAAAAGATAAATCTTTCAAAACTAGATACAAAACTTTTTGGCTAAGCCCATAATAACCTTTACTTTATATTAATTAATTTTTAAATAAAGGATTTTGAAATACGCCAAATTTAAAAGATGTCTTTGTACTCCGTAGAAAGGAGGTGATCCATCCCCACGTTCTCGTAGGGATACCTTGTTACGACTTCACCCCAGTCATCGATCCTGCCTTAGACAGTCGTCTCCGAAGTTAACTAACCGGCTTCGGGCATTACCAACTCCCATGGTGTGACGGGCGGTGTGTACAAGACCCGAGAACGTATTCACCGCAGCGTAGCTGATCTGCGATTACTAGCGAATCCGACTTCATGAAGTCGAGTTGCAGACTTCAATCCGAACTGAGATTGGTTTTTTGAGGTTTGCTCCATGTCACCATATTGCTTCTCTTTGTACCAACCATTGTAGCACGTGTGTTGCCCCACTCGTAAGAGGCATGATGATTTGACGTCGTCCCCACCTTCCTCCTGGTTACCCAGGCAGTCTCTCTAGAGTCCTTAACTTAATATTAGTAACTAAAGACAAGGGTTGCGCTCGTTGCAGGACTTAACCTAACATCTCACGACACGAGCTGACGACAACCATGCACCATCTGTCACCTTGTTAACCTCCGCTATATCTCTATAGCATTGCAAGGGATGTCAAGAGTGGGTAAGGTTCTACGCGTATCTTCAAATTAAACCACATGCTCCTCCGCTTGTGCGGGTCCCCGTCAATTCCTTTAAGTTTCACTCTTGCGAGCATACTACTCAGGCGGATCATTTACTGCGTTAGCTGCGTCGGTAAATTTTTCTACCAACTAATGATCATCGTTTACGGCGTGGACTACCAGGGTATCTAATCCTGTTTGCTCCCCACGCTTTCGTTCCTCAGTGTCAATATACAACCAGTTAGCTGCCTTCGCCTATTGGTGTTCTTCCTAATATCTACGCATTCCACCGCTTCACTAGGAATTCCGCTAACCTCTTTGCAATTCCAGTTTGCCAGTATCCAAAGCGGGCTGGAGTTGAGCTCCAGTATTTAACTTCAGACTTAACAAACAACCTACGAACTCTTTACGCCCAATAATTCCGGATAACGCTCGCGACCTATGTATTACCGCGGCTGCTGGCACATAGTTAGCCATCGCTTTCTAACAAGGTACCGTCAATTAAAGATCATTTCCTATCTTATTTTTTCTTCCCTTGCAACAGCAGTTTACAACCCGAAGGCCTTCATCCTGCACGCTGTGTCGCTCCATCAAGCTTTCGCTCATTGTGGAAAATTCCCTACTGCTGCCTCCCGTAGGAGTCTGGGCCGTATCTCAGTCCCAGTGTGGCCGTACAGCCTCTCGGCCCGGCTAAACATCATCGTCTTGGTAGGCCTTTACCCTACCAACTAACTAATGTTCCGCACCCCCATTTCTAAGTGAAGCTTTAAGGGCTTCTTTTAAGGCTCTTTCATGCGAAAGAACCCCATATTTGGTATTAGCTACTGTTTCCAATAGTTATCCCAATCTTAAAGGTAGGTTAGGTACGTGTTACTCACCCATTCGCTACTAAGTCAGTGCAAGCACTGCTTCGTTCAACATGCATGTATTAGGCACACAGCCAGCGTTCATCCTGAGCCAGGATCAAACTCTTGAAATTGATTTGAATGTATTATGGTTTTTGTATCTAGTTTTGAAAGATCTATGCTTTTAAATTGCATTAATCATTATACACAATATTTTTAAAAAACAAAATATTTTTTATTTTTTTAATAATTGCTTTTTTTAATGCCTTTTAATTTTACTACATTTAAAATAAAATCAAAATATTTTTAATAAAAAAAGCAGGCATAGCACCTGCTTTTATAAAGTTATTTAAAAATCTAGAGAAATTGGAATGATTTTTTTTCTTTTTTGATCTTTTGATAATTTTAAATATACTCCATTAAATTGAGTTTTATTTTTAGAAACTGTAAATTTAATTTTCTTTTCGTATCTCATTCTCTGATAAACTTCATCAAAATTAGCACCGATCGCTGCGTTCATCGGACCAGTCATTCCTGCATCTGTTATATATAATGTACCATTGGGCAAAATTTTTGCATCGTTAGTTTGAATATGAGTATGAGTTCCAATAAATGCATCTACCTTACCATCAACATATAAACCAAAAACACTTTTTTCCGATGTAGTTTCAGCATGAAAGTCTATAATGTGAAAATCAACATTTTTTTCCACTTGATCTTTTTTATAAATTTGATCAAATGCATCAAAAAAATTATCAGCAGTTTCTTCGTTTCAAGGAAATAATAATTTATTAAATGTAATTCCGAGCATCGAAGTGATTCTTAATTTATATCCATTAACTGTAAAAACGGATGTTCCATGACCTTTATAATTTTTATTTATATTATAAGGTCTAATGATTTCTGGATTATCAATTATTTTATAAATGTTTTCATCAGCTCAAACATGATTTCCTAAAGTAATTGCATTAATTCCAATTTTTTTTAATTGTAAATAATCATTTTCGTTTAGTCCTTTACGACCTGAAACATTTTCGCCTTGAGCGATTATAAAATCAATTTTATATTTTTCTTTTAATAAAGGTATATTTTTTTCTAAATTATTAATTCCGGGTTTTCCAAAAACATCACCAATAAAAAGAATTCCAATTCCTTTTTTCATAATTTATATTTTAACCTAAAAACTAATTTTCACTAAGTTTTTCAATAACTCTATTTTTTAATTCTTCAAAAAATGAAAGTGAATTTTCTAAATAAAGACGTAAATTGGTTTTTCCTTGGGCAATATTTTCACCGTTATAAGAATATCAGGCACCTTTTTTAACTAAAATTCCATAATCCTCTGCTAATTGTGCTATTTCTGCAAATTTAGAAATTCCTTGTGAAAAAATAATTTCAACATTCGCTGTTTTAAATGGAACAGCTAATTTATTTTTTACTATTTTTATTTTAACTAAATTACCAGTAATATCACTTCCAGTAGTTAATTGAGTAGATTTTCTTACTTCCATTCTGATCGATGAATAAAATTTTAAAGCACGACCGCCTGGAGTTGTTTCTGGATTACCAAAAATTATCCCCACTTTTTCCCTGATTTGATTAATAAAAATAACTGTAGTTTTATTTTTGTTTAATGAACCAGTGATTTTTCTTAGTGCTTTAGACATCAATCTAGCTTGCGCTCCAATTGTTTGATCTTTCATTTCGCCATTTAATTCTGCTTCTGGAACTAGTGCAGCTACCGAATCTACAACAATTAAATCTATAGCACCAGTTTTAACAAGTGTATCAACAATTTCTAATGCTTGTTCACCTGAATCGGGTTGCGATAAAATTAAATTGTCAATATTAATTCCTAAATTTTTAGCATAAGTAGGATCGATTGAGTGCTCAGCATCAATAAATGCTGCTATACCACCTTCTTTTTGAATTTCAGCAATTGCATGCAAACTTATTGTAGTTTTACCAGATGATTCAGGTCCAAAAATTTCAATTATTCTTCCCTTTGGAAATCCTTTGATTCCCAAAGCGTGATCAATTGCCAATGAACCTGATGAAAAAACCTCTGCATCTACAGGTGGTTTATCGCCTAAAAGCATAATTGCTTCTTTACCAAATCTTTTTTCAATTTCACTTATTGCATTTTTTAATGCTTTATTATCTGTCATTTTAACCTCCAATATATATGACAAAAAATTGCGATTTTAGCTAAAAAATAAACAAATTTAGGAAAAACAGGCGATTTTTCCTAAATTTTTAAGCGTAAAAACTCGTTATAAGCATATTCAACTGCTTGATTAATTATTTCCTTTCTATTACCCTTTAATAACAATTTTATAACTTTGTCATTAATAGCAATATAAACTTCTCCAACTGGTTTTTGATCTAAAACATCAGGACCAGCATTGCCAGTAAAAGCAAAACAATAATCAACATTAAAAAATTTTTTGCCATTAAGCGCCATTGAAAGTGCTACCTTTTCATTTACAACTCCTAAAGATGTATCTACATTTAATTTTTCTTTAATTTCATTTCAATATGTTACTAATGATCCTTTAAAATAAGCAGATGCTCCTGGAGTTGAAACAATTTTTGCTGAAAAAGCACCCCCTGTAAATGATTCGACTGAAGCGATTGTAATTTTTTTTGTATTATTATTCATTAGTATCATTTAAATAGTTTTAAAGAAAGTCCTAATGATAATCCCACAAATGCTAAACTAGCTATTGGGAAAACATATGATTTTCAATTATCGGAAGTAAAAAATGATGAATAAAGATTAGTGCTCATAATTGATTTCATCGGAATAATAGAATAACTAGTTGGTAAAAATAATTCTATTGCTTGAAATGTTGAATTATCTTTGAGTGCCGGAGATAAAGTTGTAATTATATTAATTATTTGAATAAAAATAAATGAAACAATATTGCTAGCTATAGAATTATTAAAAATAGATGCAAATAATAACCCGATTCCTGACGAAACTAAAAATAGTAATAACATAAATGGAATGGCTTTGTAATATCCTGAATTAAATATCAATGAACGATCGGTAAATTCATAAAAACCAAATAAAAAGAAACTAATAATTGGTATAAATAATATAGTTAAAATTGCTCAAATAAATTGATAAGAAATAGCAGCTAATAGAAAATAAAATTTATTAACCCCTATAGCGGCAATCCTTTTTACTAGTGTCGTTCTTTTGAAACTAACAATAAGCATCGAAAATACCAAAATACCATTTGATAATAAAGAAAAATAAACAGTAGAAAAATTTATATCTTTAAGCACTGAATTGGCTGCTGTTTTTGAAAAACTTGAAAGCAAAATCGCAGATAAACCTTGTGTACCCATTGTCATTATTGGAAATAAAAAAATGAAAATAGGACCAATAATACTTTTTCAAAAATATGTATTTATAAATTTAAAAATAGCTAACATTATTTACCTCCTTTCTTTTTAAAAATCTTTGAAAATAATGATTTTGAAGAATATTTCATTTTATCCGGTATTTGATAAACTTTATCATCCTTTTTATAAAGTTTGTTAAATACATTTTCTAAATATTCATCTAAATTTAAATTTTCTTCTTTCTCAATTGTGCTAATTTCTCTATTTTCGACAAAATTTCCGTTATCTAAAATAATTAATTTATTACACATTTTTTTCACCTCAGGAGGATTATGTGTAATTAAAATCAAGGCACATTCAGGATTTAAATTTAAATAGTTTGTAATATATTCCATTACTTCTCTTTTAATTTTAATATCTAAACCTGTAGATAATTCATCTAAAATTAAAAAATTAGGACTATTTATTAATGCTAATAAAATATTTAATCTTTGTTGTTCTCCTCCTGATAATTTGGAAATTCTTTTATTTAAATAAACTTCTAATCTAAATAATTTTAATAAATTTTGAATGTGCTCATCACTAATTGAATTAGCAGAACTATCAGGAAAAGTATCTTTATAAAAATCAATTACCATTTTAACGGTTATTGAATTGGGATATTTAGATTCTTGAAATTGAAATCCAACTCTTAAATTAGGATTATATTTAATTTCTCCCGAAGTTTTTTCTCTAATTTTTCCTATTATTTCCACTAATGTTGATTTTCCTGAACCATTACCTCCTAAAAGAGCAATTCTTTCTCCGCTATGAATTTTAAAATTGATCTTATTTAAAACTTTTTTAAATTTATAAACTTTAGATACATCTATTAATTCAACTAAAACATTCTTTTCCATAATTAGCTTATCTCCTCTCTTGAAAAATAAAATTTTTCTTTACAAAAATGACATTCTATTTCAATTTTTTCATCATTTTCAAATAAATCGTTTTTTTCTTTTTTAACTACATCTTGTAAAACACTTATAACTTTATTTCTATCAAATTCACATTTTCAAAATATTGGTTTTTCTGAAAGTAAATTAGCTTCCATTTTATTTATATAGTCTTGTAAATTCGTTGTTTCTAGATCGTTGTTTTTAATAAAATTTTCAATTCAAACGATGTCATCTTCCTGGTGATTAGGTAAAAGTTGGAAAATTATTGAATTAGCTCTTTGAATTTTATTTTTATTTTCAAATTTTACAGTTGATCTTATTGCTGTAAAAATTTGTTCAGAAACTTCGAAATAATAAGCTAAATCTGTAATTAAATCTGATTTAACTAATTTAACCTCTCCACCAAAAGTGTGAGTTCCGCTAGTTCTTGTAATTCTTAAAATTCCTTCATTACCTATTCCTAAAATTAATGGAGTGTTTTCAAAATCGCTATCATCCTTTTCAGTTTCGATATTTGGATTTCCGATTAAAGCTCTAATTGAACCATCGTTTTTTGATTCGACAATTAAATTTTTAATTGCTCCATCACTTTTAATAAAAGAAGTGACCTTTCCTTCTTTTGCTGATAAAATAAAAGATAAAGGAGCAAATACAGAAATTGCTTTTGCCAAAATCAACGAAGTAAAAGGTAATGTTTCTTGATATTCAATTGCTTTTTGACAAACATCAGTTACATTAGAAGCAATGATTCTGATATTATTTTTTATTAAAATTTTAACACTATCCATATAAATATTATACATTCATTTACTTTTTTATTTATCATAAAAAAAAAAAAAAAAATAACACTATTTCGCTAGTGTTATTTGAGTTTAAAATTATTTAATAATTTCTGTTACTGAACCAGCACCAACAGTTCTTCCACCTTCACGGATTGAGAATTTAGTACCTTGTTCTACGGCGATAGGAGCAATTAATTCAACTGTTAAATCAACATTATCTCCTGGCATAACCATTTCTCTTCCTGCATCAAATTTAATTCCACCAGTAACATCTGTTGTTCTAAAGTAAAATTGTGGTTTGTAGTTTTGGAAAAATGGTGTATGACGTCCACCTTCTTCTTTTTTAAGAGCATAAATAGCTGCTTTAAATACTGTATGAGGAACGATTGTTTTAGGTTTTGCAATAACTTGTCCTCTTTCAATTTCAGTTCTATCTACTCCACGTAGTAAAACTCCAGCATTATCTCCAGCCATAGCTGAATCAAGGTTTTTTCTAAACATTTCAATACCTGTAACAACTGTTTTTTTAGGTTGTTCTTTATAACCAACGATTTCAACTTCTTCGTTAATTTTAACTTGTCCTCTTTCAACTTTACCAGTTGCAACTGTTCCACGTCCTGTAATTGTGAAAACATCTTCAACAGCCATTAAAAATGGTTTATCCATTTCTCTAACTGGAGCATCAATGTATGAATCAACTGCAGCCATTAGTTCCATAATTTTTTCTTCTCATTGCGCTTGACCTTCTAATGCACCTTTTGCTGATCCTCTAATAACTGGTGTGTTATCTCCATCAAATTCATAAGTTGATAATAAGTCTCTAATTTCCATTTCAACTAAATCAACCATTTCTTCTTCACCAGCTAACATATCTACTTTGTTTAAAAATACAACAATTTTAGGTACTCCAACTTGTTTTGATAATAAGATGTGTTCTCTAGTTTGAGGCATTGGTCCATCTGTTGCTGCTACTACTAAAATAGCACCGTCCATTTGTGCTGCACCAGTAATCATATTTTTAACATAGTCAGCGTGTCCTGGACAGTCAACGTGAGCGTAGTGTCTTTTTTCTGTTTCATATTCGATGTGTGCTGTGTTAATTGTAATTCCACGTGCTCTTTCTTCTGGAGCGGCATCGATTGAAGCATAGTCTTTAGCTTCTGCTAATCCTTTTTTAGATAGAACTGTAGCAATAGCTGCTGTTAAAGTAGTTTTACCGTGATCAACGTGTCCAATTGTTCCGATATTTACGTGTTCTTTAGATCTATCGAAATTTAATTTTGCCATTTTATTTCCTTTCGTTTAATAAATATTATTTTATTGTTATTTTAAATGCATTTAAAACCAACCACAGAATAGTCTTTCACCTATTTCCCATCCATAAATAAAAATACATTAATATTTATATTTTACCAAAAATTTAAAATATTAAAAATAATAAAATTGTAAAAAAAGTAATAAAAAACCTACTTAATTAATTAAGTAGGATATCATATCTTAAGTTATTATCTTATTTTTAATTATTATATTTTGAAACTTGTGTATTGTGTAAAAAAGTGTAAAATTGTGTGAAGTAAAAGGAGTTTAACAAAATTATTAAAAAAATAAAAATAAAGAAATAAACTAAATAAAACAAATCTAAAAGTAATTATGATAATTTTAAGCGCATAGTTGCCTATGCGAATAAATGATATCACTTTTTAAAATAAAAAGAAATGTTTTTTTTTTTTTTTTATGCAGATTTTTATTTTAAATTTTGTTAATTTTATAGTTCTGCTTCAAGTTCATAAATTAAATCTCTTAGTTCAATTGCTTTTTCAAAATCATTATTATTTTTGTGTATTTCCATTTCGTTTTTTAAACTATCAATTAAAGCCTTTTTCTCTTTTTTAGATTTTATTTTGCCTAAATTTTCAAGTTTATCAATGTCACTAAATCCTTGAATTGGATCCGAAATGGGTTTAATAATTGTTTTAGGAACAATATTGTTTTTTTCATTATATTCAATTTGAATTTTTCTTTTATTTTCATTATCTTTTACAGTTTCACTTATATTATCAGTGATTTTATCAGCGAATAAAATAGCTCTACCGTGATCATTTCTAGCAACCCTTCCAATCATTTGAATAAGAGCATTTTTTGATCTAGCAAATGAATTAACATCAGCTTCTAAAATCATTATCAGAGAAACTTCTGGCAAATCAATTCCTTCTCTTAATAAATTTACTCCAACAACAACATCATAAATTCCTTTTCTTAATTTTCTTAAAATTTCATTTCTTTCAAAAGTTTTGTGTTCAGAATGAATATAGGCGGATTTAATTTTTTTGTCCCGAAAGCTTCGTGATAACTCTTCGGCAGTTCTTTTTGTTGCTGTAATGATAATTGTTCTTTCCTTATTATCTATTTGATTTTTAATTTCATCAAACATTATTTCAAATTGTCTTTCAGTCGGCTTTATTTCTATTATCGGATCTAATAAACCTGTAGGTCTAATTATTTGTGTAACTATTTCACCATTTGTTTTATCTAATTCATATTCCCCGGGCGTTGCAGAAATATAAATTTTCTGTTGTTCAATTTCTTGAAATTCTTCAAATTTTAATGGACGATTATCTAAAGCCGAAGGAAGACGAAAACCGTAATCAACTAAATTTCGCTTCCTTTGATAATCGCCATTATACATAGCTTTAAATTGAGGTATAGTAATATGAGATTCATCAATAAAAATTAATGCATCTTTAGGTAGATAATCAATTAATGTATAAGGTTTTTCTCCTTCTTGTCTACCATCCATATGTCTTGAATAATTTTCAATTCCTGAACAAAAACCAAACTCTCTTAATGAATCAATGTCATTTTTTACTCTATCTTCCAATCTTTGTCTTTCCAGTAGTTTATTTTCTGAAACAAAATAATTTAATCTTTCTTCCAGTTCCTTTTCAATTTCGATTGTTGCTTTTTCGATAGTATTATTTGTAACTGTATATGAACTTGCAGGATAAATAATAAAATTTTTAACTTTCTTAATTATTGTTTTATTTAATTTATCAATAAAAGCAATTGTTTCTATTTCATCGTCAAAAAAATCAATTCTTACTAAAAAATCATCAGTTCAGCTAGGAAATAATTCAACAGAATCTCCTTTAGAACGAAATTCTCCAGGACTTAATTCCATTAAGTTTTTTGAATAACCAATTTTAACAAGATTGCGAAATAAATTTTCTCTTGTTAACTTTAGTTTTGTTTCAATATATATAAACGATTCTTCATATTCAGCAGGATTAAGTGCACCATAAATTGCAGCTACAGATGAAATAACTATTGTGTCTCTTCTACTAATTAGTGAATTCATTGCTGACATTCGCATAGCTTCTAAATCCCAATTTGTTTTACTACTTTTTTCAGTATAAATATCTTTCGATGGTAAATATGATTCAGGACGATAATAATCAAAATGTGAAACAAAATATTCAACTTTATTTTCTGGAAAAAACATTTTCATTTCAGAATAAAGTTGCGATGCCAGTGTTTTATTGTGAGACAAAATTATTGCAGGTCTATTGGTTTGCATAATGACATTTGCCATAGTGAAAGTTTTTCCACTTCCCGTTACTCCTAAAAGAACTTGATGCTTTTTATTTTCCATTACACCTTTAACTAATTCTTTAATTGCTTTTGGCTGATCTCCGCGAGGTTGATTTTCTGAACTTAATTTATACATATAAACAATTATAATTTATTAATCATTTTTATACAAAAATTAATAAATAGTGTAAAATTTTGATATGAAAAAAAGAATATTTTTAGCACTATCTCCTGCGGTTATTTTACCTTTAATAGCTGTTTCTTGTGGAGATAATACAAACTATGCAAAATTATGAACTGATAAAAAAGATGAAAGCGGAAACTTTGTTAATGTAACTTTTGACGAAAAAAATAAAACTTATACCCTTGATCTAAGTAAAGAAAATATCGAAGTTATTAATCCTGGTGCTTTTTTAAATAGAGAAAGCAGAATTGTTTTAAAGGGCGAAGAAATCAAAAACGGAACTGAAGTGGAAACAAAAGTTGTTCAATATTATTTAACTAAAATTATTTTTCCTGCAACTTTAAAAAGAATTGAAAAACAAGCTTTTAGAAATAATAATTCTCTTTCAATCGACCAAACAATTACTGAATTAGATTTTTCTAAAGCTACTAATTTAGAATATATAGGTGAAGAGGCTTTTTCTGGAAATAATATTAAATCAGTAATATTACCAGATAGTGTTGAAACTATTGATAAAGGCGCTTTTGAATTAAATCAAATTAACAGTTTGATTATAAGTGAAAAATCAAAATTAAAAACTATTAAAACTGGAGCCTTTTGAAATAATAAATTAACTGAATTGAATTTTAAATCAACTGAAGTATCTAAAATTGAAAATGGCGCATTTAAAGACAACCTTCTTACTACAATAACATTTAATTTAGGTGAAAGAAAAGAAAAATTAGTAATTGAAAAAGATGCTTTTGTTGGTTCTGATGCAACTATTAAAAGGGCTAATGTAATTCTTCCTGCTAATACTGAAATAAATGATAGTGCATTTAATAAATAATTTATACCATAAAGCGATATAAAAAGCAGCGGAATTTTTAAAAGTATAAAATCCACTGTTTTTATTTTGTTTAAATTACTTAGTTTATTTTTTTAATCTTGATAATAATAATTTTCTCAAATTTTAAAAATTTTCTTTTTAGCAAAATTGAATCTTCATACGCATATTAAAATTGAAATTATAATATATGATAAAATAACAAATATTTGTATTGGATCATTTTTAAAATAAATTAATGGAATAAAAAAACCCACTTGTAAAATAAAACTGGTTATTCGAATAAATAACAAATATTTATTAACATTTTTTACTACATAAGTTGCATTTTCATTAATTGCTTTTTGATGTAAAATAATTAATTTATAAAAATAATCATATTCAGAATACAGTGCTAAAATCCCTCGGTTCAATCAAGAACCATATATTGTTCACTCACCTTTTCTGTATTTATTTTCCATATAATCGCTTATGTTTGGATTATTTAACATTATTTCATTTTCATCATAAGATTCGCATACAAAATCATCACTTAAAAAGCAATAAGTAGTTTGATCTTTGAATTTTTTGATTAAATTTTGATAGTACTTTTTTTGATTTGTAATTTTAGCACTATAATAAATTAATTTACTTTTAAAATTACTATCATTTTCAATATTAAAAAAGGTTTTTAATGATTTTTTTGTTATTATAACACTAAGAGTTGAAAGAATTCCAAATACTAGTAATACTGATAAAAAATAAAAAGCAATATAAAGGGAATTTTTGCTAGTGTTATACAAAAGACCAAACATTCATGTTAAAAATAAAATTATTGGAAAACTAGATAGAACTATTATAGTTAAACTAATAATAATTTTAAATAAAATTTTTCTCGCTCTGTTTCTATCTAATAAATTAACATCGCAAAAAACTTTATAAATAAGATAAAAAATTATAAATCCAATAAAAGGGAAATAAACTCATTTAGTTAACTTCATTTTCAAAAAAGCATTTAAATGATAGTTGTCACTATACAAATGCAACATATGTTAAAATGCTCTCCAATATTTTTGTAGCTGCAAAAACAACAGGGCATGCTCATGAGATTGATTTTGGATGTTCATTAAAATTCTAGTAGCGTTTTCTACCTTTTTCAATGTATCTTTTAATGATCTATATTCATAAATAGAAATACCAATTAGTGTTCCTACAACAGTAAAGTTACTAGGAATTAGTGCTAATGTAGCTAAAACAGCGGTTGCTTTAAAAAAGTCATTTTTCATTTTTTCAACACTGGGCGAATGCAATATGTCGTTAAATATAAGATTTTTTATTTGTTTATTATTTTTATTTTCTTCATTTTCCTTATTATCTATTTTTTTATGCATAATTATTAAAATTGATATTAATTTGCCAACTGCAGTAATGGTTGACATAATTAAAATACTTTTGTTTTCAAATTTTCTCCTTTTTTATATTTTATAAATATATTTTATAAAATAATTTCTTATTTAAAATAAAAAAATAATTTATAGTTTTAAAACACTACAATTTATATAGCGATATATCCGTATCATAGTATAAACAAACATTTGTCTCATTTTATATAATTATTATTAATTTTATTAAATAAAAAATATAAATATTTCATTAAATGTTGTTTTTTTGTTATAACTTATATGTACATTTTTTCTCCCTATTTTTTGGGGAGAAATTTTTTATTTTTTAAATATTTAATAATAAAATTAATATTAAAAGGAAGATGATTAATAAAAATAATAGAATGATATTTATAGTGACTTCCATTACTTTGTTTAATGTTTTTTTGCATCTATAATAATAATTCAAAGTGTATATAGCAATAAACATAATAAAAAAATCATAAATATAATGATGATATTTTTAAAAATATTATTTAAGCGATTAAAACAATTAAAAAAGTCATTTCTTGAACTTCGTGAACTAATCCTGTAGTAAATAGCATCAGCTCAATTTTATAAAGTATTTTAAATTATGCATTACAAATATAGTGACGATTATCACTTTTTTTAATTTTTTTATCTTATTTATAAAGTTTTTGTGATGTTAATTTATTAGATAGAAATGGAACAAAAACAATTTTAGTTAAAATGTATTTACATTTACTAATAGTTATTTTTTACAATTCTCCTTTTTTTACTATTTATAATATTTAAAAAAGAATTTATTAACTTTTTAATAAAAAAATTCAATTTAAATATTCCTGTGTTTTTAATTTTTATCCATACTTTTGTTTCTTTATTTAGTTCTATTGTTTTGAAAGTGAATTTACTAAAATAGATATTTATTTAATTTAAATTCTTTATTCATTTTTATTATAAATATGAAAATTATGAAACAAAAATATAAAAAAGTTGACTAACTAAAATTTAGAATGTCAACTTTTTTTATTCTATTTAAATAAAGTATTTTGTTTAACTTTATTATTTAACATTTCTTTTTAAGTTATGGAAGGTTTTTTCTCCATCATATTGTGCTGCTTCAGCTAATTCTTCTTCAATCGCTAATAATCTATTATATTTTGCAACTCTATCAGTTCTTGAAAGGGAACCGGTTTTAATTTGTCCAGCATTTACAGCAACTGCCAAGTCAGCAATTGTTGTATCTTCCGATTCACCCGAACGATGAGACACAACCGCAGTAAATCCGGCTTTGTGAGCTAATTCGATTGTATCTAGTGTTTCTGAAACCGAACCAATTTGATTTAATTTAATTAAAATGGAATTAATCGATTCTTTTGCAATTGCTTCAGATAAAATTGAAGCGTTTGTAACAGTTAAATCATCTCCCATAATTTGATGTGTTGATCCAAATCTCTTGTTGAATTTAGCAAATCCTTCTCAATCAGATTCAGCAAATCCATCTTCGACTGAAATAATTGGATATTTATCAAATAGTTTTCCGTAATAATCAACTAATTCATCTGTTGTAAATTCAACTTTGTCTTTTAAGTTTGCAAAACCTTCTTTTTTTGAATCGATTGCATCTTTTAATTTACCAAATGTATATTTTTTAGTTTTTAAGTCATATAATTCAGATGATGCAGCATCTAAAGCGATTGCTACCGCTTTTTCTCCTTTAGTAGCGGGAACAAATCCTGCTGTTTTAATCGCTTCAACTAAAAAATCTAAAGCTTCTTCGTGGGATTTTAAATTCGGAGCAAATCCCCCTTCATCACCAACTTGTGTTCCGTGACCTGCTTTTTTTAATAATTTTGCTAAATTGTGAAATACTTTATTAGCCATTTGTAGTGCTTCTCTAATTGTTTTTGCACCTAAAGGCATAACCATAAATTCTTGAAAATCGATTGTATTAGAAGCGTGTTCTCCACCATTAATAACGTTTAACATTGGAACTGGTAATTTTCTAGCATTTGTTCCACCGATATATTTATATAATGGTAAATCTAATTCATCAGCAGCAGCTCTAACAACAGCTAATGATACTCCCAATATTGCATTAGCACCTAAATTTTTCTTAAATGGTGTTCCGTCTAAGTCGATCATAGCTAAATCAATCTTTCTTTGATCAGTAACTTCCATTCCTAAAACTACTGGAGCAATTTTTTCATTAACATTTGTAACTGCTTGCATTACTCCTTTTCCGCCAAATCAATTTGATGCAAATTGATTATCTTGATCTCTTAATTCTAAAGCTTCTCTTGTTCCTGTTGATGCACCCGATGGTACAATAGCAGAACCAAATCCTCCTAACTCTGTGCGAACTTCAACTTGAACAGTTGGATTACCTCTTGAATCTAAAACTTCTCGTGCATGAACACTAATAATTTTTGACATTTTTCTCCTTTGAATATAATAAAAATAACATTTAAATTATAACATTTTAATTTTATTTAAAATAAAAAATAACTAAGAACTCAATCTTAGTTATTAAATTATTATTTGTTAAATTATTATTAATTAAGAATACTGTTTTTATCAATTAGAATTATTTATAATTACATTTAATTATAAAATAAGAAAGGAGATACCTTGTATGAAGGTGATAAAATACATAAAAATAGAAATAATGCTTAATCAATTAATATTTGTGACTATCAAAATAAAACTTAACAAATTTAATAAATATAAAACAAATTTTTGAAATGTAATAAATAAACTATGGTCTCTCGACCACTAATAATTATACAACAAAATTTAAGATTTTCAAAAATATTTTTGCATATCGGTCAAAAAATATTTAAATTTAGTTCATAGTGGTCAAGATAATGAACTAAAATGAACATATTTACTTATATTAATTAAAATGAACTTGTATATTATACAACTAATTAATTAAAAAAAATAAAAAAATATTTAATATAAAAATAATGCTTGCTATAAAAAAATAATTTCTTTTTTTTTTTTTTTTTTAATTTGATTTATGTTTTAAACTAAAATTAAGTTATAAATAATAATTTAAAACAAAGGAGTTGTTTAATGAAGTTTTTAAAAACAATGGGATTTATAAATTTATTTAATGCATTTATTATTTTAATAGGAGCTATTTCAATGATTGTTGAAGCGAGCACAGGAGTACTTTATAATTCTATTTTCGGAATAATAGTAACATCTTTGAGTCTTTCTGCTTTAATAATTATACTAATATTTAAAACAATTTATGTAATGCTTTATGTTAAAGCAGAAACAAAAATTAAATTACTTTATATTTTTTTCACTTTAATTAACATATACTTTATTGAAAAAAATAAAAATAACCAGTATTTTGATAATTCGCTTGAAACTAATAATAAAAATATAATTATAAAATCATTTGGTTATATTTCTTTAATTGAAAAAATAATGATAATAAGTTTTGTTATTTTGTTTGCACTAAGTTCTGAAAGACCTTTAATGTTCAAACAATTAAGCGATATAACATTTACTCTTTCAATCTTATTGTTATCAATTTCAATAGTTATTTGAATTTGAACATTTATATTTAAAGTAGTTTTTATTTATTTTGAAACCGAAGATCATAAAAATATTAAAATGCTATATATTTTCTTAACTCTTACTAGTTTCTATTTAATAAAAAATAATAAAATTAAATTTAAATTAACTTAATTAATATTTTATAAATAAAAAAATGATCATCTAAAATAAAGAGGATCATTTTTATTGCAATCATTTTTATAATTCGGCATTAATTATTGAAATTTTAAATAAAAAGTCAATTTTTTATTTATTGTTAATTTTTGTAGTTGTTTTTTAATTATAATTAAAATATAGATATTATTCTATAAAAATTGCTAAACAAAACAAAAAGAAAAGGTATCATCTAATGAAATTTTTAAAAACTCTTGGTTTTCTATCGTTAACTGTAACAATATTTTTAATTTCTGCAATTATTTCAGTGATTATTGATTTTTCTTTAAATATTTATTCATTAGAAAGTTATGGAGCAATAATGACTATATTAAGTTCCGTCTCTTTAACTACTATTTTAATTTTAAAATCTATTTATGTATTTATGTATATCGATGAAAATATTAAAACTAAATTGCTATATATCTTTTTTATATTAATTCTCTTGTATTTTATTAAAAAAGATAAAAGTATTAATTATTTTGATAATAATAAAAAAATAGAAAGAAAAATGATAAAAACTATCGGTTTTATTTCCCTTGCGGAAAAAATAGTTATTTTAATAGCTATTATTTTATTCGCTTATAGCAGAATAATAGGTCAGTATCTTTTTAACATATTATCAAAAGATATTGGAGCAGAAATGTTTATTTTTTCAATTTTTTGTTGAATTATTACTTCAGTAATAGCGATATGAACTTTTGCTTTTAAAGTTATTTATATTAAAATGGAGATTAATGAATCTAAGAAAAATAAATTATTTATTATTTTCTTTACACTAATCAATTTATATTTTTTAAATTATCAAATTGATGAACAAGAAATTAATGATGATGAAAAAAGCAAAAAGCAAAATTTAGTTTTACAAATAATGGGCTATTTATCTTTATTATTAAAAATAATAATTTTAATTTCAACTATTTTATTAATTTTGAGTATAAATGATTATAATTTTGCTAATGGCAAATTATCTGATCCAACATTTTTATCTGTTATAACTCCTTGTTTTATATTGATATGAAACTTCATTATTAAAGTTCTTTTTGTTCATTATGAATTAAAAATTTGTAAAAAGAAAAAAATGCTTTATATTTTCTTAACACTTATTAGTTACTATGTTATAAAAACAAAAAATAAATCATTAGAATGTAAAATAAATTAAAATAAAAAGCGGGATTTATCCGCTTTTTTATAAACTATTTTTTATTAATTTTCTTTTACATCTGCTTTTATTGTATCATCTTCTGATGAATTAGCATTTGCATTAGCTGCTTGTTGAGCATAAGCATGTGCAGCTTGTTCTATTTGATCTAATTTTGATTTTAATTCATCAAATTTTTCTTCTTTTAATAATGTTTTTAGTTCTTCTACTTGTTTATTTAACATTTCTTTTTGAGAAGCATCAACTTTGTCGCCTTGATCTTTTAAGGA
The DNA here is from genome assembly GCF_029854295.1 of Mesomycoplasma lagogenitalium. Taxonomy (NCBI): domain Bacteria; kingdom Bacillati; phylum Mycoplasmatota; order Mycoplasmoidales; family Metamycoplasmataceae; genus Mesomycoplasma; species Mesomycoplasma lagogenitalium. Next base: position 908,432 of record NZ_CP122979.1, read on the forward strand.
TTTTTCAATTTGTGAAATTAATGCTTCAGTTCTAACAGTTGTTTCTACTCTATCTTTTTTCTTAGCATCTGCTTCTCTATTTTCTTCAGCTTCTTTAATCATTTTTTGAATTTCTTCTTCTGAAAGGGTTGAAGAGTTTTGAATAGTTATAGTTTGTTCTTTATTTGTTTTTTTGTCTTTTGCAGTTACTTTTGTAATACCATTAACATCAATTGAAAAAGAAACTTCAATTTGTGGAACACCTCTAGGTGCTGGTTCAATTCCTGATAAATTAAATGTTCCTAAAACTTTATTATCTGCAGCCATTTGTCTTTCACCTTGAACAACTGAAATTGTTACTTCTGGTTGATTATCGCTTGCAGTTGAAAAAATTTGAGATTTAGTTACAGGAATTGTTGTATTTCTAGGAATTAATGGAGTAGCAATTCCACCCATTGTTTCAATTCCTAAAGTTAATGGTGTTACATCTAATAATAAAACATCATCTATATCTCCTGCTAAAACACCACCTTGAATTGCTGCACCAATTGCAACAACTTCATCAGGATTAATGCTTCTATTTGGTTTTTTACCTAATGTGTGTTCAATCATAACTTGAACAGCTGGAATTCTAGTTGATCCACCAACTAATAAAATTTCATCTAAGTCTTTCGCTTCTAAATTAGCCTCTTTTAATGCATCCATTATTGGCTTTCTAGTTTTATCAACTAAATGAGCAGTCATTGCTTCAAATTCAGATCTTTTCAACTCTAATTCAACATTAATAGGTCCATTTTCTGAAACTGCTAAAAATGGTAAAGAGATAGTTGTTATTGATTGTTCTGATAAAGAAATTTTTGCTTTTTCTGCTTCTTCTTTTAAACGAGCCATTGCCATTTTGTCTTTCTTAGGATCGTAATTATGCTCATTTTTAATTTTTTCAATCAATCACTCAACAATAACATTATCTCAATCATCACCACCAAGTCTATTATCACCACTTGTTGATAAAACTTCAAATGTTCCACCTGCTAAATCAAGAACAGAAACGTCAAATGTTCCACCACCTAAGTCAAACACAAGAACTTTCATCTCTTTGTCTGTTTTATCTAGTCCAAAAGCAAGTGCAGCGGCTGTTGGTTCATTAATTATTCTTAAAACTTCTAATCCTGCGATTTTTCCAGCTGTTTTTGTCGCTTCACGTTCAGCGTTGTCAAAATATGCAGGAACAGTTATAACTGCTTTTGAAACTTTTTTACCAACTTTTTTTTCTGCATATTCTTTTAAATAAGAAAGAATCATTGCTGAAATTTCTTCAGGTTTGTATTCTTTTCCATTTGCTTTTACTGTTTTACTTGTACCCATTAATCTTTTAATAGATGCAATAGCATCAGGGTTTGTTTCTAATTGTCTTTTTGCTATTTCACCAACAATAGTATCTCCGTTTTTAAAAGAAACAACAGATGGAGTTGTTCTTTTACCACTTGGATTTTCTAAAACTACTGGTTTTTTATCTTCTACTATAGCAACTACTGAATTTGTAGTTCCTAAATCTATACCTAAAATTATTTCTTTTGCCATAAATTCTCCTTAATTATTTTTAAAAATTTTATTATGAAACTATTATAGCACAAAAATTGGCACTTACAAATAAAAAGTGCCAAATTTTATTTTAAGTTTTTTTCACATGTTCAATAATTGAAGTTAAATAAAAAAAGTATATTAAATTCTTTTTATTTTAATGCAAATTAATAATTTATTATTTAATATTAAATTTATAAGCAAGTATTAGTTACTTGTTAAATATTGTATTTTCACTTATGCTACTATAATAACGATTGTATTGCATTAAAGAGATTTTTAATTTTGCATATTTTTTCTTGAAGATTTTAAATATAAAATCATCAAGTGAATATTTTTCTATTCTCTTATCTATTTTATGTTTTTCTATAATTTTTAATAATTCATAAATTTCAACTATAAATTTGTTTCTATTTTTTAATAAAACATTAAAATGACTATAACCAAAAATTGAAAATAAAATATTTTTTAGGAAAAATTTATCTATTTTTAATCATTTTTATATATTTCTTGTTTTTTCTAATTCTGTATATAAATAATCTAAATTTTTTGCTATCCCTGAAATTCTTTCTCTATTTAAAGAACGGGATAATCCTAAATCGTTTATTTTGTAAATATATAAATTTTTATTTAAATATTTTATTTTTCTAGCCCTAAAAAATAAATTTATTGTAACTGGAAAATCCTCAAAAATTGTCCCATTTAAAAAATGCAAATTTTGGTTTGTATATCAGTTTTTATTAATTAATTTATTCCAAATAAAATATTGCTCATTTTTTAAAAATGAAATAGGATTAGCATTAACTTTTTTTATTTGTTTTTTTCTAAAATAGTTAAAAATTCTAATATTTTTATATTTTAGCGAAAATGTTCCATAAACTAAATCAAAATTTTCTTTTTCTATCGCTAAATTCAGATATTGAATTGTGTGTGCATAAAGTTGGTCATCAGGATCTAAAAAATAAAAATAATCTGTTTGACAACTTTCGATCAAAAGATTTCTTGCTCTAGAAATTCCGCTATTTTTCTTTAACGAAATAATATTTATATCAAATAAATGATTATTATTTTTTTTAAATTCTTGCAACATAAATTCAGTATTATCTGTTGATTTATCGTTTAAAAAAATAACATTAAAATTTTTATCAGTTTGCTTTTTTAATGTTCTAAATAATATAGGTAAATATTTTTCCTTATTAAAACAAGGTATAAGTAATGAAATTTTACTCATTTTATCCTTTCAAATTGTTATTAAATTATAGCACAAATAAAATATTATTAATAAAGAGAAAATATTAGATTGTAGATATTAAATATTTTTCGTGTTTTTTATTATTTTGCTAAAATATTTAATACTATAAATACGAAGGAAAGATTCAAAATATGAAAATAATGATTTTTACATGTCACTTTTTTCCCACAATTGGCGGGTCGGACATTGCAATAACTAATTTTGCAAAATCTCTAGTCAATTTAGGGCACCAAGTAAAAGTTTTTACACCAAAAGTTTCTGAAGGAGAAAATTATAAATCACTTCCGTTTGAAGTATATAATGTAAAAACAAAAAATTTTTTTAATTTTATTACTGTTTCAGATAAAATTGATGTTAAATTAAAAAACGAAATAGATAAATTTAATCCTGATATTATAAGTTGTCATGGTTCTGTTTATTCCATAAAATTAGCTCAAAATGTTTCAAAAAAATTTAATATTCCATTAGTTATAACTCAGCACACTAAAAATTATTTACCAATATTAGAAATTTTTAAGTTTCACAAATTATCTTCATTAGTTTATAAAAGAGAAATAAGAATTTTAAATAAAAGTAAATATTTTACATTAGTTTCTAAATCACTAGAAGATGAAATGGTTAAATTTAATTTTAAACATAAAGCAAAAATAATTAGAAACGGCTTAAACATAGAAATAGCAAAAAATCAGGAAATTGATAGATTGAAGCTTAAATTCAAAAAAGAAAATAATATTGAAGATGAAAACATAAAAATTCTTTCTTTTTTAGGTAGAATACATAAATATAAAAATATTGAGTTTATTTTTAATGTTTTAAAAATTTTAAAAAATAAAAAATTTAATTTCCGTTTTATACTGGCAGGAGGCGGACCGGATTTCGATTATTTTAAGAATCTAGCAATTAAATTAGAAATCGATAATTTAATCATATACACCGGAGTTGTTAAAAATCAGGAATTGAAAAAAGAAATTTTAGCTGCAAGTGATTTATTCGTTTTTCCTTCTATTTTTGATAACGATCCTCTGGTTGTTGGAGAAGCCGCATCATTTAAAGTTCCTGCAATAACATTAGAAAACACCGGCCCTTCAGAAAGATTTGTTGATAATAAAACTGGCTTTATTGCTAAAAATGATCCAGAATTATTTGCTAATAAAATAATTGAAATATTTAGCGATCTAAAAACATATAATAATGTAAAAGAAAATTGTTATAAAGTTTTTGAATCTTGAGATGAAGAAACTCAAAAATATGTAAATTTTTTTCAAAAAATAATTGACTATGAAAAAAATAAATAATAACAAAGTTTATAACTTAATTACTTTTATTTTATAATTATTATATGAAAGTAAAAAAATTAATTATTCCTGCTGCTGGATGAGGAACAAGATTCTTGCCTTTAACTAAAACGGTTCATAAAGAATTGGTTCCAATTTTGAATAAGCCAGCAATTGATTATTTAGTTGAAGAAGCAATTGATTCAGGAATTGAAGAAATTTGACTAATCATTTCTCCCAGAAAAGAACAACTTCTTGAATATTTTAGAGTTTATTATGATTTAGAAGAAGAATTAAGACAAAAAAATAAAGACGAACTACTAAACTTGCTTCAAAAAACAAATTTTGATAAATCTTCAAAAATAAAAATTGGGACAATTTATCAAGATGAACAACTCGGTCTAGGACATGCTATTTCATTAATTTCTAGAAAAATTAAAAACGAGCCATTTGCTGTTATCTTGGGAGATGATTTAATATATAGCCCCAATAAACCAGCAATTAAACAATTAATTGATGAATTCAACAAAAAACAAGCGTCAATATTAGGTGTTACATCAGTTCCTTGAGAAAATGTAAATAAATACGGAATTGTTGTCCCAAAAAATCTAGAAGAAAAAAATGAAAAAGTTTTTGAAATTGCTAGTGCTGTGGAAAAACCAGATGTTAAAAATGCCCCTTCTAACAAAGCAATTATTGGTAGATATGTTTTTACACCAGAAATTGTAACATTATTAAAGCAAACATTGCCTGGCGTGGGCGGTGAAATTCAGCTAGTAGATGCCTTTCCTGAACTAATGAAAACTCAGAAAATATTTGCTTTTGAATTAGAAGGAACTAGATATGATTTAGGTTCTATTGAAGGATTTGTGAAAGCAAATATTGACTATGCACTTAATGATTTAAAAATTAAGCAATCAATAATTGAACACATAAAAGAAAAAAAACTTTAACTTTTATATCTAAATTTTATGAAATTTAGATATTTTTTATTTTTTAAAAAAAGTATTTATAATATTAAATATGAAAAAAGAAACTTTTTTATTACTCGGCGGAGCCGGTTATATTGGGAATATATTTGCTTTAAAATTAATTGATGAAAATCAGAATGTAATTATTGTTGATAATCTTTCGACTGGCAATAAAGATTTTATCCATCCAAATGTTAAATTTTATAATTTAGATCATAATAATTTAAATGATTTGGAATTAGTTTTTAAAGAAAATAAAATTAATACTGTTGCATTATTTTCTGCATTAATAAAAGTTGGCGAATCCGTTCAAAAACCAATCGAATATTATAAAAATAATTTAAATGGAACAATTAATGTTTTACAATTAATGGATAAATATAAAGTTAATAAATTAATTTTCTCTTCATCAGCTGCAGTTTACGGCCAAGGTGAAGGACAAAAAATTAATGAAGATGCAATTAAAATCCCTATTAATCCATACGGAAAATCTAAATTGATGTGTGAACAAATAATTCAAGATTATGCTAAAACAAATCCTTTATTTAAATACGGAATTTTAAGATATTTTAATGTTGCAGGTGCCGACCGTTTATTAAGAAGTGGATTGTATTCTAAAACAAATCAATATTCACTTTTAATTCCAGTAATTTCAAATGCTATTTTAAATAATGAAAAAATAGTTATTTTTGGAAACGATTACAAAACCAGTGACAAAACATGTGTTCGTGATTATATTCATGTAAGCGATTTAGCAAATGCTCATTATTTATTAAATTATTATTTGGATAATAATCCAAGCGATGTATTTAATGCAGGAGCAAATTCAGTTCACTCTAATTTAGAAATTATTAAACAATTTGAAAAAATTTTAAATAAAAAAATTGATTTTCAGTACGGTCCAAGAAGAGCAGGGGATCCTGATTTTTTAGCAGCTAACACTAAAAAAATTCAAGAAAAACTGAATTTTTACCCTAAATACTCACTAGAAGATATGATTAAAGACGATTTAAATTGAAGAAAAAAAATAAATAAATAAGTTGTTTTACTTTAAACACATTAAATAGACAAAAAATATACTAAATTTCAAAAAATAAATTGAAAAATATTTAATAATTTTATCTATACTTTATTCAAGGAAAAAATATGAAAATAATCATTTTTACTTGCCATTTTTATCCATCTATCGGAGGGACAGAAATTGCAGTTGCTAATTTGGCTAAATCACTAATTAATTTAGGTCATCAAGTGAAGATATTTACACCAAAAATTTCAGATACCGAAACTTACCAAAATTTCCCTTTTGAAGTTTTTAATGTAAAAACAAATGTTTTGTTTAAAAATTCTTTTGTGTCAAAAAAAATAACTAAAAAACTAAAAAACGAAATAAAAAAATTTGATCCAGATATAATCAATGTTCATGGCTCGATATTTTCTACTAGATTAGCACAAAATGTTTCAAAAAAATTCAACATCCCTTTAGTTATTACACAACACACTAAAAATTATTTTCATTTTTTGGAACTAGTAAAAAAACCATGATTGGCATCTTTTTTATATAAAATTGAAATAAAAATTTTAAATAAGAGCAATAATTTTACATTCGTTTCAAAATCTATGAAAGAAGAAATGAAAAAATTTAATTTTAAACATAAAGCAAAAATAATTAGAAACGGCTTAAATATCGAAAAATTAAATGATAAACAGATAGAAGAATTGAAATTGAGATTTAAAAAAGAAAATAATATTGAAGATGAAAACATAAAAATTCTTTCTTTTTTAGGTAGAATACATAAATATAAAAATATTGAGTTTATTTTTAATGTTTTAAAAATTTTAAAAAATAAAAAATTTAATTTCCGTTTTATACTGGCAGGAGGCGGACCGGATTTCGATTATTTTAAGAATCTAGCAATTAAATTAGAAATCGATAATTTAATCATATACACCGGAGTTGTTGAAAATCAAGAATTGAAAAAAGAAATTTTAGCTGCAAGTGATTTATTCGTTTTTCCTTCTATTTTTGATAACGATCCTCTGGTTGTTGGAGAAGCCGCATCATTTAAAGTTCCTGCAATAACATTAGAAAACACCGGCCCTTCAGAAAGATTTGTTGATAATAAAACTGGCTTTATTGCTAAAAATGATCCAGAATTATTTGCTAATAAAATAATTGAAATATTTAGCGATCTAAAAACATATAATAATGTAAAAGAAAATTGTTATAAAGTTTTTGAATCTTGAGATGAAGAAACTCAAAAATATGTAGATTTTTTTCAAAAGATAATTAACGAAAATAAAAGTTAGTAATTTTTTTAAATACAAATAAAAAAATCCCTTTCATTTTGAGGGATTTTTCTGTCTTAATTAGATATTTTTTAAATAGTTGTATAATTTAATAATAAAAAAATAAAAGAAAGCATTATTATGAACAAAATTTCACTACTTATACCTTGTTTTAATAAACAAGAATTTTATCCTAAACTTTTTAAATGTTTAAAAAATCAAATTGATAAAAATTTTGATGTTATTTTTTTAAATGATAAATCTACTGATAATACACAATTTATGCTAGAAAAATTTCAAGAAGAAAATCATAAATTATTTAATATTGAAATTATTTCACTTGATCAGAATGGTGGATTAGCTAATGCTAGAAACATATTAATTGAACAATGTAAAACTGATTATTTTTATTTTTTAGATCCTGATGACCAAATTTATAATTATACAATCGAGGAATTTAATAAGGCAATAAAAGAAAATAACTATCAAATTATTTATGCTAAAAATATTTTAGTTTTAAATAATATTAGAGTTTTTAATTTTTTAAGAAAAATTGATTTTAGTAGTAATAAAACTAAAGAAGATCCGGTGATTTTTTTAGAAAAAGAATCTTATTTTATTTGAAATAAAGCAATTAATAAAAGATGATTTTTAGAGCAAAATTTGCCTTTTAAAAAAGGATATATTTTTGAAGATTTTGCTGTAACAATTAATTTATTTTATCGCGCAACTAAAACTAAATATATTAATAAAAATACTTATAAATACGATTTAAATTTCAAGGGTTTATCTAAAAAACAAAGCCCAAATCGAATTATGGGTATTGCTCATAATTTAGATTATCTTTATAGTGAATTAAAATTATCACAAAATTATCATGAGTGAGAAAAAATTGAAAAATTCTTTTTTAAAAATATTTTCATTCATTTATTTTTCTCTTCTAATTGAAATGTGATTAAAAAAAATAAAAAACTATTTGAAAAACCAATGTGCGAATTGTTTAAAACTTTTAAAAGACATAATATTGATGAAAAACTAAAAAGATATCAAAGTTTTTTTTCACTTTTATTTAAAAATGCTATAACAAATTATCAAAAAGCAAAACAACTGTTTTCCAAATGCAATATTTAAAGGTCTTTATTAATAATGAACAATGAAAAAATAAATAAAATTAAAGACATTTGAATGAGCGATCCAGAAAGAGAAAAAAATATCGCTATCAAGCCTTCTCATCGAATAATTTACAAAAATAAAACAGAAGAAATAATAGTAAAATGATTCGGATTGTGGATTTTTTTATCTTTGATTCTCGTTATATTATTTTTTATAGCAGCTATTGCATTTAGTATAGTAAATAAACGATCTGAATTTGAATTAAATACAAGTATTTCGATGTTTATTTTAGCGATTTTACTATGATGTGGAGCTCTATCTGCTGTATTTGGACTTTTTCTAAAACATCAAAAAATAGAAGAAAAAGCTAAAAGAATCTATGAATTTAAAATTACAGAAGAAAAAATTCTTGAAGTTTTTAATGAACTAGATAAAAATGATATTTGTTATAAAAAAATCGTCTTTTTAAAAGATGAAAGTTTAAGATTTAATAATCATATTCCAGAAAATTTAAAAAGCGATTATTTTTGGATTGAAATTTTAACCAAAAATAATTTAAAGATTTATTTTGGAAATAATAAAGACAAACAAAAAAATGATATTTTTATAAAAGAAAAGGAAATAATTAATATTAGTAATAAGATAAATATATTAGACATTCATTTAGTAACATTTTTTGAAGTTGATACAATCTGAGAAAAAATATCGATTGAATTGAGTGAAATCATCGAAAGAATTTGTATAAATTTTTATAAACTTAACAATTTAATTATTGAAGGCTCTAACTATGACTAAAGATAAAAAAATAAAACAAATTAGTAAAAATTTTCAAGAAATCTATATTACTAATTTAGATGAAAATTCAACATTTTTTGAAGACAATTTTGACAAATTTCCATTTTTAGAAACAAAAAGGGCAAAATTTTTTAAAAAAGTTAAATTAGGTAGGAGAGAATTAGTTATTTTTTCCTTAATTTATACTTTTTATTGAGTTTTTACTCCTTTGTTTATTTATAACGAATCTAAGGAGCTAAAAATAACTTGAATTATTTTATCATCTGTATTTTCTTTTTTGTATTTAGTTTTTTTCATTTTACTAATATCTAAAAAAATATTTGTTTTCAGTTCAAAAAGAGTTGTCAATTTAAAAGTTAATTTAGTTATGCTAAATAATTATTTATCTTTAATTGAAGATAAAAATATCAATATTAAAAGATTTAATATTGTTTCTAAAACGGAAATTATTGAAAAATATTTTGATGATAGCCAGCTAAAAAGCGACTTTTATCTAGAAATAAAAACAACAAGCGATCAATCTATTTTTTGAAATTGTTATGATAAAAATAATAGTAATTGAATGTTTTATTTTGAGGACAATAAAAAAATAATTACTTACTATTTAAAAGAAGAAATTGATATTTTTAATTACAAAATTACTTCTCACTTTTTAAATATCTATTATTTACTAGTTGAAAATTTTATTGAAAAATTAAAAATTTTAACTAAAGAAATTAATTAGTTAAAAAAGCAGATTTTACATTTGCTTTTTTAATTTAACAAATATTTAATTAAAAAAAATAAATTTTATTGTTGTATTTTATAATATTAATAAAAGGAATTAAAAATGAATAAAGAAGAAATCCATAGCATTATCAATTTTTGATTATCCAATGATAATAAGCAAGAAAATATAGTTTTAAAAAAACAATGGTATTTTGAAAACAAAAACCATGAAAAAATGTCTTATTGATCTCATTTTTTGTTGATAATTTCTTTGTTTTTATTCATTATATTTGCTATATTATCCCTTTCATTAACTTTTACAGATTTTGTTTTTGATTATAATATAAAAATGTTTATTTTAGCGATGCTTTTTTGGCTTTCTTCCTTTTTTATTTTATGTGCCATCATTTTATTTCAATATATAAAAGAAAATCCAGGAGAAAAGGTTTGAGAATATAAAATTTCAAAGATTTTTTTCTTAGATGTTTTTAATAAAATAAATAAAAATGATATTTGTTACAAAGAAATTGAATTTATAAATTCTGATAGTTTAAATTTTACTAATATTCTTTCTAAAAAAATGCAAACAAGTTATAGCTGAGTTAAAATACTAACTAAAAATATGAGAATTTTTTATATAGGAATGCCATTAAACGATGAAAATAATAACATTTTTATTAAAAACAATCAAATATATGAAACAGAGCAAAATATAGATTTGCTAAACATAAATTTAAAATCTTTAAGCATAAGCGAATCTGTATGAAATATTTTTTCGCTTTTTGAAATTGTTGAAAGAATATGTGTGAGAATTTATAAAATAAACGATTTAATTATAGAAGCGGAAAATTATGAAAAAAGATAAAAAAATAAAAATGATAGCCGGTAGTTATGATTTTATTCATTCAACAAATTTAGATGACAAATTTATGTTTTTATATAATTCATTTAAAGATAGTGAATTTGTTGAAACAAAAAGTTTAACATTTTTTAAAAAAATAAAATTTAATTGAAAGCATTTTATTCTCTTTTCTTTGATTTTTAGTTTCTATTGAGTTTTTACTCCTTTGTTTTATTTAAACAATTTAAAAGAATTAAAAATAATTTGAATTATTTTATCTAGTGTCATTTCTTTTTTATATTCAGTTTTTTTAATACTATCAATATCTAAACAAGTATTTTACTTAAGAGCAAAAAGAATTATCAAATTGAAAGTTAATTTGGTTGCACTTAATCATTTTTTATCTTTGATCGAAGATAAAAATATTAATATTAAAAGATTTAATATTGTTTCTAAAACGGAAATTATTAAAAAATATTTTGATAATGACCAGTTAAAAAGTAATTTTTATCTAGAAATAAAAACAACAAATGATCAATCTATTTTTTGAAATTGTTATGATAAAAATAATAGTACTTTAATGTTTTATTTTGAAAATAACAAAATGATTGGTCATCATTTAAAAGAAAAGGTTGATATTTTTAATTATCGAATTATTACTCATTATTTTATAGGGAGCATTGTTTGATATTTAATGGTGAAAGAATTTATTGAAAAATTAAAAATTTTAACTAAAGAAATTAATTAAAAAAACAAAAACAGATTTTACATTTGCTTTTGTTTTTTTACTTTATTTTGAATTTATTAAGAAAGTTGTCTATGTATTTACCATTAAATATATAATAATCATCATAGTATCAATTCACTAATTTTTTTAATTCTTCAAAAACTACATCAATTAACTTTCTTGAATATTTCATTTTTTTTGCATTATTAATAAATTCTGCTCGATCTATAATATTTAAATCTTTATTTGGATAAACCTTGATATCCAAATCATAATCTATATATTTAATAGTATTTTCTTCTGCAAAATAAGGTGATGCTAAATTAATATAAATGTAATGACGATTATTTTTTATTGTTATTAAAGCATTAAAAAAATGTTTTTTATGAAAAAATCAAATAGTATTATCTCTAATTGTTCATCTATGCTTGCTTTTTTCCATTACTTTAGTTTTTCTATCTAAATACACAACCACATGATCTTCGTTATCTTCTAAAATTCTTACTCCACTTCATTGACGATAAAGTTTACCATTATATTTATATGCTTGAACATTGAGAAATTTATTTAGCGCTACATTCATATTTATTCCTTTTGATTAATTTTTTTATCTTTAAAATTTATAAAATTATAATTATCTAAATTTTTAAAAAAGCTTCTAAAAGAAGAGGGATAATAATTGTCATTAAACTTGTCTGAAAAATTATTAATTTCTTTTAATTCATTCTCTTCTATTTTACCATTATTATTATAGTCAGTTCACAATTTAGGTAAATAATTTTTATCAATTAATTCTATGTCTAAAAATTCGCTTGAATAATAACTATAATACTTTTGATCATTAAAAAACTTAAATTGATCAAAAGTATTATAAATAATAGGAATTTTAATTAAGTTGGATTCTTTTTTATTTTTAAAAACTAGTGCATTAACTTTCTGATTGTCTAAATATCCGATAAATTTAACTAAATTGAAATTTCGTGAATTAATAACTTGATTTAAATTGTTCAATTTTGTTTGATCATCAATAAAAATTCCACTAATATTTTTGCCATAATTCATTGCTTTTAAAAAAATATTTGCAAATTTTTTTACATTTTCATTATTAGATAAATCATTATTATCAAATAAAACATAAGGAGCATAAATTTTTTCAATAACAACCTTTTTATCTTTCTTTTTAACGTCCGCAACTCTTAATCATTCTCTTAAAAAAGTATCACTATTCAGTGACAAATTATTTTCTTTTTCTTTATAAAAATACTTAAATGCTTCTCTAGCAATGAATTCTTCATAATTATAATAGTAATTCACATCCTCGATTACTATCGATGGATCTGTGTTTTTTGGGAAAAAGGAAGTATTTTCAAAATTGAAATCTAACTTATTTTTTTCCTTATTAACTTTATCTAAAATCTCTTTCAAAGTCAATTTATTAAATAAATGATTTTCATTAATTATATCCGATACTTTTTCATAGTCCATTTTTGTATCTGTTTTTAATAACTTATTAATATTGTCAATAAAAAAATCATTATATATTTTTCCTTTAACTTTAAAATTATTTCCATAATTGGAAAAATAAACAGAATCTAAAAAATGAATATATTCATGAAAAATTAGTTGATACAATAACTCAATTCGATCGTCTTCATTATCAATATTTTCGTAAAATTCACTATTTATAAAAATTTCTTGTGTGTTAGAAGAAAAAAAACCAGTTAATTTTCTATCATCTTGGAATAATTTTATTTGCTTGTTTATATTTATTTGTTTTAAAAACATTATTTCAGGACCAAAAAATAAATTATCTTGAATTCTTTTTGTTAATCTTTTCAAGCCAATTTCAGAAATATAAAAAGCTGATTTATTTTCATAAAGAGAGATTTTTAAATATTGATCTTTATTTGAGTTTTCTACAAAATTTACAATTGCTTTCTGTTCCTGTTGTTGATGATTACAGGAGACAAAAAAGCTAAAATTTGTTGCTAGTGAAAAAAAACTCAGATATTTTAACAAAATTTGCTTATATTTTTTCATAATCTAAATAATTATATTATTTATACTTTTAAAAAAAATAAATTTTAGTATTATTTTTATTATGAGATTAAGAAATATACCTAATGCTAAAGAAAAGCTTTTAGAAAGTGAATATTTAATTAAAAACTTTCCTATTGAAATTAATGAAAATACAGTTTTGGAAATGGGAATGGGTAAGGGTGAGATGCTTGTAGAACTCGCGAATAAAAATCCTCATATAATGTATATTGGAATTGAAAAATATCCAACAGTCGCACTAAAATCAATGAAAAAAGCAGAAAAATTAAAACTTAAAAATTTTAAAATTATTAATCAAGATATTATTAAATTACCAGATTTAATTAATGGCAAAACTAATTTGATTTGATTAACCTTTTCTGACCCATGACCTAAAAAAAGACATGCAAAAAGAAGGTTAACTCATAAAATATTTTTAGACATTTATAAAAGTTTGCTTTCAGAAAATGGAATTTTAAAATTTAAAACAGATAATGATTTTCTTTTTCAATACTCAATTGAATCACTTAATGAATATGGAGCTAAAATAATTAATTCAACCAATGATTTTCATAATAGCAATTTATCTGAAGGAAATGTAATGACGGGTTATGAAAAAAAATGATCTGAAAATGGCAAAAAAATCAATTATCTAGAGGTTAAATTTTAAGCTGATGTTTTTTATGCATATAAGTTTTTTATAGAATTTCAATGTTTTACTATTTTTTCCTAAAATTTACTATTACATGCTGAAAATACTGATTATTTTTGTATTAAAAACTAATTTAAATTTATCTTAAAATTTAAAAAATTGACTGAAGAAAAAATATCAGTCAATTTATTTTATTTTCTTATAAAAGTAGCATTTATTTTATAAAAATCAGTATGTCAATTTTAAATTACTTTTTATCTTTATATTTTTTAATATCATCTTCGTGGAAAGATTTTAACATTTTAATGTCTTCTTTAATTTCCTTAATATCATGGCTGTGTTCTGCTAAAACAACCTTTATTTCTTTAATATCTTGGCTGTGTTCTTGCAAAATTCTACTGTGGTCTGCTAGAACCACTTTAATGTCTTTGATATCAGAAGAATTTTCATTAGTTTGTTTTTGAACATCCAAAAGCACATTTTGCATATTAAAAACTAAATTATATAAAGATTTAAGTGTGATTTTTTTCTCACTAGTTTCTTGCATTTTTATTTTTTCTCCTTCCATTATAATTCTACACTTTTTTTCGTCTTTAAAATCTATTTTACATTGATGTTTTTCATATTGCTTAATTATTTTATTGCTTCTTTTAATGAAACTAAAGTCTTATTATCTTTCATATATACCTCCACATATATATATCGGTTTTTTGTCATTTTTGTCAAAAAACGGAAAAATTTGGGAAAAACAGGCGATTTTTCCTAAAAAATTGACTATTAAATGCTGAAAAATATTGATTATTTTTGTATTAAAAACTAATTTAAATTTACCACAAATTATTTAAAAGATATTTGTTAATTATTAAATATTTTCAAAATAAAAAACAACAAAAAAATCATTAAAATAAATGAATTCATTTGTTGTTTTATTTAAATTTAAATTTATTTTAAATATTTACTTTAAGAAAAATTTGCTCCTAATATCGTTTTAAGTTTAACTAAATATTCATCAAATGTTTCCTTTTCCCGTTTATTGGATCTATTTGAATAAGCAATTATAGTTTCCTCAATTCCACTTCTAAAAGCAGCTAGTCTAGAATCGGATGGATCTTCATAAATTGCAAAATTTTCTCCGTTTTGTGGATTAGATATATTTTTAAATATTTCATTAAGCATTTGATTGTTAGGATTAATATTAAAATAATTTTCATTTATCATTTCTTTAGTTGGAACAATATAACCGGAAGCATTTGCAAAAAATTCTAGTGCAGTTATATTGTGAAAATTTATAACATTATTATTTTGATTAAGTTCTCAATTCTGTTTTTCACTAACAAATCACTTTATAAAATTTAAAGTTGCATAATTTTCTTTTTCATTAGAATGAACACCCATTAAAGAAGGTCCTTGCAAAGTGATTATTTTGTTATAATAATCTATATTTTCTTTATTTAAATAATAGGGTGCCATAATAACTGTTATTTCATTTTCTTGTAAAGTTTGTCCACTTGTTATTATTTTTATTTTTACACCGTTTTTGGTTTCGTTATCATTAATAATTTGATTCTTATCAATTGTATAAACATTATAATTTCCTAATTTTACAGGATTTAAAACAATTTTTTTATCAAAAAACAGTTTATTTAAATTGCTAAATTCATCATTAGTAGAAATATATGCAACACTTTCATTTTCCTTAGCACTTTCATAATTTGAAAGCGATTGTACTATTTTTAAAAACTCTTGCGATGATTCAATAGCATATTTAGAAGTTTTTAAATTAGCATCATTGGAATTGTAATAAATATAGTTATATGTAGAATTAGAAACTAAATATTTTGCAATAATTCCTTTTTTAATTTCATCTTTAGTCGGTTTTAATAAAGCGAAGGTTTTTTTCCCAAAATCAATTTCACTATTTATATTTTTGTTTAAATTTTTATCAAATACTGATAAGGCAAATTTATAAGTATCATTATTTTTTGTAAAATAATTTGAATACCCCGATGAAGAGCCCATAGCGAATAAAAGTTTATGATTTTTTAATAAATTCGAAGAGAAGTTTCTACCGGATTTAATAAACAAAGTTCCTTGATTTATTAAATTAGCAATTTTATTAAAATTTCTTTCGAAAATTGCATTTTTTTCAGTTCCTTTTGTTAAAAGTGCTGAATAATCAACCAGATCTTTCTTGTGATCAATACCTAATAAAAATTCATCTCAATTTCCATTAACTTCTGCAAATGACATTTGAAATAGTAAATTAGCAACTGAATCAACACCAAAAATTTTTTCATTTAAATTAGTAAACGATTTTTTTATTCGTGAAATTAAATCAAAAAAGTCATCATAATTTTCTAGTGCTTGTTTGGAAAATTCATATCCTGCTAATCCGCCATCTTCAAATTTAATTGGCGTATATGGACCTCAAATTTTCTTAACTTCCTCTTGATCATAAAAACCCTTTTGCAAAATGGTTTCAAAAAATGATAAATCTTCCTTTTTAATAGTAGCAAAATTAGGTGTTTCAATTGCGCTTTTTATTATATAAGCAAATACTGAATCGTTGATTGTAATAACTTGCGAAGAACGACTTGTAGGAATTGCTCATAATGAATTTTCCATTTTTCTTTTAGCAACACCAACTATTTGATTATTGATAGTTAAAAATTGACTTGAAATTTTACTATTAACAATTTCTTTAATTGTCAAATCTCTTTCTTTTTCATTAACTCCATTTAAATCTAATTGCATGTCGTATTTTGCTAACATCGATACAACTGTAGGATAATTAAATACTAAATTATACAAATTATCTTTTGCTTTAATTGGTAATTTAGTATTTAAATCATCAGCAAGACCTTGATATCCACCCTGGATGGAAAATAAATCAATTGGTAAAAAACGATTATCTCATTTGTCGATAACTTCTTTTTTTACATTTCATTTTTTAATTATTTCTTTTAATGCTAATGTCTGTCCGCTTTCAGCGGGAAAAGAATTGGCGATTTTAAGAACGCCATCATCACTTTGATCAAATTTTGTATCACCGCAAGAAATAAAAGTTGCTAATGGTAAAAATGAAAAAAGTGCTGAATTTAAAATTTTAGTTTTTTTCATAATAATCCTTGTTCTATATTGTAATAAAATAAATTAAAAATCAGATTTTTTAAAAAAAATCTGATAATTTATTTATTTTTTAGTTATTTTTTTCAAATTATTCATATAAGGAACTAAAACCTCGGGAATATCAATTGAACCATCTTCATTTTGATATTGTTCTAAAATAGCCGCAAAAACTCTGTCAATTGCTATTCCAGAACCGTTAATTGTATGAGCATATTCATTTGAATTGCTCTGATTTTTATATCTTATCATTGCACGGCGAGCTTGAAAATCTCCAAAATAAGAAATTGATGAAACTTCACGATATCTTTGTTCCGAAGGTAATCATAATTCTAAATCAATTGTTTTTCTTGAAGAAAAACCTAAATCACCAGATGATAAAAGTAATTTACGATAGGGAATTTTGAGTTTTTCTAAAATGCTAGAAGCATCGTTAACTGTTTTTTCAAATTCTTTCAGTGCTTGTTCTTTATTTGTGATTTTAACAAGTTCAACTTTATGAAACTCATGCGATCTAATTAATCCTTTTGTATCTTTTCCGCCGCTACCAGATTCGGATCTATAACATTTAGTATAACCTACATATTTTTTAGCGTTAGTAAGATCTAAAATTTCATCATTATGATAATTAGTTAAAGTTACTTCTGCTGTAGGAATCATTCATAAATCATTATTTTCTATTCTATATAAATCTTCTGAAAATTTAGGTAATTGTCCAGTTCCATAAAGCATTTTAGACATTACCATTGTTGGAGTAACCATTTCAATATAATCATTTTGTGAATGAACATCTAACATAAATGATACTAATGCTCTAATTAATTTTGCTCCTTCGTTTTTAAAAATTGCAAATCTTGAACCGGACATTTTTACTGCTCTAGTAAAATCTAAAATATCTAATTCAACCCCAATTTCATAATGCGGCTTTAGCGCCTTTACAGTTCCTCTGCCCAACTTATCGTTAGTTTCTATTACAACATTATCATTTTCATCTACACCAAATGGCACATCATCTAAAGGTAAATTTGGAATGGTCATTAAAATCTCGTCAATTTCTTTATTTGTTGAATCTGTTTTTAAAGTCATTATTTCTATTTCATCTTTAATTATTTGAACTTCTTTTTTAAGATTGGTAGGATCTTTTTTCTCTCTAACAAATTTACCAATTAATGCTGATTTTTCGTTTCTCTGATTTTCCAAAACTTGTAATGCAGACATTAGTTCACTTCGTTGTTTACCTAATTCTTCTATTTTATCAATAACTGAAGTGTCAAAATTTCTTTTTTTCAATCCTTCTACGACCGCATTTTTATTATTTAATATGTATTTAATATTTAACATAATTAAAATTATAACCGAACTAATAAAAATAAATATTAAAAAATTATTAAAAAAGATATAATAGAAAAATGAAAACAGTTGAAGGCAAAATTAAAAAAATTCTTTTCGCTAGTGATAAAAGTGACTTTTTTATTTTTTTATTTGAAGATTTACAAAAAAATATTTATAAAATTAAATCAGTTGAAAAAATTATTTTAAATAATAGATATTTAATTGAAATTCAAGAAAGTAAAAATGAAAAATACCCCGATACTTGAGAATTAAATAAAATTCAACCAATTGCTCCTTCTGAAAAATCAGAAGTAATAAATTATTTTTCTTCTTCAGTATTTAAAGGAATTGGTAAGAAAGTAGCAGAAGACATTTATGACAAATTAGGTGATAATGCTGTTTTATTTTTAAAGAAAAAACCGAACGAAATTTTCAATGTTGGCATTTCAAAGAAAAAAGCTCAAACTATTTTTGACATTTTAACTACTCAAGATTTAGAAACTGAAATTTTAGATTTTTTTAATGTTAATAAGTTATCTAAAAGTTTTTATAAAAAATTAAAAAATAATTTTCTTTTATCTCAAATGTGAAATGAATTAAAAGAAAATCCTTATTCATTATTGAATTTTGATGACAATATTTTTTTGTTTGAAGAAGTTGATGAATTCGCTTTAGCATTGGGGTTTTCACACGATAATTTAAAAAGACTAAAGTATTTAATTTTAAATGCTTTTTTAAAATACTTTGAAGATTCTGGAAACACTTATATAAATAGTAATATTAAAATTATTTTTAATTATGTTAAAAGAACCTTTCCTATAACTGATGAATATTTTAAAGAAATTGTTAAAATGTGTATTAATGAAAAATTTCTTTTTTATAATCCGATAAATAAATCTTTAACACTAAAAAATATTTTAAAACAAGAATTATTTATTTATGAAAAACTTGATGATATTTTCAAAAAAGAAAATTCTAATTTTAAATTTACATTGAATATCCCAAATTACTTGGATGATATTCAAGAAAGTGCTATTAAAACTGCCTTAAATCAAAATTTAACTATTATTACAGGCGGTCCAGGAACTGGTAAAACGGAATTATTAAAGCATATTTGAAATAATCTTAAAAATAAATATGAAAAAAGTAAAATCGCAGTTTTAGCCCCGACTGGTCGAGCTGCATTTAGAATAACAGAAAAATCTTTTGCTAATGCTAAAACCATTCACTCTTTTTTAGAAGCTGAAAAAGAGGAAAATGTTTTTGTTTTCAAAAAAGAAAGCACAAAAAACATTAATGTTTTAATTATAGATGAATTTTCTATGATTAATACCAGTGTTTTTTATTCACTATTAAAGGGAATAAAAATTAATGAATTAGAAAAAATTATTTTAATTGGCGATAATGATCAACTTCCTGCAATAGGCTATGGTAATTTACTATCGGATTTTATCAATAGTGGCTATTTTAATGTTATAAAACTAGAAAATAACTATCGCCAAAAAGATAAAATGCAAATTATTAACGATGCTCAAAAAGCAAATTTAGGTATTTTGCCAGATTTTAATAGTTATGAATCTGATTTTATAGAAATTACTGAAGAAAATTTTGTATCAGTATTTGAAAACGAGATGGACAATTATTTAAAACTTTATAAAATTGAAAATATCACCATTATTGCTCCTTTTTATAAAGGAATAGCAGGAATTGATAATGTTAATTTAATAGTTCAATCTAAAATTTTTAACAACAATCAAGATTTTTTTATAATAAAAAATCAAAAATTCTTCATAAATGATAAAGTTATTCAAAACGAAAATGATTCTGAATTAAATGTTTTTAATGGAGAAATTGGAATAATTGAGGATGTAGCCATATATAAAGAAGAAATTAAATTCATTATTGTTAAATTTGCTAATGATAAAAAAATTAAATATACAAAGAAACAGTTTGAAAAATATATCACTTTAGCTTATTGTATTTCTGTTCATAAATTTCAAGGATCAGAATCTCCTGTAATTATTATGTTGATTTTCAATAACTACAAAAGTTTTTTAACAAGAAAATTAATTTACACAGGTATGACTAGAGCACAAGAGTTTTTAAAATTGATCGGAGAAAAAGAGGTGCTAGAATTTGCTCTAAAAAATATTGACATTGAAAGAAATACTAATTTAAGACATTTATTTAAAAAATAAACTTAATTTTTTATATAATTTATAATTATGAAATTAATTGTTGGATTAGGAAATCCTGGAGATGAATATAAAAATACAAAGCATAATGTGGGTTTTTGGGTAATAGACAAAATTGCCCAAGAATTAAAATTAAATTTGGATAAGCAAAAATTTAATGGTATTTTTGCAAAAGCTGATGATTATATTTTAGCTAAACCATTAACATATATGAATAATTCAGGGTTGTTTGTGCAAAAAATAGCACATTTTTTTAAAATAAGTAATGATGATATTTTAATCATTTATGATGATATGGACTTTTCTATCGGTCAAGCAGCAATTAAAAATAACGGTTCAGCTGCTGGGCACAACGGAATGAAAGATATTATTGAGCAGTTAGGGACAGAACAAATTAAAAGATTAAAAATTGGAATTTCAAGACCTTTAAATAAGGAAAATAAAAATTATGTTTTAACTCCCTTTAATAATGAAGAACAAAAAATAATAGAAAAAGTTGTTGAAACAGCTGCTGATGCAGCTATTCAATTTTTATCAAATGATATTAGAATAATTGTTGAAAGATTTAATGCTAAAAATAAAAAAAGAAAAGATTCTTTTAGCAGTTAGCGGTGGGCCCGATTCAATGTTTATGCTTAACAAATTTAAAAAGTATAACGTTGTAGTTGCTCATATAAATTATAATAAAAGAATTGACAGCAATAAAGATCAAATAATAGTTGAACAATATTGTAAAAAATATCAGATTCCTTTTTTTACTTTAAATGTTAATAAACAAAATTATCCACTAACTGGAAATTTTCAAGATATTGCCCGAAAAATAAGATACGATTTTTTTAAACAAATTTATCAACAAGAAAATTGCTCAGTTTTGTTTATCGCTCACAATAAAGATGATTTTATTGAAAGTGCTATTATGCAAAAAAAACAAAATAAAATCGTAAATTATTGAGGAATTAAAACTAACAATAAAATATTTTCAATGAATATTAAAAGACCATTAATTAACAAATTATGAAAAAAACAAATTGAAAATAAATTGAAAAAAAAACAAATAGAATATGCAATCGATTCTTCTAATAATCAAAACATTTATCAAAGAAACAAAATAAGATTGGAACTAAAAAATAAATATTTATTTAAGTTTTTTTTATTTTATAAATACAAAATGTTTAATTTTTTTCTTCATTTAAAAAATTTAAAAAAAAATTGAGTTTATAAAAGGTGGAAAAATAAAAATTATGATGCCTCTTTTTTATTAAAAAAACAGAATAATTTTCATTATTTAATTTATAAAATGATCAATGAAAATTATTATAATATTAACTTAACTAAAGGTAAAATTGAGTCCATTTTTAATTTTATTATTTCAAAAAATAGAACTAGTAGTTATAAAATAAAGGATAATATTTTTTTATTAAAAATAAAAAATAAATTAGTTTTTAAATCAGCTGAAAATTCTTTTAATAATAAAAAACAAAACAACGCAATTTAAATAATTGTTGTTTTGTTTTTTATTATTAATCATTAAAATTATTAATTAAATCAATTCTAAAATCTTTTTAGCAATCGCATCGCTATTAAAGTGACCAATTGCTTCAACAGAAACAGCTTTAGCTTCTGGAGTTGCGTTTCCCATTGCAAATCCGAATTTAGCATTTTCAATCATCATAACATCATTTCCCGAATCACCAAATGTAACTAAATTTTCAGTTGTTAAATTCAATTCTTCTAATGCTGTTAAAATACCATAAAATTTATCAGTTTTTGCAGGGTTAACATCAAAATAAACTCTGTTTGT
This sequence comes from Mesomycoplasma lagogenitalium, assembly GCF_029854295.1. Lineage (NCBI taxonomy): Bacteria > Bacillati > Mycoplasmatota > Mycoplasmoidales > Metamycoplasmataceae > Mesomycoplasma > Mesomycoplasma lagogenitalium. Next base: position 931,102 of record NZ_CP122979.1, read on the forward strand.
TACTAAGCATGTTGCATTATCTTTAAAAATATTTCTATATTTTTCTGCTAAAGCTTTAACTTTATCTTCAGAATTTCTTAAAGCTAGTTGTGTTATTTTTTCACCATTTTTTTCAATAGCATCATATATTTCTTGTTCACTTTTAAATCCTTGAGCACTATAATCCATTAACTCTTGTTCATTTAATCAAGAAAAATCGTCGCCTTCTTTTTTATAAGGATAAACTTTTTTCTCAGTACTTAAAGTGAAAAAAGAATGTGTTCTTTTAGCTTCTTCTATTAAAGTATATAAATATTCTTTAGGTAAATAAGATTTAATTAAAGTTTTTTTGTTTTTAACATCGTATACAACGGTACCGTTATTACAAATTAAAAAGTCAAAATTAGCAAATTGATCTAAGAAAATGGATGTTGATGCTACTCCTCTTCCAGTAGCAATAGCTAAATAATGTCCTTTTTCTTTAGCTTTATTTAAAGCATCAATTGTTTCTAAATGAAATTTGCTTTCTGAATTTAATAAAGTACCATCGAGATCGAATGCAAATAATTTTTTCATTATTTCTCCTTATTTTTCAAATGTGGAAATAGTAATACTTCTCTAATGGATTCTTTGCCTGTTAAAAGCATTACTAATCTGTCAATTCCTATACCACAACCACCTGCTGGAGGCATTCCGTATTCTAATGCTTCAATAAAGTCCATATCGATTTCGCTTGCTTCATCATTTCCTGATTTTTTCTCTTCTAATTGAGATTCGAATCTAGCAAGTTGATCAATTGGATCATTTAATTCACTAAACATATTTGCATACTCTTTTTTATTAATAAATAATTCTGCACGATCTGTAAATCTTTTATCTTTTTCATTTTGCCTTGCAAGCGGCGAAATTTCAATTGGGTGTCCATAAACAAAAGTTGGCTGAATTAAAGTTTCTTCAACAAATAATTCAAACAATTCATTTATTAAATGTCCAGAAGTATAGTAATTTTCAATTTTAATTTTATTATCAATTGCAATTTTTTTAATTTCTTCGAATGTAGCATTTTTTAAATTAATTCCAACATATTTAGATGTTTCATCAACCATGTCAATTTTTTTAAATGGTGCTTTTAAAGAAATTTTATTGCCTCCATAAACAATTTCCTCACGATTTAATTTTTTTGCTAAAGCAGAAATTAAATCTTCAGTTCTTTTCATCATTCCGTCTAAATCTGAATATGCCTCATAAAATTCTATTGAAGTAAATTCAGGATTATGTGTAGTATCTACACCTTCGTTTCTAAAAATTCTTCCAATTTCATACACTCTATCAAAACCACCTACTAAAAGTTTTTTTAGCGGTAATTCAGTTGCGATTCTTAAATAAAAATCCATATTTAGTGCATTATAGAATGTTGTAAAAGGTTTAGCGCTTGCTCCCCCTAAAATTGGATGCAATACAGGAGTATCGGCCTCTAAATATTTTAAATCATCAAAATATTTTCTAACATAAGAAATAATTTTACTTCTTGTTCAAAAAATTTCTTTTGCTTCTTCATTAATTATTAAATCAACATAACGATGACGATATTTCTCTTCAACATCAGCTAACCCATGATATTTTTCAGGAAGTGGTTTAAGCGACTTTGTTAATAGTTTTATTTCTTTTGCTTTAACAGAAATTTCTCCTGTATTAGTTTTCATTACAATGCCTTTAACTTGAATAATATCACCAATATCAAAAGTTTCTACTAATTGCGCTAATTCAGAATTTTCTTTTTTGTTAAAATAAACTTGTAATTTACCGTTTTCATCTTTTAAAATAATAAAAGGACCTCTAAAAGTCATTATTCTACCAACTATAGAACTTTCAAAATTCAATTCATGAAGGTCATTTTTAGAATAATTATAATATTTAACTATTAAAGATGTTGAATTATCAATAATTTTATCAGCTTGAGAAAAAGGATTAATATTTAATTCTTTATATTTTTTTAATTTTTCTCTTCTGACCAATTCTTGTTCATTAAATTTTCTTTCCATATTATCTCCTTATTTTGAATAATAATTTTATATTTAATTTAGATGCCTAAAAAAATACCTAAATAATTATAAATATTTTTTTAAAAAAAGCAACAAATTATTAAATGTTTTTCACAAAAAAAGTACCTATATAAAATAGGTACTAATAAAATATTTAAAATTTATTTTGGATTTGTTTATTTTTCTTTATTATCACTATTATTTAAATCATCTTGCGATTGTTTATCTTTTAAATCTGTTTCGTTTTCCTTATTAGAAACACTTTCAATTAGCTCATCTAAATCTAAATCTTTTGATTTCTTTTCGCTAACTTCATCACGAACTGGTAATTTCATATTTTTTGCAATATATTCAATTTCTTCAGCAACAATTGTTTCATTTTCAAGAAGAGAATCTTTTATTAATTCTAGCAATTCTTTATTTGAATTAATAATTTCTACTGCTTTTTCATAAGCTTCAGAAATTATTTTTCTTACTTCTAAATCAATTTCATGTCCAACTTGATGCGAAAATGACATATTTTTAGCATAATCTCTTCCTAAAAAAGGATTTGCTGAATTTTCTTCGTATTGAATAGGACCTAAAGATGACATTCCAAACTCAGTAACCATTCTTCTAGCAATTTTTGTAGCTTTTTCAATATCGTTTGCAGCACCTGTTGAAATTTCAGGTGCGCCATACATAATTTCTTCAGCTGCTCTACCACCCATAAATGATGCTATTGTTGCGAGCAACTCAGATTTTGTTGCATTATATTTTTCATTTTCAGGCAACATAAGATTGTATCCACCAGCATTACCTCTTGGAATTATAGTAATTTTTTGAACTTTATTTCCACCAGGTAATTTAATACCGACAACAGCATGTCCTGCTTCGTGGTAAGCAACCATTGTTCTTTCTTGCTCTGTAATTGTTCTGTGTTTTTTAGCAGGTCCGCTCATTACTCTATCAATAGCTTCATCAATTTGAGTAGCTGTAATTACTTTTGTATTTTCTCTAACTGATAAAATTGATGCTTCATTAATAACATTTTCTAATTGCGCACCAGAAAATCCTGGAGTTCTTTTAGCAATGTTTTTAAAATCGATTGTTCCATCTACACGTTTTCCGCGAGCATGTAATTTTAAAATTTCTTCTCTTTCTTTGATATCTGGATAATTAACAGTAATTGTTCTATCAAAACGCCCAGGTCTTTGTAAAGCAGGATCTAAAACATCTGTTCTGTTAGTTGCTGCAATAACTAGTATTCCGCTATTATCGGTCATTCCATCCATTTCAACTAATAATTGGTTAAGTGTTTGCTCTCTTTCGTCATTTCCTCCACCAATACCTGAACCTCTTGAACGACCAACAGCATCTAATTCATCGATAAAAATTATCGCCGGCGCTTCTTTTCTTGCTTCTTTAAACAATTCTCTTACTCTTTTAGCACCCATACCAACATACAATTCAACAAAGTTAGATGCAGAAATAAAGAAAAATGGAACATTTGCTTCACCGGCTGTTGCTTTTGCTAATAAAGTTTTACCAGTTCCTGGAGGACCACCTAATAAAATCCCTTTAGGAATTCTAGCGCCTGCTGCTTCGTATTTTCCTGGATTTTTTAAATAATCAACAAGTTCCATAACCTCTTCTTTAACCTCTTTGTTACCGGCGATGTCACTAAATCTTTTATCTGACATCACTTTAACAGCTTGGCTATTATTTTGTGGACCAAAAAATCCACCCATTCCACCTCAACTGCTTCCTTTCAACATTTTGTAATAAAATACAATAAGTAAAATAGGTAATGCAAATGAAAACAAAAGAGGAATAAAGCTTAAAATTTGTTGTCATAATGAAGGTTTGAATTTTCCTTCATTTATAAATCCTAAACTTTCACCAGTTTTTTTCAATTCTGTAACTAAATTGCTTGCTTCGTTATATTTCATTGCGGCATTAATTTGTTCAGTAACAGAACCGTTTAATTGTCTTGCAATTGTAGGACTTATATTAACAATATATTCATTATGAACAAAAATTCCAGCATTATTAATTTCGGGTATTTTATACTTTAAAATTCAAGAATTTTCATCCATATAAACCGATGAAAAGAATTTATCATCGTCGGCTTTAGCTGAAAATTCATTTAATTTCGCATAAAATTGATCTATTGTTGCATAAGCAGGTTTTGGCTGCATTATTTTTCATACAGCTCAACCAACAATAACTGCCAAAATAATTATTAAAACAAGATTTATTGTTTTATTTTTGAAAAATTTCATTTATTTCCTTTCTTTTTTTTAAAATAATATTATTAATTATATAATGTTTTTTTAATTTTTATTGCTTTTTATAGAAAATAGAAAAAATATTTTGCTTTTTTAAAAAAATTATGTATAATAATTACAGCAATCATAGCAAAGGGGATCACCTGATACCATTCCGAACTCAGTAGTTAAGCCCTTTTACGCCGAAAATACCAGAGATGGGAAAATAGGGAGTTGCTGCTTTTTTTATTCCTTTTTTTAATTGATTTATGAATTAATTCAAAAATTATGAACTTATTTATAAAGTGAAAAATAAAAAGATAATTTCACTAAAATTTTGATAGAGTAATCTTACTCTAAAGCATATTTATAATGTTTAGTAAAATAAAAAGAAAAGATATTCTAACAGATGCGTGATTTTCTAAAACATCTTCATTTAAATTAGTAACAAGATTTAAATCACTGTTTGTAAATAAATATGATTCATAATTAGAAGTAAAAGATACTGTATAACATTCAGTATTTTTTATAATTTTAAAATTAGAAACAATTGGTTCAGTATTTCCAGAAAAGGAAAAAAAGATGCATAAACTGTCTTTTTTCACATAATTAATTCATTTTTCCTGTAAATCTAAATCATATGAATAATGACATTTAATATCTTTTGCTGAAAGATATTTATGAAAAATTGACATTATTTCTAAATTAGAACCTTTACCAAATAAATAAACTTCTTTCTTCTCTTTTAATAATTTAGCTAATTTTAAAATGGCATCCTGATTTTTATGAAATGCGAAAATTAAATTACTTTGAATTAAATTGTAATATTTTTGAATTTTATAATGAACGGGTCTTATTTCTACATTTTGATCTATCTCTTTTTCTTTTAAAACGGAAATAAAATTATAATCTTTTTCAATTTGAAATAATAATCTTTGAAATGTACTAAAACCTAGTTTTTTTACAAAATTTACAACTGAAGCTTGTGAACAATTAGAATTTAAAGCTACTTCCTTTAATTTCAAATTGCTAACTTCATTTAATTTACTTAATAAAAAAATTGAAATAGATTTGTAAATTATATTGATGTTTTGATTAGAATATTTTTCTAATAAATAAATAACATTGTGTTTATGCATTTATTAAATTATATAGGAGATAATATGAAAATTAGTTGAAAAAAGGAATTAAAAGTAAAAATTCAATCTTTTGGTTCTGCGCTTTCATCAATGATTATGCCAATAATAGGAATTTTCATTGCTTGAGGATTATTAACTTCCTTTGTTCATCCAAAAGGTTGAACTCCTAATCAAGAATTGGCATCAATGATTGATATTGGAATAATTTATGTTATTCCATTATTAATTGCTTTTTTAGGCGGAAAAAGAGTCTATGATTTAAGAGGTGCAGCAATTGCATCATTAGTTGCTATTGCTGTAATTGCGGCTGGACAATCATATTTATTTAAAGAAATCACAGAAAGTAGCGGCTCAATGTTGTTAGGGGCGATGATTTTTGGTCCTTTGGCTGCTTTAATTTTAAAACACACAGAAAAATTTTGAATTAACAAAATAAAGTCAGGATATGAAATGCTCGTTAATAATTTCTATCTAGGAATTTTAGGTTTTGTTTTACTATTTCCTATTTTCTATATTTGTGTTTATGTAATTGGCTATTTAAATGTCGGTTTATCAGAAATGGTTAAAGCAATGAAAAATTATAAACTTTATCCATTATTAGCGATAATCATTGAACCAGCAAAAATTTTCTTTTTAAATAATGCTATTAATCACGGAGTTTTTACTCCTTTAGGAACAGCTGAAGTAAGTGAAACTGGTAAATCAATTTTATTTTTATTAGAATCTAATCCAGGCCCAGGATTGGGTGTATTAATCGCTTGAATTATTTTTGGAGGAAGAAAAAATAAAGAAATAAAAGCTCAAGCCGCTTCTACTATTCCAATTCATTTTTTAGGCGGAATTCACGAAGTATATTTTCCATTTGTGCTATTAAAACCACTATTAATTCTATCAGTAATTGCAGGAGGGATAGTTGGAAATTTAACTTTCCAACTATTTGATGTAGGTGCAGTTGCGCCTGTATCTCCAGGTTCTGTAATTTCTCAATTTATACAAGTTAATAAAAATTGAAAAGATATTTTGGGATTAACTTTAGGAATAGTTTTTTCAGCATCATTTTCATTATTGTGTGCTTGATTAACTATTTATTTAACTGAAAAATATTCTAAGAAAAAAATGATATTGACAAGTGATTTAAAAATTGCCCAAGAAAAAAGCAAAAATATGAAAGTTAATAAAGAAAATAAAATTTTTGATAAAAAAATAAATGTTATTTTTGCTTGTGATGCAGGAATGGGCTCTAGTGTTATGGGATCGGGAATTTTTAAAAACTTATTAAAAAGTAAAGAAATTAATAATATTGAAGTTGCTCACAAAGCAATTAATAATTTACAAGGAGATGAAAAAATTATTATTACAATTCATTCCTTATTTGATAGAGTTAAAGCAAAAAATCCTAATGCAAAAATTTATGATTTAGATCAATTTTTAAATAAAAAAAGATATGAACAAATAATTGAGGAAATTATAAATGAAACAAATTAGTGTGCTTCATTTTGGAGCTGGAAATATTGGTAGAGGTTTAATAGCAAATATTTATAAGCAAAATGATGTAAAAATTTATTTCATTGACACAAATAAAGAAGTTGTTGATAAATTAAATCAATTAAAAAAGTATCAAATTATAAATGTTGAAACAAATGAAAAAATTGAAATTAATGATTTTAAAGCAATTTGATCAAACGAAGAGAAAAAAATTGTTGATTTAATAAATGAAGTAAATATCGTTTCTACTTCAATTCAAAGTAATAATTTAGTTTATATTCAAAAATATTTTCAAAAAGCTGATAAAAGCAAAAAGAAAGATATTTATTGTTTTGAAAATGGTAATAAAATTTCAGAACAGTTTAAAAAATCATTAAATTTAAATTCTAATTGAAATTTTATTAATGTTTCTATTGATTGCATCATTCCACAAGTTATTAATGATGAAAAAATGACTGTTTATGTTGAAAATTATTTCGAAATAATTGCCCAAAATAATTGTTATTATAAACTGAAGTTAATTAAATATGTTGATCAAATCGATCCATACATAATAAGGAAATTAGTTTTAATAAATGGTCTTCATTCAGCAATTGGTTATTTAGGACATTTTTTAAATTATCAATATACAAATCAATCATTTAATGATGAAAATATTAAAAAACAAATTCAAAATTTAGCAAACGATTTAATTTTAGCTCTTAATTGAAAATATAATCAGTTTAATAAAGAAGATTTGATTGTATACTGAAATAAAATTACTAAGCGTTTTTGTTCTAAATATATAAATGATTTAAATGTTCGAGTCGCCCGCAATCCATTGCAAAAAATTAGCATAAATGAAAGATTTTTTGTAATTTATAGACTTTTAAACGAAGCGAATATAGATAAAATAAATTTAATAAAAATAATTAATTATTTATTAAAATTCGATTATAAAAATGATTTACAATCTTTGAAAATGCAAAAAGAGTTAAATAATAATTTACAATTATTTTTAAATAATTATTTTAGTTATTGAAATAAAAAAGATTTAAAAACTTTAAAAGAATTATATAAAGGAGAAAGATGTTAGATAAAAAGAGCATTTATTTAAATGTAGATTTAAAAAATAAAAAAGAAATTTTTGAATTTGTTTTTGATAAATTTAAAAGTCAAAACTCTGTAACTGATCAATATTTAAATTCAATGATTCAAAGAGACAAAGAATCATCGGTTGCTATTGGAAATTATTTATTTTTACCTCATGGAAATTTTGATTGTTCGCCATTTGTTTTGAAAAATAATATTATTTTTGTTTCTTTAAAAGATATTATTAAAATTGATAATCAATTAATTAAATTTGTTGTTGCTTTGGCACTAAAACCAGAAAATCAAATGGAAGCAATAGGAAACATTGGTATTGCATTTTCTGATGAAGATGAAGTAAAAAAGCTAGTTAATAAAAAAGAATTAACTATTGATGATATATTGTCCTTTTTAAATTTATAAAATAAATAATTTAAAAAATGATCACCTATTTTTGATGATCATTTTTTTTTTTTTTTTTATAATCATTTATATTAACTACATCTGAAAATAGTAAATTATTTTCTGTTTTAATATGATGAGAAACAATAATAATAATTTTGTTTTTTAAGCTTTTTAAATTTTTAATTATTTCTATTCTTGTTTGATAATCAATTGCCGATAATGCTTCATCTAAAATTAATATTTTTCTATCTAAATAGAAAAACACTGCTAGTTGTACTCTTGTTTTTCGCCTTTAGATAAATTTAAAAAATCTTGTTCAATATCAAAGTCAATTTTAGCTAATTCACAAGCTTTTTTTAATTTTAATTCATCAACATTTTTTGTGTATAGACTTATTACATCTTTTGCACTTTTAATAAAATTTATTTCTTCATTATTAAAATAAACTAATTGATTTAAAAAATTTAAATACATTTGTTCATTAAATTGTTGATTATTAATTAGTAAATTACCTTTATCAATTTTTTTGATATTTAAAAGTGAATTTATAATTGTTGTTTTTCCTGAGCCACTTTTACCTTTAATTAAATAAATGTTGTTTTCTAAAAATTCTAAATTAATATCTTGTGAAAATAAAATTTTATCTTCTATGTAAAAATTGATTTTCTCCATTTTTATTGTTTTAATTTCTTGGTTAACATTATTTTTTAAATTAATAGTTTCTACTTTAAATTCTTCTATCCTGCTTTTTAATGCACTATTTTCTCTTGCTTCTTTATAAGTTTCAACAGCAAAAATTCCTGAATTTTTGCTGTCATTAAATATTTTTTCAATTAATGAAACTAAAATTTTATTAATCGGATTAATAATGCTTGTTATGGCAATAGTCAAAATAACTAATCGATCTATAGCTGAACTGAATAAGATTTCTCAAAACTTTAGTCAAATTTTCTTTTTTGACAATTTAAATGATTCATCATTTGATTCAATATTTTCTTTTTGAATTAAATTTTTAAAAATTGCTGTTTTATTATTTCAATAAAATGCTTCATAATTATTAACGATATTAGAAAAATTAGCAATATTTTGATCAACTTTAACTAAGTAGTTTTCATTGACTTTTTTTATTTTTTTACTATTTATAATTGGTAAAAAAATAAAAAGTAAAAATGAAATTATCAAAAAGCCAATAACAAGTAAAAGTCAATATGAATATAAAAATGATTCAATAAAAATGAAAATAATTAAAAATGTAAAAATTGTTGAATATCAAAAAATATTATAAAAATTGTCTAAGTAAAATGAATAATAGTTATTAATATTAGTCTCTAAATCAAAAACTTTTGAATTAGAATTTTTTGAGTGAAAATCAGTGATTTTTTGATTGCTAATAGCTTGATAAATTTTTTGTTTTTGTTCTAAAATAACTGTCTTTTTCTGTTTTTTTATAAAAATATTAACTAGTGATTTTATAGGGAGACAAATCAATTCTAAAATTAAAGATAAAACTTGAAAAATAATAAACTGTTTATTATCAATGTTATTTTCAAAAAGTATTTTAATTGCTTCAATTTGAAAATAAATTGATAAAACAGGGAAAAATGATAAAACAAATAATAATAGTAATATTGAATTTGTAATCGGTTTTTTTAATAGCGTTTTTATCATTATAGTTTTACCACCTTATCAAATTTTTTATAATCATTGTCAGAAAAGTTATGAGATATTTCAATATAAATTCTTGAATTTTCCATTATAATTTCTCTAACTTTTTCTGCCATTTTATTATTTAAATTGTTAAATGATTCGTCAAGAATTACTATTTTATTGCTAGATAAATATAATAGACGAGCTAGAATAATTCTTTTCTTTTCTCCTTCACTTAATTTAAATTCACTTGTGTTAATTTGTATTTCCAAATTCAAATAATCTATTTCTAATAGTTTACAAATTTCTTTTAGTTTTAAAGAATCTATTTGTTTTGAAAATAAAGAAATATTTTCTTCTATAGTCCCATTTAACAAATTATTTTCAGTACCAACAAATATAAAATTTTCTTTTATTTCTTGATTGGACATTTCCATAGCATTTTGCTCATTTCAATCAATTGATCCATTAAATGAAATTTGCTCAAAAACATTATTATTTAAAAGTAAATTAACCAATGTACTTTTCCCCGCGCCACTTTTGCCAACTATTGCTAATTTTTCATTTTCTTTTAAAGATAAATTTAAATTTTTTATTATATTTTTTTCATTAATGAAAATGTTTAAATTTCTTATGTTTAACTCATTAAAATATAAATTGCTTTTTTCAGTTTGAATCTCTTTTTCTTTAACTTCATCTAATTCATTTATTAATTCTTTTGCTAATGAAAATGCTGGAATTGAACGATAAATGTCTGTAATATTTAAAGTTCAACTTGAAATTAAAATAAAAGCAATTAATAAAATGTCAATTGTAAAATTGAATAAATTGTAAAAAGTAAACAAACTAAAAATTAAAATATTAATAATTATAAAAAGTGCTATAACAAATTCATTAAGTGCATCAATTTTAAAATATTTCTTTTCGTTTTTATAAATTTGATTATGATTATCTTTTATTTTTAAATTTAATAAGATAAATCATAATTTATTTTTTCTCATAAGGAAAAAATATTTATATAATTTTAAAAAGTTGTTTAAATGATATCTGTTTTCTTCTTCTAAATCAATTGATTTATAATCAATTTTAGTCATTAAAAATAGTGTTTTATTATAGTATAAAATTAATAAAATTCCCATTATAGTAACTAAAATTCCAATAATTCAATTAAAATAGAAAAATAAAGTAATTATTACAATAAATTTCATAATGTCTTCAATTAAAAGAAAAATTATTTCGTAGAAAAAACCTGAAATTTGCTTCGGAATTTCTGTTGAATAATACAAAATTTCTTCGTCTGTCTTTAACTTAAATTTATTGACCGAAAGTGTTTCGAGATTATCTGTTGCCTCTTTTATTAAAATATTAATAATTGTATTTAAATATTTTTTATAAAAGTGTTTATATATACTATTTAGTAGTACATTAAATATCACAAATAAAAGTGATAAAAAACTGTAGATTAATATTTCTTTAATTTCATTTGAATTTAAAATTGAATTAAAAATTTTAAATAATGAAAAAAATGAAAGACCAAAAATTATAGATTTTATTGCAGAAATTAAAATTAATAAAGAAAATCTAAATTTATTTATTAAAATTATTTTTATTTTTTGTTTCATAATTCCTCCTAATTAAATTATTAAAAAAACACAGACAAATTAATTCTTTTATGCTTAGGAATTAATTTGTCTGTGTTAAATAATTAACCTTTTCTATTAAAAAATAAATTTTGTAATTAAAAAATGCTATCAACCACTTGGGTTGTTCATTTTCCGTCATTTAATCTTTTAAAGTTGCTATCCACTGTTAATAATTTATACAATTCACCTCTTTTTTTAGTTAAGAGGTTTTTTTCTTCTTCGTCAGAAAGTTTTGGTAAATCTTTTACTCATCTTTCATACAAATGTTCCTTAACATAAAGAAAAATTTCTTCAAATTCTAAATCTTTTGTATTATTTAAAATTTCTTTAGCTAAATTAATCATTGTTTTCATTTTGATTACATCCTTTCAGGAGTTGACACTCCTATTAATTTCATCGCTATTTCTAAAACGGTTTTTGTAGCCTTGACAAGTGCTAATAAACTGGTTTCGTTTTTGCTATTAATAATTTTTACATTAGAATAAAATGAATTAAATTCCTTTGCTAATTTAATTAGATATTCAGAAATTAAATTAATTTTATAATTTACACTAATTTTTTTAATTAATTCAGGAAAATCTTTTAAAACATTTATTAATTTGATTGCTAAAGCTTCGCTTATTTTGCTAGCTTTTTGATTTAAATATTTTCCTTTATTTAGTAACTGATTGGCTCTAGCATAAGCATATTGAACCATAAATACTGGATTTTTTTGTGAATTTTCTTTTGCGATTTCCACATCAAAATCTAAACCTGAATTTTCTGATCTATCTATCATGAAAAATCTTACTGCATCTTTTCCCACTAGATGAACTAGTTCTCTAGCAGTAAATGTAATGCCTTTTCTTTTAGACATTTTTAATTCTTGACCATCTTTCATTAATCTAACTATTTGACAAGTCAAAACTTTAAAATCATTTTTTGAATCATAACCCAATTGACTAAGTGCTATTTCCATTCTTTTTATGTATCCGATGTGATCAGCACCTCAAACATCAATTAATTTATCAACACCACCATTATCTAAAAATTTTTGATTGTGATAGGCGATATCTGGTAAAAAATATGTATAACTTCCGTCTTTTTTAATTAAAACGCGATCTTTATCATCGCCAAAATCACTTGTTTTTAACCAAAGAGCACCATCTTTTTCGTATGTGCCTTTTAATTTACTTAATGCTTGTTGAATTTTATTTTCTTTATAAAGTAACTTTTCACTTGCAAACTTATCAAATTCAATACCTAAAAGTTTTAAATCTTTTTTTATTTGATTCATCAAAATAAATACCGAAGCATTTTTGAAAAAATTTCTAACTTCTTCATTTTCGAAAGAAGAGCTGACAAATTTATCTCGATATTTTTCAATAATTACATGAGCAACTCAAACAATATCTTGACCAATATAAGAATTTTCAGGCATTTTTACATCTTTTTTAAAATGTTGTAAATATCTTGTAAAAACAGAAATAGCTAATAAATCTATTTGATTACCTGCATCATTTATATAATATTCTTTAAAAACTTTGTTTCCCGCAAATTCTAACACATTAGCAAGTGTAGCTCCAACCGCCGCTCCTCTAGCATGTCCAAGATGTAAAAATCCCGTTGGATTAACAGAAACAAATTCAATGTTTATTTTTTGATTTTGATTAAGTTTTCCATAATCTAATCCTTTTTCATTAATTTCATTAACTTGTTCAACAAAAATATTATTTTTAACAAAAAAATTAATAAAACCAGGTTTAGCAATTTCTATTTTTTCAATAAAATATTTTTCTTTATCAATATGAGTAACTATTAAATTTGCTATTTCTAATGGGTTTTTATTTAATTGATTTTTTAAAGTTAGTGCAATATTTGTCGAATAATCACCAAAATTTTTTGGTTCAGTTAAAATTATCTGTTTATCAATTGATAATTTATTTAACGCCTGTTTAATAGCACTAATAATTTGATCTTTTGTATTCATTTTATTTACCAACTACAACTACAGCCGGTTTAATTACTCTATCATATAATTTATAACCATTGCTTTTAACTGATATTATCTTATCTTTTAATTGTTCATCTTCTATAGTTTCAAAAACATCATGTAATTCGGCATCAAATTCTTGACCAACATATGGTTCGATTTTACTAATTCCAAAGTCGGCAAAAACTTGCTCAATTTGTTTAAATAACATTGAAAAACCTTTTACATAATTTAAAATTGCAGGATTGTTTTGTTTTTCTCCAGCAGAAATTGCTAATTCAAAGTTTCTTAAAGGGATTAAAAAACTTTCAAAGAATTTTTGAATTCCGTATTTTTTAATGTTTGTTAATTCTAATTCGACTTTTGAAAAATTTTCATCTTTATGTTTTTGAATTTCTTCTTTTGCTTTTTGCTGAATTTCTATTGCCTTATTTTTTAATTCTTCGTTATTTTTTTCTAATTGTAATTTTAATTTTTCGTTTTCTAACTCTAATAATGAAATTTTAATTTTATATTTTTCACTTAAACTTTTTTCTTCTTTTTTAGATTCTTTTCTTTTTGAAAATTTATTTTGTGTTTTACTATTATAACTTTTTTTCGTTTGATTTTTCTTTGGATTTTCTATTGAATTTTCTTTTTCTTTTTCCATTATAAATCCTTTCTATTTTTCTTTCTTTAAAAATTCTTCTAATAAATTTAAAGCATTTAAAACAAAGGAATAATCCATTCTTTTTGTCGGTCCTACAACGGTTATTTCTTTGCTGATCTCTTTATTTTCAATCTTTTTAGAAATAAAGGCAGCCTCTTTTGAATCGATTTTAATTTTTAAATTTTCATCTTCCTCAATTTTATCTTCAATTGTTTCTCAAATTGATTTTTTTTCAATTAACTCTAATATTTCAGTTAATTTTTCACGAGATATCTCTTTTGATAAAATTAAACTATTTTTATTAAATATTTTATTTTCGATTTCATTTTTAAAATTAAAAACATTTTGCATAAATGTTTTTAAAACATTATCAAGATTTTTTATTTCTTTCGCCAATATTGGGGCAATTAATTTTACTGTTTCTTGGATTTCATTTAAAGCAACATCAATTAGTCTTTCTTTAAATACTCTAACTGCTATTTTTATGTCTTCTTTCTCGACTTCGTCGCTAAAGAAAATTGTTTTATTTTCTACTCTTCCTGATGAAGTAACTAAAATAATTACACTAGAATTTTCATCTAGTATAGTTAAATTAATAGAACGTAGTTTTTCTTTTATGGAACTAGTTGAAGTGACTAAAGTTATTCCTGAAATTTCAGTTATAATTTTTGCTGCTTCATCAATTGTTTTGTCAATTGATAATCTTCTTTTTGCAAAAATATCATTTAGTCTTTCTTCAAGATTCTGATTTTCTGATGATTCAACATTTTTTGCATAGTATCTATAAGCCTTTAAAGATGGAATTCTTCCGCTTGATATATGCGATTTTTCTAAATATCCATCTTTTTCCAATTGAGCCATTATACTTCTAATTGTTGAAGATGAAACATTTAAATTATATTTTTCTTTAAGAGTTTCTGAACCAATTGGTTCACCTGTTTCAATATAACTTTTAATAATTTTTTCTAAATAATCAAATTTTTTGTCGCTTTTTTTATGTTCCATAGTATTATTTTAATATAAAATAATATTTTTAATAAATGTTTTTTGCAAATTAATATAAATTTAAAATTTTTTATTTCAATTAAAAATATTAAAATTTGATTAAAGGGGATTTTAAATTATTTTTTTAATTTAATATACTATTCTATTTTGGATATTTTTTTGTATAGTCAACTACTATGAAGTTTTCTTTTAGAATTTCAAAAATATTTTTATTATTTTTTAAAGAAAAATTTACTGAATTTGCTAAAAGATCAGAAAGCCTAATCAATAAATGATGTTTTGAATTGCAATATTGTAAATGAATATTGTTCGGATTTAAATTAGGAAAGATAGCATCTCATTGAATATCGTATTCATAATTATACATCCCCTTTGTGAATTCCTTGACAATAGAACTTTTTAAATCATATCATCCTGAAGTTTTAATACTTTGATTATCAACATTGATAAATATTTGCTGAACCTCTTTTAAGTTCAATTTAGTTTTTTGTGTTAAATCTAAAATTGCTGATTTAATTATAAATTTATATAAATAATCTAAAAATCTTCTCCGATTTTTTTGATTTTTAAAAATCTCTTTTTTTCTAATTTTATCTTGTTCAATGTAAATAGAAAACTTATGAAAATCTTTAAAACGTTTTAAAATTTTAATAATTCTATATTTATTTTGTGCATTAAAAGAAATTCCCTTAAGTTCTTGATTTTTCGGAATAGAAAGTTGTTTTTTTACACTTTTTTCGATAGAACCATACATTATTAATGCTTGTTGTAATTGTTGGTCGCCAATAAAAATAAAACCTGAATAAACAAAATACTTTCCCTTATTATCTAATACACCAGATTCATCTGAATAAATATACAGATTCATATTACCTCCTTTTATAAATATAATTATAAATTAAAAATTAGCACTTTCAATCAAAAAGTGCTAATTTCATTACTAAATTTTATTTTTCTTGTTCTTCTTTCTCGATTACTTGATTTAATGATTCTTGTTCATTCAACTTTGCTTTTGACCTAATTTGTTTTCTTTTTTCTAAATGTGATTCAATTAAACTTATGTATATAAATGAAAGCGAAACACCAATTGCTCCGATTATAATAAATATATCAGCAAAATTAAATGTTCCATTATCTCTTCAAGGTATAAATAAAATATCTTTTACACCGTTATTATACATAAATCTATCAATCATATTTCCAAATGTTCCAGATCATAAAAATCCGATGAAAACTAATAAATAATATCTTTTACTAAATACCATTCAATAAGGGGTAACAATTACAATAATTAAACTGAATAAGTGAATGAATCAAAAACCACCAAATAATCTTTCAAGTCCAGAAGTCACACCATAGTGCATAAGCGGTCTAAAACCGATAAATCCATAATCGATAATTGTGTTATTTTCATTTCAATTAGGCTTTGCGGTAAAATATTTATGTTCAAAAATTAAATTTTTGCTTAGTTGATCAATTAATGTCAAAATTAATAAAATTGAAACTGTTAGTATAGAATTTATAATTAATTTTTTCCTATTAAAAGCAATAATCGATTTTTTTCAGTCATTTAATACTTTATTTGCTTTATCTTTCATTTTTTAAAACCCTATCACATCTTTGGCAAATGTCATTAACCATTTTTTCTTTTTCAAAATGATTTCAGCATCTTTGACATTTAAACGAATCAAATGATGTCACTTTTAATGTTTGAGAAAATTCAACAGAACCAACCATTAATAATTTAACTAAGTCTAATTTTTTAATAAATTCACTATCGGAATTTATAAATACCTTAGCCTCATTTTGTCTTTTAAATGTTCCTAGTTTTATTTGTTCTTCTATTAATTTATAAACTTCGTCTTTTAATTTAAAAAATTCTTTTCATTCATTTTCTAAATCAGTTTTAATTTCTTGAAATTCAAAAAAATCTTCCAAATGCACAGATTCTTTTTTATCTTTTTTATTAATATACGAATATGCTTCTTCTGTTGTGGTAGGGATAATTGGAGAAAGTGCAATTAAAAGAACTAATGTTAAATTATATAGATTTTTTTGAATCATTTTTCTTTCTACCGAATCTTTTTCGTCGGCATAAAGTGCATCTTTTACTATTGAAAGATAATATCCTGAAAAATCAATAATAAAATTATTAATTTCTTTTACAACTGCTAAAAATTTATGCTCATCATAATTTTTAATAATAGAATTCTTTAGATTACTTATTCTTTCATCTATTAAGGCATGAATATCAGTTAATTTTACATCTTGCTTATAATCAAAATCATTAATATTACCTAGTAAAAATTTTAATGTATTTCTTATTTTTCTATATATTTCGATATTTTGTTCAAAAATTTTAGTTGAATATGAAACATCATCTGAATATTCACTATTTGCTATTCATAGTCTAAGAACATCGGCTCCATATTTTGAAATTAAATCAAGCGGAGCAACTCCATTTCCTAACGATTTAGACATTTTTTGCCCTTTAGAATCAACAATAAATCCATGTGATAAAAGTTCTTTGTATGGAGCTTCTTTTCTAAATACAACAGAATTTATTAATGAAGAGTTAAATCAACCACGATATTGATCAGATCCTTCAAAATATAATTCAAATGGTTTAGTTGTTCCTTCAATTTCTACAGCAATTGAAGTTGAACCTGAATCAAATCAAACATCCATTATATCCATTTCTCTAGTTCAATTTTTATTTCTGTATTTTTCTGGCAGTAATTCATCTGTTTCCTTTTCATATCAAATGTTACTTCCGTGTTTTTCAACTAAATCAATTACATAATCAAATACTTCTTCATTAATAACTGGTTCATTATTTTCATCATAAAAAATTGTAATTGGAACTCCTCAAGATCTTTGACGAGAAATTGTTCATTCATTTCTATTTTCGATCATTTTAGTTAAACGTTTTTTAGCTCAATCATGATGGACTTTAATCTTTTCAATTGCATTTAAAATTTCTGGCTTAAATTTATCAATGGAAACGAATCATTGTGGTGTTCCCCGATAAATTATAGGTTTTTTAGTTCTTCAATCGTGTGGATATGAGTGCTTAATAAATTGTAATTTTAACAACTCTTTTTGTTCATCTAAAAATAAACCAATGGATTTATTTGCATCTTCATAAAACATTCCTTCATATACTCCGGCTTCGCTGTTTAAAACACCATCTTTTTCAACATGCATAATAAATTCTAGATCGTATTCTTTGGCAATGATAAAATCATCTTCACCAAATAAAGGAGCCATATGAACCATTCCGGTTCCACTGCCTATTTCAACATGATGTCCTAAAACTACTTTTCCAACTTTTTCTCTTTTTATAGGTCTTCTATATTCTACATTCAATAAATCTTTACCTTTAAAAGTTGAAAGAATTTTATAATCAGATCATTTAAATTCTGCTGCCAGTTTTTCTATTAATTCAGTTGCTAAAATATAAATGTTTTCATTAACTGAAATTCTTGAATAATTGAAATTTTCACCAACAGCAACTCCTGAATTGGCAATTAATGTTCAAGGCGTTGTTGTTCAAATTACTAAATTTTCTCCTTTGTTTACAAATGAATTTCCTTTTGTTATTTTTAAAGAAACATAAACTGATGGCGATCTGTGCTCTGCATATTCAACTTCCGCTTCTGCTAATGCTGTTTGACTAGAAGGGGATCAATAAACTGGTTTTAAGCCTTTTCTTAATAATCCTTCTAATGCCATTTTCTTTAATAAAGTTAATTGTTTCGCTTCGAATTTAGGTCTTAAAGTAACATAAATTTCCTTAAAATCACTTAAAAGTTGTAATTTTTTCATTTGCTCTTTTTGAATTTCAATTTGCTCTCAAGCATATTTTTCTGCTTCTTTTCTTAATTCTAAAACTGAAAAATCTTTGTGATTTTTATTGAGTTTTTGAAGCATTTTGAGTTCAATTGGTAATCCATGAGTATCTCATCCATTAATAAAAGGAGAATAAAAACCTTTCATCATTTTATATCTAACAATAATATCTTTAATAGTTTTATTTAAAGCATGCCCTAAATGAAGATCTCCATTAGCATATGGAGGTCCATCATGTAAAACATACTGTTTTTTACCTTTGTTTTTATTTACTAATTTTTGATAAATTTGTTTTTCTTCTCAATACTTTCTAAATTTTTCGTCTTTTTCTGTTAAATTTGCCTTCATTTCAAATTCTGTATATGGCATATTTAATGTATTTTTATATTGTTTTTCCATATTTTTCCTTTTAAAAATAAAATTAACATTCAAACTTAACTTAGCAAATAAATGTTATATAAACAAAAGAAATTTTAGTCCACTTTACTAAATTATTATTAATTTTATATTCGTTGATTTTATAAGCATTTTATTAAAAAATTATTTTTATATTATTTTAGATTATTTTACAAGTATTATTTTACAAAAAAATAAAAAAATTATAATAAAAATAAATAAAATGATATAATTTTTATTATTTAGACGAGGTATTTATGGATAAAACAACAAATAATACAGTAGAAATTCTTGTTAAAGATTTAAACAATACAGTGGAAATGCTTGATAAAAATCTTATTGGGACAAATACAATTAATATTAATGCAAAACCTGAACAAAAATTAGAAGAAGAAAAAATCTTTAATCCTGGAAAGGCAAAGACAAGAGCAGGAAGAAGAAATAGATGATTTTGAGGTGGATTTTTAGCAGTTTGCATAACAAGTTTTGCTGTTGCTGGTTCATATTTAATATATAGAAATCAAATTAGAAAAGAGTCTAAGAATCCTGCTGTTGAAACAACAAAAGAAGTTCAAAAAGACAAAGAAGAAGCACAAAAAAATGCACAAGGCAATACAAATAGTCAATAATTAGTTTTAAGTTTGAAAGTTATAATCTTAACATTAAAGCAACCATAAGTTGCTTTTTTTAATATTAAAAAAACTAATTTATTGTAAAATTAAAATAATATGAAAAAAGAAAAGATTAGGAATTTTTGCATAATTGCCCATATTGATCATGGAAAATCCACACTAGCTGATAGGATTTTAGAAATTACTGGAGCTGTTACTCAAAGAGAATTAAAAACTCAGCATCTTGATTCTATGGATTTAGAAAAGGAAAGAGGGATTACCATTAAATTAAATGCAGTTCAATTAAAATACAAAGATTATATTTTTCATTTAATTGATACTCCAGGACATGTTGATTTTACTTATGAAGTTTCAAGATCTCTAGCTGCAACTGAAGGTGCACTATTACTTGTAGATGCTACACAAGGAATAGAAGCACAAACTTTGGCAAATGTTTATTTGGCTATTGATAATAATTTAGAAATAATTCCGATTATTAATAAAGTTGATTTACCTTCAGCCGATCCTGAAAGAGTAAAAAAAGAAATCGAAAATATTATTGGAATTCCCGCTGATGATAGTGTGTTAATATCTGCTAAAACAGGATTGAATGTTGAACAAGTTTTAGAAGCAATCATTGAAAAAATACCTTATCCTAAAAATGCTGATGATGAAAAAGAACTGAGAGCATTAATTTTTGATTCTTATTTCGATCCATATAAAGGAGTTGTTTTATTAGTTCGAATTGTCGAAGGGAAAATTGCTGTCGGTGATAATTTTACATTAATGTCCAGCGGCAAAAAATTTCATGTTGTTGAGTTAGGGGTAAGAACTCCTAATGAATTGAAAAAAGAAGAATTGGTTTCGGGTGAAGTTGGTTGAATTGCCGCTTCAATTCGAGATGCCAAAGATATTTCTGTAGGTGACACAATTACTTTAACAAAAAAACCAGCAAATGTTGCACTTCCCGGATATAAAAAACTTAAACCAGTAGTTTATACAGGATTCTATCCAATTGATAGTAAAGACTTTGATTTACTTAAAGAATCGTTAGAAAAGATTTCCTTATCCGATTCCTCTATTACTTTTGAGCCCGAATCTTCTAAAGCATTAGGATTTGGATATAGAATAGGTTTTTTAGGTATGTTACATATGGAAATATTACAAGAAAGATTAGAAAGGGAATTCGGAATTGATTTAATAGCAACGGCACCATCAGTAGAATTCCATATTTTTAAAACTGATAAAAGTATTGAAATAATTTCTAATCCTTCTAATTTTCCTGATCCTACTTTTATCGACCACATTGAAGAACCATATATTAAAGCTTCGATTATAGTTCCTGAAAATTATGTTGGAGCAGTTATGGAACTTTGTCAAAACAAAAGAGGAATTTATATTGACATTGAATTTATTGACACTTCAAGAAGAAGAGTTATTTATGAACTTCCTTTAGTTGAAATTATTTTTGATTTTTTTGATAAACTAAAATCAATTTCTAAAGGATATGCATCTTTTGAATATGAACTTATTGGTTATAGAGAATCCTCATTAGTTAAATTAGATATTTTACTAAATGGCGATAAGGTAGATGCTCTTTCGATGATTGTACATAAAGATTTTTCTTATTACAAAGGAAGAGAATTAACAGAAAAATTAAAAGAAGTTATTCCTAGACAATCATTTGAAGTTCCAGTTCAAGCGGTAATTGGTTCTAAAGTTATTGCTAGAGAAACTATTAAAGCATATAGAAAAGATGTTACTGCTAAATTATATGGTGGCGATCCTACAAGACGTCAAAAACTATTAAAAAAACAAAAAGAAGGAAAGAAACGGATGAAAGCTATAGGTTCTGTTGAAGTTCCGCAGGAAGCGTTTTTAGCTATACTTAAAACTGATAATAATAATGGGAAAAAATAATTATGAAACCAACACCTTTAAATAATACACAAACAGTTCATTTTGAAAATTATAAAATAGAAAACACAACTAATTATTCTGAAAAAAGTTCTTATAAAAGTAAATTAAAAGATCCTTATGGAATTGTTCCCAATGGCCCTTATAAAGTATTTGCATTAGAAAAAAGAATAATTTTAATTCAAGTTCTATTCTATTTTATTATTTCATTATTGTCTGCAATTGCAATTACTTTAATTGCTACAAATTCACTCAAAAAAATAAAATTAATTGAAGAGGATTATAAATGGAGTTGATTTATAATACCTGCAATTGTTTTAATTTTTTCTTTATATAAATTTTCAGTTCGTTGAATTGAGCACAGTTCAATTAAAAAATCATTAAATAATTATAGAGAAGAATTAAAACGAAATGCACAGAGTGTTCCTGCTTCGATTGCTAATTTATATAAAAAATTAGTAAAACAACAAATTCATCATAATTGAATGACAATTTTTTGTGTTTTCTACGTGGGATTAGCAGCTTTGTTTTTCTGATATTTCCAAGATAAAAATTTCAATGATGTAATCTTGAATTTTGAAGCATTTATTAATAAAATAACACCAAGTCCTACTTATCTTTCAATTGTTTTAACAATAATTGTAGTTTTATCGATTGTTATTTTGATAGTTTTATCTATTGCTAGAAAAAAAAGATTATCGGATATCCAAGAATATTTTGGTTTTCAAGTTATCAAAGATACTGAAGTAGATCAATTAAAAATCAGAATGAATCGTATTTATATGCGTCTCTTCTTTTTATCGATAGCAATTCTGTTAGTAATTCCCGCTATTATTTTATTAATATTAAAAAGAACAATTTTTGGAAAAAGAAAATAAATAAACAATAAATAAAAAAGCGCTAAATGTGCTTTTTTATTTAAAAATTTTAACTTATATAATTAAAATAACGGATATTAATTAGTATGGAAAAATTAAATAAAGACACTGGAGATTTGATTTTAAGTTATAAATTTTTAAAAACGAAGAGTTGTAGCAACAAAAGTAATTGTTGATAACGATTTAAATAAAACTTTGCAAATAATGATAATTCGTTTATTTGTTCTTTTTTATTTCACAACTAAAAAAAGGTTGTTAAAAAAGAAAAAGATTTTGAGTGAATGTTGCTAAAGAATATCAAAATAAAAATAAATGATTTATAAAAAAATAAAAACTTGGTTGTTAACAAGTTTTTATTTTTCTTTATATAGTCATAATGGGTTTTGTCTTATTTTATAAGACACATAAATTCCTAAAGTGTAAAAAACAACAGAAATAATATAAATTAATGAAGCGAAAAATGTAATAGTAATATTTATTGGTTGCGAAAAATAACCATAATGAAATAAACTATAAATAACATTCATCATATAACCTAATGTTGCAAATACATATGTATTATAAGGAAAAAGGTTAATTCTTTCCATTTTTCCTCAAACATGGGTCTTTTTAAAAATTTTATAAGGGGTTTTTATTCTTAAAAATAAAATCGCTGATGAACCAGTATTTCATAAAAAAAATATTACTATTTGTACAATTAATAATCACATAAAATTATTATAATATATTTTTTACATTTCTGTTGATAAATCTTCATCATAATTGGCAATGGATTCAATTCAACCATTAAGATCTTCAATTGGAACTGTTTTAAACTCATTTAACTTGTTTTCCAATTCCTGAATGTCAGAATTTAATTTTGCTCTTCGTTCCGAGAAAGAAAAAAATGAAGATATTGAAGTTAAAAAAGTCACAAAAGCAGAAATGGAAGTTACTATAATCAAATAGTAAATAGTTCCCTCTGTTCCTGGTATATCAGGAAATTGATTAAATCTTAAAGAATATAAGTTGATAACAACCATTAATGATGACATTATTATTAAAATTATATTTAAAATAGCAAAAATTGTATAAGATACAAATAACTTTCTTTGATAAAGTTTTTGAATGTCTTTAGCATATTGTAATGTTTGTTTTTCGGTATATTCGTCTAAATCTTGAAGATAATACATTGATTTACTTTTCGAACTTAAAATAACAGGTTTATTGTTAGCTTCTTTTTGAATTGCATTTCAATTAGCAATGATCATTGTTCTTTCTAAAAAAACAGTTTCTCGTTGTCTAGCTTTTTTATAAATCCCGATTTTAGCTTTATATAAGGCAAATTCTAATCTTAAAGTAATTAAATATTTTTTATTTTGTTTATATTTATCATTCATTGTGAAAAAAGAAATAATTGATGTACAAAAAGTAACAGCAGCAGAAAATCAACCTGATATTAATACATAAACATCTCTGAAATTATCCGATGCGGAAAATTTAGGTAAAACAACTCTAAATCTTATTGTATGTCCAGCTAAATAAAAGGCAGTGAAAATTGAACTAATAAAAATAAAAGCAAAAGTTGCAAAAGTTAGAGAAAAAAACAGAGTTTTTAAAACTACTGATTTTATAAAAATATTTCTATAAATTAATCTTGCATACTTTAAATTTTCCATATTATTTAACTCTCTTAAATAAAATTTTTTTCAGTTCTTTTTTAGAACTACGTTTATGTCAGTTTAAAAATATCGGTTCCACTTTTTGTAAATCTTCTTTAAATTGCTCTAATGTATATTTAGAATTTTTGGAATGATATTTTGTAATATAAAAAGCTAATTGCCTCTGAATTTTTTTATATTTTTTATACTCAAAAGAAGAATTAAAAAAAGTTAAAAATACACTTAAAAAGAATATTGCAATTAAAAATACTACAAAAAGCGAAGTAAATGAAAGCATCTTCAAAATCTCGATTCATTGAGATTTTGAATGTATATTAACTCCTAAATCACTATCAGCAATTATGATATTAGCTGCATTGTCTAAATATAAAATTGCTAAAATTATTGAAAGAATGTTTGCTAAAATTATTGAAATAGATAAAATGATATTTGATCAAAAATAAACTTTAGAAATTTTTTTAAATTTTTTTATTTTATTTTCTAAATAAAAAACAATTTCTTTGTTTGGTTTAAATGCTGCCATTTTACTTTTTTAGTTCACTATCTATTTTAATCAATTTATTTTTAGCCTTTTTAATTGCATCAAAAGCAGCACTTCTGGTTGTTACACAAATTTTGGCAATTTCTGATAATTATAAATCTTCAAAATAAAAAAGTTTAAATGCTTGTTTTTGAGTTTGTGTAAGTAAACCAGAATATTTTTCAAATAATTCAATCAATAATTCTCTTTCATCTATATTATTCATATATGTTTTAAACTTCAATTAAACCTTTTGTCAGAGCATAAATAAAAGCATCAAGATCAAATTCTTGTAAATCTTCCATCTTTTCTCCAAGTCCTATTAATTTAACATTTAAATCTAGTTGTTCTTTAATTGAAAGAATAATTCCTCCTTTACTTGTTCCATCCATTTTTGTTAAAACAATTCCAGAAATCGGTGTAACTTCCTTAAAATGTTTTGCTTGTGATATTCCATTTTGTCCTGTTGTTGCATCGATCACTAACAACGAATCGTGCGGTGCTTCAGGGATTCTTTTGTGAATAATGTTGTTAATTTTTGCTAGTTCATTCATTAAATTTACTTTATTTTGTAATCTACCTGCCGTATCTATTATTAATAAATCATAGTTTTCTTCAATAGCTTTATCTAAAGAACGATAAACTATTGAGCCTGGATCATATTCGTTTTCATTTGGCACAACAATATCAGCTCCAGCTCTTTCTGCTCAAACTTTTAATTGTTCTACTGCCGCTGCTCTAAATGTATCTCCAGCTGCTATTAAAACTTTTTTGCCTAAATCACAATATTTTTTAGCTATTTTTGAAATAGAGGTAGTTTTTCCAGAACCATTAACACCAACCATTAAAATAACATTTAATCTATTATCTTCAACATTTAATTGAGTATTAATTATTGAATTGTTAGCATAAATAGTATAGATTTTATCTGCAATAATTTCGCCAATTAATTTAGGATCATTAATATTTTCATTTTTAACTTCTTTTTTAATTTCATACAAAATGATTTCTACTAATGAAAAAGAAATATCTGACATAATTAAAATTTCTTCTAATTCTTCAAAAAGTTCTTCGTCAATTTTTTTATGAGAATTTTGCAAATTAATAATCTTTTGTGTTAACGAAACGTTAGACTTTTTAAGTCCTTCTACATACTTGTCTAACTTATCTTCCTTTATCAATCTTTTTTGAAGATCTTTTTCAATTTTTTTCTCTAGTTTTTCCGTTTTTTTCTGTAATTCTATCTTTTTAAGTTCTTCTTTTTCCTCTTTAGAACCAAATAGCCTTGTTTTTAGTTTTTCAAAAAATTTCATATCATATAAATTATAATATTTTTACTAAAATAAAAAAATAAAAACCACTGAATAGTTGTGGTTTTCTCTTAAGTTTTATATAAAATCATAAGGATAAAAAATAATATTATAAAAATCAAAATTGATTTATTATTAATATATATTTAATTTTCCTATTTAAATAAAAAAGGTGAGCCATTTCATCTTTAATTTATTATTTTTAATCGTTCGCTTTCGCTAAAGCGTTATTTCATAGAGTGTAATAATCACCTTGTTTAGCAATTAATTCATCATGATTTCCTCGTTCAACTATTTGTCCGTCTTTCATCACTAAAATAACATCAGAATTTTGAATAGTACTTAGTCTGTGAGCGATAACAAACGATGTTTTACCAATCATTAATTTGTCCATTGCATTTTGAACAGTCACTTCCGTTTTTGTATCAATACTACTTGTTGCTTCATCTAAAATTAAAACAGGTGCCCCTGTATAGCTTGCTCTTGCAATTGAAAATAATTGTTTTTGCCCTTGTGATAATTCATTTCCCGAATCTTTTAATAAGGTATCATACGAATGACTTTGATTTTGTATAAAGTGGGTTAAGTTGGTCATTATCGAAACATCTTCCATTATATAATCATTTGCTTCATTTTGTCCATAAGCAATATTATTTTTAATAGTGTCGGTAAATAAAGATGTTTCTTGTAAAACAACCGATAAAAGTCTTCTTAGTGATGCTTTTTCAATTTCCTTAATATTAATTCCATCGTATAAAATTTCACCCTTTTGAATATCATAAAAACGATTTAAAAGATTTGTTATAGTAGTTTTTCCGGCTCCTGTAGGTCCAACTAAAGCAATTTTTTGTCCTTGTTTAGCTTCCAAATTAATATCTTTTAAAATCATTTTTTCATTTGTGTATCCAAAAGATACATTTTTAAATTCAATATCACCTTTAACAGTTTTATATGTAAATTTACCATTTTCTAAAGGAATTTTTCAAGCATAAACTCCAAAAACGTCTTCTAAATCTACTTCTGAAATTTCATTAGTTTCATAATTTTTCATAATTTTAACACTAGTAATTTTTCCATTATCTTCCTCTGGAATAGTGTCTAAAATTGAAAAAATTCTAAATGCTCCAGCAAGAGCTAAAGAAATGGTATTAGTTTGTTGTGATACGGTAGAAATTGGATAAGCAAAACTTCTTGCAAATTGAGTGAATGATACTAGTGTTCCTATTGTTAGTAAAAATACCGAACTATTAATTGAACTAACTAAAATTACTCCACCAATTATAGAAATTAATGCAAAAACAATATTTCCCATATTCATAGCAATTGGAAATAATGTATTAGCAAATATATTTGCTTTTTCTTCTACT
The DNA here is from genome assembly GCF_029854295.1 of Mesomycoplasma lagogenitalium. Taxonomy (NCBI): domain Bacteria; kingdom Bacillati; phylum Mycoplasmatota; order Mycoplasmoidales; family Metamycoplasmataceae; genus Mesomycoplasma; species Mesomycoplasma lagogenitalium. The sequence goes on from NZ_CP122979.1 coordinate 958,897, forward strand.
TTTGATAATTGAAGATTAATTTTTTCAAATTCATTTTTACTTTTTTCTTCGTAATTAAATACTTTAACGACTCTGATTCCTGAAATCATTTCTTCAGCATAACCTGATAAATGACCATTTACTTTTTGTCTCTTAGCAAAATGTTTTGCTGATTTAGCTCCTAAAAGAACTAATGGTATAAATAAAATAATTGATAATATAATTGTTAAAATTGCTAAAAATCAGTTTAAAACAAACATTATAACTAGCGATGTACTTAAAGTAAAAATAGCATTAATCAATTGAGGTAAACTTTGAGAAATGAAAATATTTAATGTGTCAATATCGCTTGTAAATTTAGCTAAAATATCTCCTTTTTGATTTTTATCAAAATAAGAAATTGGCAAACTTTGTAAATGATTGTACATTTGATTTCTTAATTTTGTAGTAAATTTATAAGTCAAATTAACCATAATTTTATTATATGCAAATTGGGATACTAAACTTACTGCAAATATTGATGCTGAAAATGCCATCATTAAAACAAAACCACTTTCATTAAAAGTTCAACTTCCATTTTTAAAGTTTTCTAAATTAAAATCTTTAAAAAATCCATCTATTAAGATTTTTCCGACAAATAATTGTTGAAATAACATTCCACAAGCTGATAAAATTATAAAAATAATCGCAAAAATTATTTGTCATTTATATTCTTTTCAAAGGGTTGAAAAAAGTCTTTTAGATATTTTTTTCATTTCCCCTTTTGCTAAACGAATTCTTTTTCCTGAAGGTTTATTATTCAATTTCACCATAACCTCCTTTTGATTTTTGAGTTTCGTTTAATCAAGCATAAAATTCGCAGTTATTTAATAACTCTTGATGTGTTCCAACTGCTAAAATTTTTCCTTCATTTAAAACAACTATTTTATCCGATTGTTCAATTGAAGAAACTCTTTGAGAAATTATAATTTTAGTGCAATCATTGATTTTTGTATTAAAAGCATTTCTAATTTGTTTTTCAGTTTTAGCATCAACAGCAGATGTAGAATCATCTAAAATTAAAATTTTTGGTTTTTTAATTAATGCTCTAGCAATTGAAAGTCTTTGCTTTTGACCTCCTGAAAAATTGTTTCCGCCTTGTTCTACTTCGCTATCTAATCCTTTTTCTAAATCTTTAACAAAATCTAAAATTCCCGAATTTTCTAATGCTTCATACATTTCTTGATCGCTCGCATCTTGTTTTCCTCATTTTAAGTTAGAACGAATAGTACCTTTAAATAATGTATTTTTTTGTAAAACTACTGCAATAGCATCTCTTAATGAATGAACATTATAATTTTTAACATCTTCATCACCTACAAAAACTTGCCCTTTTGTAGTGTCATAAAGTCTTGAAATAAGAGAAACAAAGGTGGTTTTACCACTTCCAATTTGTCCAATTACTCCAATTGTCTGACCGTGTTTAATATCGATATTAATATCCTCTAGTGAATAGCCTTCTTCTTCGTGATATTTCATAAACACATTTTCAAATCGAATATTTCCGTTTTTTATTTCTGTTTTTCCATTAATATTTTCATCGATTTTACTTTCTTCATTAATTATATCTTTAATTCTTTTTCAACTAGGTATAGAAAGGGCAACATTGGAAAACACCATTGTTAAAAGCATTAATGACATTGTAACTTGTCATACATAAGAAACAAATGCTGCTAATAAACCGATTTCCATTTTCCCATCAAGAATTTGTTGTTTCCCAATTATTGCAACACTTAATAAAGAAGCGAATATAATACCCATTGTAACAACTTGACCATAAATACTTAAAGTTGAACTTTTTATATTAGATTTCATCACTTTATTGACAATTTTTTCTAAAATTGATGCTTCATGTTTTTCTGTAGTATATGATTTAATTGTTCTTATTCCTGATAAATTTTCTTGTAATTTAAAATTATATTCATCATATTTTTTTAATAATTTTACATAAATTGGAAATGCCTTTCATCATATTATTCCTGATGTAATAATTAAAATAGGAATAATAACTAAAAACATCATTGATAATTGTGGACTTTGACTAAAGGAGAAGAATAATGCTCCTATTAACATAAAAATCGCTCTCACAAATGCTCTTATCATCATTATAAATGCCGTTTGAACATTATTAGCATCATTTAGCATTCTGTTTAAAATTGCTCCAGTAGAAAACTTATCAATGTTTCCAAATGAAAATTTTTGAACATTATTGAAAATTTCTTTTCGAATATTAAAAGTTAAAATAGCAGATATTTTTGCTATAAAAACTCCACCTAAAACTCCGAGCATCAAACTACCAACGGCCATTCCAATTAACAAACTACCAAACTTAACCACGACATCAAGGTTTTGTTTAACAATCCCTTCGTCAATCAAGTTTTTTACAAAAAATGGCATAAACAGTTGCATAACTATTTCAGACATCGTTGTTAATAAAACAACAATGATAAAAAATCTGGTTCTTTCAGTAATTTTTCAAAGAGAAATTTTGTTTTTTAAAACTGCTTGTTCTTTCAAATTAACCTCCTTTTTTTGTTTTTATATAACTAATTTATTATTAATAAACATTAGTTCAAAAAATAATTTAAATATTATTTATTTAAAAATAAATTTTAACAAAAATAAATTTGAAATTAAAAAAAATAAGCAAAAATAATCAATAAATTGTTTTTTGCCCATTTTTTAAAATTAATGTTTTTTAATTTGTATTAAAAATAATTATTTTATCTTTAATGTAAATTTTTTTATTTATTTTTTTGCTTTCTATATGTTTTTTAACATTTTGATTATTTAATGCTTTTTCAAAAAGCGAATTTTCATCATCTTCTTCATTTTTTTCTAAAATCGCTCTTACTTTACCATTAATTTGAACAGGTATTTTAACTGAATTTATAACAATTAATTTTTCATCATAAGTTGGTCAAGTTTGAAATAATAATTGCTTTTGATTTAGTTTTTCTAAAAATTCTTCTGCTAAGTGAGGAGCAAAAGGTGAAAGTAAAATTGAAAAATCAATTAAAGGTTTATATGAATGAATTTTTTCAATTTTATACAAAGCATTAATAAAAATCATTAATTTGCTAATTGCAATATTAAATTTTAAATTTTCAATTGCATTAGATACTTCTAATATAGTCGATTGTCATATAGATTGAAATTCTTTATCAAAATGATTTTCATCTAATAATGATTTATTATCTGCAAATTTATAGATAATTGTTTGCACACGATCTAATCATCTTCTAATTCCCTTGATTGTTTCAACACTTCACTCTTTTGTATCAACTAGTGGACCCATAAACATTTCATAAACTCTTAATGTATCAGCACCAAGTTCTTCAACAATTTCATCGGGATTAATAACATTACCTCTACTTTTAGACATTTTTTGTCCATCCGGTCCTAAAATCATTCCTTGATTAACTACTTTTTGAAATGGTTCTTGATTAGGTAAAACTTTTATATCATATAAAAACTTATGTCAAAATCTTGAATAAATCAAATGACCGACAGCATGCTCTTGCCCCCCTATATATAGATCTACAGGTAACCATTTTTTAAATTTTTCATATGCTTCTTTACTATCTAAAGCAAGATAACTACCGTCATCATTTTTCAAAATATAAGCTAAAAAGTATCATGAACTTCCTGCTCATTGTGGCATTGTATTAGTTTCTCTTTTATAAGTTTTTCCGTTTTTTTCAAAATATAATCACTGCTTATTATTTGCTAAAGGAGATTCGCCAGTTTGTGATGGTTTGATATTTTCCATATAAGGCAATTCAACAATATTTTCCTCTAAATAAATATTTTCATTTTCATCAAAATAAACAGGAAAGGGTTCTCCTCAATATCTTTGTCTTGAAAAAATTCAATCTCTGATTTTATAACTGATTTTTTCTTTTGCAAGATCTTGCTTTTTCATTTTTTCAAAAATTTGATTTTTTGCATCAAAAATATTTAAATTGCTAAATTCTTGTGAATTAATTAAATATTCATATTCATCTTTTTTAATTAAAATATTTTTAACTTTTAGTGAATATTTGCTAGCAAATTTTTTATCTCTTTCATCGCCATCAGGAACGCCCATTATAGCCCCAGTTCCATAAGAATTTAAAACATAATCAGCTATTCATATCGGAATTAATTCATTAGTTAATGGGTGGATTGCATTAATTTGTGTATAAATTCCATTTTGTTCTTTGATGTTAGAAATTCGATCTCTATCACTTAAAGTTTTTGTATATTCAATAAATTCTTTAATTTTTTTATTGCTTAATAATGATTTTACTAAATCATGTTCTGGGGCAATTGCTATGAATGAGACTCCAAAAATTGTTTCTAGTCTAGTAGTAAACACTTTTATAGTTTCATTGGAATTTTCAATTTTGAAAACGACATTATGACCTGTTGATTTTCCAATTCAATTTTCTTGTAAAGTTTTTAACGATTCAGGAAAATCAACATTTTTTAGACCTTCTAATAATTTTTCAGCATACTCAGTGATTTTTAAAACTCATTGTTTCATCGGTTTTCTAACTACTGGAAAATTACCTCTTTCACTTACTCTTTCCCCTTTTTCATTAACTACAACTTCTTCATTTGCTAAAACGGTTCCTAATTCTTGACATCAGTTTACATCAATTTCTTTTATTTCAGCTAAATTATTTTCATATAATTTTTTAAAAATCCACTGAGTTCATTTATAAAATTTAGGATCGGTTGTATCAATTGTTTTGTCTCAATCATAAGAAAAACCTAAACTTTTTAATTGTCTAGTAAATTCTTTAATATTTTTTTGAGTAAATGGAGCTGGATGATTCCCGGTTTTTATTGCATATTGTTCTGCAGGAAGACCGAAAGCATCTCAACCGATTGGGTGTAATACATCAAATCCTTTTAATCTTTTGTATCTAGCAACAATGTCGGTCGCAGTATAACCTTCAGGATGTCCTACATGAAGTCCAGAAGCCGAAGGATAAGGAAACATATCTAAAACATAATATTTTTCTTTTGATTTATCGGTTGTTTTAAACGCTTTAGTTTTTTCTCAAATGTCTTGTCATTTTTTTTCTATTTTTTTGTGATTATACATAATTTAAATTATATAATAATTAATTTAAAAATGTAAAGACTTATAAAAATAAAGGATTTTAAATGCAAATTTTAAAATCTAAACGATTTTAAAAATACACCTTGATTAATTAAGGTGTATTTTTAAAAAAATTTTTCTTTTTTCATTATTTAAAAATATTTAAAACAAATAGATTTATAAATCGAATTCAAAATGCTTTTTATTTTTTCTTGTAATAAATACTTCAATTGCTGATTGAATTAATGCAATTATAACAACTCAGCCAAAATGTCATAAGAAAAAAAGTCAAATAAAAATGTTTTCCAAAGATATAATATGACTGAAAAGTGTATATCTACCAATTATCAACATTATCCCAAATATTATAGGATAGCAAAATAACCCAGTAGATACTTTAGATTCTACATAATATGATTTAAGTTTTCGATCATTAAGATCAGTTAGTAAATTGTATGTGTTCAAAAAACTATTAATTCTTTTTTCTGAAACAATAATATATTTTCTATAAAACATTAAAATCTGTTTTATTTTTTCTCTACTTATTTCATCATCAGTATTAAGTAAATTATTATCAATCATTTTTAGATAAATAAAGCAAATTTGAATATCTTTTGTCAAACGAAAAATAGATAATAAACTGGTTAATCCAATAAAAAGAAACAATAGAGAATCGATTTTTCCATTATTGGTATAAATCCACACAATTGGTGCTAGAATTGAAAATAAAATCAAAATTGAAATTGAAAAATATAATGTATTTCAATTATAAATCAATCTTTTTATAAAATGATATAAGGAAATTGTTGGTTTTTTGTTTTGTTTCATTTAATTAATAACCACCATATATTTCATAATCATAAAAGAGATCTGTGTTTGTTTTAACTTCAAAATCTTCAAAGTCGATTAAATTTGGAAATACACTATTAACTTTTTTTGCATATTCTTTAAATAAACTTTTTATTTTTGATTCTTTTTGATAATCATTGCTTTCCAAAACAAAATCATAAAGTGTTCTATATTCTCTTAAAATTAACTTAAGAAATTCTTTTTTTCTTTTAGCACTATTTATTCTGCTACCTTCTCAAAAACTAAAACCAATGGAAGAACCCAGAGCTCCCCCTCCAACGGCAAGCATAGCTAAAGTTGTGCCCCCAGTGAAAGGTGCAGCAACTATTGAAGCACCACCAGCAAAAATAAGTCCAAATATCCCCATTATATTAGAAAATGATGGTTCATCAGAAATGCTTAAAAATTTGTTTTCTAAAATATTTATTCAACTTGAAATAGACATTCTTTGACGGGAAGAAAATAGTGCTCTTTGACTTTGAAAAACCATGTAAGTTTTTTCTGCTTCTTGGTAAAATAAACTATTATTTTTATAAATTTCTAAAAATGTATTTTTTTGATCATTAGAAATGAAAATGTCTAATTTCATTTCTTTATTAATATTTTGATAATCTTCTTTTTCTAACTCTTTAATAAAATGAACGAAATCATTTTTAAATACATTTCCTTCGCCTTTATCCATTTTGTTTATAGCATCAAAAAATAAAATGTCGCTATAGATAGTTTTTAAATCATTATTTTGCTCCCGTGTTTGATTATGAATCGGCACAACGATTCCTGTTGTTAGTTGTGATAAATTTAGTAATGAAAAAGTTGTTTTCATATTTTTTTTAATTTCTCCTTTTTTCTTTTTATAGATAATTTTTATATCTATAATTTAATTATAAGATATAGAAAAGTAAAAAAGGTAAACATTTTTTAAAATGCTATTTTTATTTAAAATATTAAAAAATAAAGTTTGGTGTTTATATAAAAAGAAATAAAATGCTATTATTTTATAGTGAAAAAAGAATTACTAATAAGTTTTCTTGAATGAAATTCTCAAAATATGAGTGATATTTTTAATGATATAACACTAATAGTTCAAGGGAGTTTTGCTCTAAATTATCATAAATTAATAAATAGAGAACCAAATGATTTAGACTTTGTTGTATTAAATGATTCTAATTTAAATTCAAACTATTTAAATGATAAAGTAGATTTATGAATTTCTAAATTAAATGTTATTAAAATTTATAGCACTAACAAAGTATTTAAAAAAATTTCAATAATGTTTAATAATGAAATTATTGAAATCGAAATAATTTTGGCAAAAAATATTAAAAACCATTATTACAATGAATTTTTTAAAAATATTTACATAGTGAGCAAAGAATATGCAATTATGGCAAAAATCGCTCAGATCGGAACGCTTTTAAGTGCAAATTATTGAAAAAGAAAAGATTTTAGTATAATCAAGATATTTAATACTTTCAATGATTTCGATAATTTTGTTAAAAACAAAGAAGTTTTTAATAATTTCATTATCGATAGAAATCGAATAATATTTGATTATGTTTTAAGTAATTATATTTTTTGGTTTTTTTATCATCGAGAAAATCAAATGCCATATTATTCTAAAAATAATTGAAAAATTTCTTTAATGAGCGAAATCGAACCAAAAAAAGTAAATATTAAAATGTTTTCATTATTAAAACCAACTCACTTATATTACGAAATTTTTATGAAGGCTATTGATGACTTATTAATCAATAAGCATTTGTTTCTTAATAACATTTTTAAAAATAATAAAAACTCTCAATTTTCAAATTTAAATAATGGAAACGAAATTTATATAGAAAAAATAAACATTATTTTTCCGATGATAAAATTAATGTTTAATTTAAATAATATAAATAATGAAATTGTGATTAAAAAATATGAAAGTAAAAATTGAACAAAAGAATTGGTTATTATAAACAAAAATAGTAAATTTAAATTCATTTTAGATAATTTGTCCATTAAATATCGAATAAATAAAAACGTTGACAAAGAGGTCATTTTAATTCCGGGATCTAAAAATAATTTCTATTTAATAAACAATATATTTTTAGTTTATATTTTACTTATAATGATTAATGATTGTAAAATGTAAAGTAAAATTATTTAAGAAAAATAAAATTTTATTTTTCAATTATAAAAAACAGACTTTTTGAAAAAGTCCGTTTTAATTTTCTTTTTTAACTTATTGTCTATTGTAAAATGTTTTTAAAACGACTAAAAGTCATTTTTGTTTCAATTGCTTGATTTTCTAATTCTTTAATTTCGCTTAATTCATTTTCTAATTTTTCAGCATGAATAAATGTCGGCTTAATAACAGGTCTTTTGGGAGCAAAAATTTCGCATGCTTCATTTGCTTTTTCAATAGAAATTTCATATGTTTTAATTTTCTGTGCTATTTTGATTGTATCATTTTTATTAAAAGTTAATAGCGGTCGATAAATTGGTAAACTTGTTTGACTTCCAATTACATAAATTGATTCCATCGTTTGTGATGCAACTTGACCTAAATTTTCACCATTTGAAATTGCTAAATAATTTCCTTTTTTAGCAATTATATCTGCTATTCGATAAAAACTTCTTCTCATTAAATTTATTTTATACGATTGATCGGAAACAAAACCAATATAATTCATTAAATCAGTATAATTGATTTGAAATAATTTCGAGCCACCTTGATAATTTGATAAAAGTTGTACGATTCTATTTACTTTTTCTATTGTTTTATCATCAGTGTGTGGCGGTGTTATAAACGAAAGAAAATCAACATGAACTCCTCTTTTCATCAATTCATATGCAGCAACAGGGGAATCAATTCCTCCGGAAATTAAATGGAGCGTTTTTCCTGATATACCAACAGGTAATCCATCTAAACCTTTATAAGATTTATTAAAAATATAACTATAATTTTCTCTAATTTCGATGTTAATTTTTTCATCGTAATTAAACAAATCTACTTTCTTATTAGTGTTTTTTAAAATTTGTGATGCGACTATATTAATAATTTGTTCTGAGTTATATTCGAATTTTTTTCAATTTCTGTGACAATTTAATCTAAATGTTTTAGAATTAGGATCTAATTCTTGCAAAACTATTTCCTTAATTTTTTCAATATTAGTTTCAACTTTTTTAACAGGGGAAAAAGAAGAAATTCCAAAAACGTAGTTTAATCTTCGTAAATTATCTTCGCTATAATTTAAGTACATTCTATCAAAAGCAACTATCGGAACTTCTCCTACTTGCTTTATTATATTTTGTTTTAAGGTGTTAGTAAATTGCTTTCTATTTCCTCCTTTTAAAACAAGTTCACCATATCTTATCAAAATTAAATCGTACATTATTTATTCTCCTGAATTAAAAAGTTTGTAATTGTTTTTAAACTATCATCATATTTTCCTTGAGCATAAGAAGATTCAGCAATTCTCATAGTTGCATCTAATTTATTTTTAAATTTTCTATAACTATTTACTTTTAAAAATAAATTATTTAATATTATTTTATCCACAAGCTTTAAAAAAATTTTATGATTTTCATCAATTGATTGAATAATTTTTTTATTTAATATAAGTTTTTCATCACTAGAACTGAAATTTTTCATTAATAAAACAAGTTTTTTTATTTTTGTTAAAGCTTTTTGTTCAGTTTCAGATAAAAGTAAATTTTCTTTTTCGATTTTTAAAAAGGAATTTTCTAAAATTTTATTTTTATCATCTCATGTTTCGTTAATATTTTTAATTAGTCAAACATCATTTTCGTTTTTATTTTTTAAAATATTTTCAATTTGTGATTTTATATTAATAAATTCATTTATATAAAGAGAAAAATATTTTCTTCTTTCAAAAAAAGAAATTTCATTATTACGTATTTTAGAAAATGTCATATTAAATAATCTAGATTTTATTTTAAATAACTCTGTTTTTAAAAATGGAAAAGCAAATTCAATTTTCGCAACTATATCAATTCAATTTTTTTTATGCTTTTCTAAAACTAAAAGATTTTTTAAAACTAATTCTTTAGCCTTTCTTTCTTTTAAAATTTGATATTCTGTTTGATAAATTTTTTTGTAAATTTCAGTTATATTTTGATTAATTTTAGAAAAATTAAAATTTTCGTGTTCTTTTTTAACTTGTTTACTTAATTCTGTTAATTCTGAAAAAACATTATTTCATTTGTATGGAAAATCGATAATCAAGTCGCTATTTTCTTGATAAAATCTTTTTAATTTATTAAATTCTTCATTTAAATTCTCGTTTAAAACAACTTTCAAATAAGAAGAATAATTTAATATAGAAAATAAATTAAAAATTTTTTTTTGATTTTCTATTAATAATTTAAAGTTGCTATCAATATTTTTATCTAAAAAATAAGTTGTTTGGATTTCGCGATTGTTTTTAGCTATTTCCGACAATAAAAAATCTATATTATTACTATCGTGAGCAAAATCTTCTTTACACGATTTATAAAAAATTGTTGCTTTATGTAAGTCTTTATTTAAACTGCTTAAATGGCCTAAAATGGCTTCATTATTTTTTAAAATATAATTAAATTCTTTTTTAATCACTTTAATAAAATCTTCACGAATTTTTAAAAACTTATTAATTTCATTTTCTATATGTAAAAGATCTTTCATTTTTTCATATTTTTTATTTAGGTTTTCCTGAATTTTATTATCGTATTTTAAATATTTTTTTTCTTTTTCAAAATATTCTTTAACTAACTGTTCTTTTTTTTGTTGTCTTAAAAAAATATACACTTGTTTAATAAGTGTTTCTATTTCGTTATGTTTTAAAAATAACTGATGTTTTTTTAACTCATCAATTTTTTCTTTAATTTTTAAAACATATCTTTTTTTAATACTTATAACTATAATTGGTAATAGTAATATTAAAAAAAGAATTAAAAATCCTAGTGCAATAAATAAAAATTGTTTCATTTACTTTTAATTATACAAAATTATTGTAAAATATTTAAGCATTAAACACAGCAGAATTAATATATGTCAAGTTTTTTTAAATTTGTTTTAAATTTGAGAGTAAGCTTGCTGGATGCCGAAATCATTAGATTTAAAATCCTGATATAGAATTATTCTTACTCTTTTAATGCAGAAAGAGGAAAAAATGTCAAGATATTTAGGTCCTGTATTTAAAAAATCCAGAAGATTGGGTTTTTCTATTTTAGAAACAGGAAAAGAGTTTGCTAAAGGTAAACAAAGAACTTATGCCCCAGGGCAACATGGAGATAAAAGGGTTAAATTGTCAGATTACGGATTACACTTATATGAAAAACAAAAAGTTCGTTTTATGTATGGAATTAACGAAAGACAATTTAAAAATACATACTTTAAATCTTTAAAGCGTAAAGGTGTTTCAGGAACTAACTTTTTACAAATGTTAGAAACAAGATTAGACAATATTGTTTATAGAGCAGGTTTTGCAGAAACAAGAAGACAAGCAAGACAATTAGTTAATCACGGACACTTTACTTTAAATGGTAAAAAAGCAAATATTCCTTCAATGCAAGTATCTGTTAATGATGTTGTAGAATTAAAAGCAAAACTAAGAAACAATGCACAAATTCTTTCGGCATTAGAAACAAGAGTTAAAGCAGAATGAATTGAATATAAAGATTTTAAAGCAACTTTATTAAGACTTCCAGAAAGAAGAGAATTAAATAAAGAAATTAACGAAGCCCTAATTGTTGAGTTCTATAATAAATAATAAATTACCCATATTTAATAGTGTTGTTAAATATGGGTTTTTATATACAAGTGAAAATTTAATTAAATTTAAATTTTAAAAAATGCAGATGTTTAAAGTCTGCATTTTTTTATATTAAATTTTATGCTGGTTTCTTTTTATTAATTCAAGGGCGTACTTTTTCTTTAAATAATTTTGTTCTTTGGAAATAATGAACAAATAATATTTGCCCTATTTCTCATAATCCACCAAAAATTCAATAAATTTGAATCGAAGCTTGGAACATAAGACCCATAAATAAAAATATTGCACCAGTATATAATTGAGTTTTTCGTTGTTTTTTCATAGCAGCCGTTTCTGCCGCGTTCATCAAGTAAGTTTTATTTTTCTTAGCAAGAATTCTTGGAAGAATTTGTTGAACAATTTGAATTATTGCTGTTATTAGTAATATTGGTAAATAAATTCAATTTCCACCAAATAATTCTTGTCACGAAGTTGAAGATAAATTCATTGCTAATCAAGTGGTTGCTTTAATGCTTGGAATTCCTTGTAAAATTCTCCACATAGCAATAAAAATTGGCATTGTTATTAATAGTTGTTTAAAGGGCTCAACAGGACTGACGTTATTTTTCTTATATAAATCAGCAATTTCTTGTTTTTGCCTCGCTTCCATTTGTTTATTACCTTTATGCGGTAGATATTTAGCATCTATTTTCGCTTTTTTAACTTGTAATTCTTGTTGTTTGTTTTGACTAAACAACGATTTAAATCTAAATGAAAACGAAATTATTTTAGTGATTAAAACACCTATTAAGATTGTAATTATTGAAGATCAACCGAATGTGCTCATTAAGGACATTGAATCAGCTAGTGCGATCATTATTTTTGACATTGGTCAAATAAATAAACCGTAAAATGGACCTAATCCTCAAGAATCTCCTCAAGTTACCACTGGTTTTTGAGGTTCTCCAAGTGAATAAGGAATTGCTTCATAAAATGTTACACGATCTTTTAAATTAGAAGTTTCTAAATGAAGTTCGTTATTATATATTTTTGTATATCTTGCATCTGTTAAAATCGGTTTTAAAGTTTTGGTGTAATTTTTAACAATATCAATATTTTCTTGCGAAGCACCACGACCTTTTAATTCTATTTCGCTTATCGCTCTATCTAATTTTCCATCTTTAAATTCATCAAATGTCAATATTTTAGAATTTAAATAATGTATAAAGTCTCGAGAAAATTTGTTATTATTTTCCAATTTAGTTTCGTTTGGTGCTATTTGATTATTTACTTTTCAAATATAAGAATTTACATTAGGATCTGCTTTATTAACATATTCTTCTTCGTGTTTAATAGTTTCGCCAAGTGCACTTAAGAATTTAATATCTGTTCAATTATATTTTTGATTATATTCATTCATTGAACTGTTTATAAATAAATACTCTTTTGCCATAGTTTCATCACCTTTGGCATATTCGTATTCACCTTTTTCATTTTGAAATAAAATTAAAGCATTGTAATTGGCTCAATCACCATATTTTCCATTCGCTTGTTTTTTGAGCTCGGAAATTACATTTTTTCCTACTTCATCTTGATTTGAAACATAAAAATTATCATTAGTTTTTTTCTTTACTATAACTTCTTTTCCTTCGCTATTTGTTTCTTTTCTAAATACAACAGCATTTGGAGAAATAGCATCTGAAGAGTTATAAAATTCTATTCCTGCTCCTGTATGAACTGAAGATTTAATAACAAAGGACTGAATACACCCTGTTAATGATGTTCCGAATATAAATGCATAAATAAAAATTTTAAATCATTTTCATATTTTTGCAAAAACACCCTTTTGCTCATTTGGGTTTTCTTTACCTTTGAAGAAGTCATAGGATTTGGGCTTTTTAGTTTTTTTCTCCACTTCCTAACCTCCTAAAAATTTTAATAATCTCGTTTTCTTTTTCTTGAAAGGAGAGATTCAGAAATCCTTTCCTTAAAATTAAAACTATTTGAAATTTAATTTCTTTGTAATTAATTTTATTTAATATTGACTTAATTTGTCTTCTGTAATAATTTCTTTTTACAGCATTTGAAAATTTTTTAGGAACGGAAATACCAATTTGAAAAATATTAAATGATTTATAATACAAAATCAAACTTTTAGTAACTATTTGTTTTTTGTTGTTAATAACATCCTGAAATTCTCAATTTTTTTTAAGTCTATTTTCTTTTTTCATTTTAAATTTCTAATTAAGCTTCAGAAACGGTTAATCTATTTCTGCCTTTTGCTCTTCTGCTAGATAACACTTTTCTTCCGTTTGCAGTAGCCATTCTAGCTCTAAAACCATGTGTTTTCACATGTTTTCTCTTATTTGGTTGATAAGTTCTTTTCATAATTCTCCTTATTTTAAAATAAAATTTTTAATTATTTGAATAAATATTTTTAATATTATAAATAATAAAAAGTATAACAAATTTTATTATTTTAGGAAGAAAAAACAACCAATTTTAAAAAACGAAAAAATATAGATATTTAAAAAAATATGTCAATATCTTTTTGTTGAAATTGTCAATTTTAAAAAAAGATACGAAAATTTACGAATTTTTATGTTTAAAACTTGTTGATAAAAAATTAA